>CAZECQ010000339.1:0-1555 GCA_964510545.1 uncultured Pirellulales bacterium | reverse complement strand
TCTTTACAAGAGACCCCGCAGTAAACAACAAATATGATATCGAATTTACCGGCGGAACTTCTGTCCAAATCAACTTAAAAGAAAACGCAAATCTCATCAGAGAAGACATTGAGGACAGAATACACCAGGCCGGCATCAATCTGAACAATCCCGCTCTCGCAGCGGCAAACGTTTACAGTATCGGAAAGTCAAATAGGCAATATGAAATCAACACCACCGAAACTAATAGAACCACCGTTACAGTAACCTTCGGTGAATCTCAACAGCAAAATCCCGAAAAGATGGCTTTAGCAATCAGAAAGGCCCAGGGACGCTTTGAAGGTAAATTAACCAACTTACGGATAATCCAAAAAAGCAACCCTGCTGATTTTGTTATAGAGACAAATAACACAAACAAATCCCAGGTAAAAGGCATCCTGGAAATGGCTTTTCCCAACGCTCAAATCTCTCAGCCGAAAGTCGATGAAATCGTCAACAACACGATATTAAATGCTTTTGCAGACGAACTGCAAATACAGCAAAACCTCCTGCCTAAAATAACAGCAGAGCAAAAAATAACCGAAGAGCTTATAGATTCTTTCCCCCAACTGGTAGATTTTCTCGGCGGTATCAGAATTACCTGCGAACTCGAAAAGGCCGCCACTGCAGAAGATATTGACTCAAGATTCAAGGCTCTGCGCTTCAAACCTGATACACAGAACCTCAATTATTACCCCTATCAAATCCTCGATACCACCCTGAACCAAATGCAGCCCGATAAGCCGGTGAATAATTTTGTTTATCTAAGCGCCCCGCCCGAGGCCGGACTGCGCGAACTAACCGAGAACGAATGGACACAGTTCGTTGAAAACGAAACCACAAAAGTAACGGCGGCGACAACACTGGAAACCTCACTGCCGAGAGTAACACAGATTAACCCTTCCGTAGGGACAGAACAAAAAACAAGGGCTTTGATTGCGATTGTTCTGTCGTTGCTCGCAATCGTTGCTTATATCGGATTCCGATTCGGAGACCTCACGTACGGAATTGCCGCAATTGTCGCATTGGTCCACGACGTATGTATCACCCTTGGCGCAATTACCGCCTGTACTTACATCGCACAAACCACTATAGGCGCCTCACTGCTGATTGGAGACTTCAAAATCAACCTCGCAATGATAGCGGCTTTCTTAACACTCATTGGCTACTCGCTTAATGATACTATTGTTGTTTTCGACCGTATTCGTGAAAACCGCCACAAAGGTCTTCTCAATCCGCAGATAATCACCAACAGCATTAACCAGACTATTTCCAGAACACTCTTGACCTCTTTCACTACGTTTATTGTTGTGCTGATAATGTATGTC
The DNA here is from genome assembly GCA_964510545.1 of uncultured Pirellulales bacterium. Lineage (GTDB taxonomy): Bacteria > Planctomycetota > Phycisphaerae > Sedimentisphaerales > Anaerobacaceae > CAYXPG01. Next base: position 209 of record CAZECQ010000339.1, on the reverse strand, counting down.
TTTGGAGGTCAGGGCCTCAGAGGCTTTACTTTTGCAATAGGTTTTGGCATTATCGTTGGTACCTATTCATCCATTGCCATAGCCGCTCCGATTTTACTGCTTGGTACCGGTTCCAATGGGGTCCCCAAAAATGCCAAAGGCAAAAAATAAAAAACGTAAGCGTTCACTGAAAACACCTTATTTTATGTAAAAGCGTGCCTATGTCCGAT
>CAZECQ010000338.1:0-1572 GCA_964510545.1 uncultured Pirellulales bacterium | reverse complement strand
AATACCAGAACAATTGCAACTGTAATATTCGTTCTCATTTTGCACCTCCTTTTTCGAGCGGAAGGAACTGCAGCAGGTTCCCGCCGACCTCACTGTCGATTACGAATTTGCGAATACCAGGTAGAATCTGCTCCATAGTCTCAAGATACAATCGCTTGCGCGTTACGTCCTTTGCCTTTTCATACTCTTTTAGAACCGCCAGGAATCTGTCGGCGTCACCCTGTGCGCGTTTTATCCGCTCTTCTTTATATGCCTCTGCCCCCCTGATTATGCTCGCCGCTTTGCCTCTTGCTTTCGGCAGCAAATCCTCACGATAGCCATCGGCTTCCTTGACTAAACGTTCTTTATCTTCCTTGGCGCTTACAACATCGCTAAATGCCCTCTCCACCTCTTTCGGAGGACGGACCGTCTGCAGTTTCACTTCCACAACCTTTACACCGCTGTCATACCGGTCTATTATTTCCTGCAGAGCTTCGCGAATATCAAGCTCCACCTGCAGCTTCTCTGTTATCAGAACGTCATCAATCGGCCTTTGACCGACCACCTGCCGCAAAGCAACCTCCGCAGCATCCATAAGCGCACCGCGAGGCCTTTCAAGGCCGCGAACGTTGAAAAGAAATTTCTGGGCGTCATTAATCTTGTACTGTACTATTATCTGAGCATCGATTATCTGCTCGTCGCCGGTAAGCATCAGCGATTCAGCCGGTATAAATTTATACCGGGCTGGTGGACCGGGACTAATCGTTCTAAAGCCAACCTCAATGCGCCGCACCTTTTTTACCTTGACTTTGTCCACCATTTCAATAGGGCGTGGAAAATGATAATGTGGCCCCGGTTCCGTTACGGCAATCGCCTTGCCGAATCGCCGCACTACTCCCTGTTCGTCGGGCCGAACGATGTATATCCCCGACAAAAGCCACAACACCACAACAAGAGGTATCAGCCAGCTCAGCCACTTCAAGTTAAACGTAATATTAGTACCGAATGGCGGCCCGCTGTCACCCTGTGACCATTCTCTGCGATGAACCTCTACCATAATCGCACCTCTTTAAGTAAATGTTTCAGACTGGTTTCACTTCAAACACAGTGCTGATTATAACCTCATCAATAATAGCGTCAAGCAATACTATAGACAAAATTTATCCCAGCCTTCATCCCCAAAGAGCCAATTTGCCTGCCGGCATTGATTTTGCCGTCTGGATGTCGTATATATAGCTACTTATGAGTGTTAAAACCGCACATATTAAAAGTTTCGGCTGTCAGATGAACAAGCTCGATACGGCTTTGGTTACCGCTGCACTTAAAAAAGCCGGATTCTGTCTTACCGATGGTGTTAAGCAGGCCAATGTCGTTTTGATAAATACCTGTTCAGTTCGCCGGCATGCAGAAGACAGGGTTCTTTCACACCTCGGCCACTTAAAACACATCAAGGAAAACAGGCCTGATTTAGTGGTTGGAGTAATCGGCTGTATGGCGCAGCGGCTCGGCGAAGAATTGCTCCGGCACGATGCTGTCGATATTGTTTGCGGCCCGGCCCAGATTCCACAAATCACAGAGATTGTAATACAGGTT
>CAZECQ010000337.1:0-1573 GCA_964510545.1 uncultured Pirellulales bacterium | reverse complement strand
CACTTAAAATCTGGTTAGACTGTTTTATCGTCAAAATAAACACGGCTTGTTAGTTAAAATAACCGCATACCTACTCCGAATCTAATAATATGGACTACAATGCCCCTGCCTTCCAAAGATTCGTGTTGCAGCTTCTTATGCCTCACCCATCCATTTTTTCTTAAGAAAACTGTGGTTGTCGCACCGTCAAAGCACTTTCCTCACACGCCTTTACACCTTATAACAAATTAGAAGCTACTTTGTCAAGTTAAACCTTTGAATTTTATTTATTTTTTTGTGAATAACCGCTTTTTTACAGGACTATCGCTTCTCCAAGGACACAAATGGCCTTTATTGTAGAATTATACCGATAAATCCTCACCTCACCCGGATTTGTCCCTATACTTCCAAAAATCCAATACCATTTCACCACACATCAGGGCTTTCGATGGTATGGTTTACCTGTTTTGTACTGCTCAAGACGCATCTGAATTTGTTGTATCTGGGCTGCAGGTTTATTTTGTAGTTCTGCCAAACCCAGCGATTTGGTTGCGGTTTCGATTGCTTCTGTGAATCTTTTTTCTTCGGCATAGGCCGCCGCCAGTGTATCCAGTAATTTAGGTATCTTATAGCCGGTGATATTGCAGGACCGCTCAGCCAGTTCAACCGCTCTTTTGCCGTTGCGAAAATTATCATCAGGATATGTCGCCAGGAGCCAGGCAAGGTTATTCATCGCAATTGTATTATTTGGGTTTACCTCAAGTGCCTTTTCGTAATGAGCTACAGCCTGGAACGGCCTGCTCTGTCGCATTAATACCTCACCGAGGTTGATATGGGAATTGATATAGGCTTCTAAGTTGCTCTTGGTTCGGTCTGGTTCAATGCCAATTGCACGCTCGTATTCAGATGCAGCCTGGGTGAGGTCGCCTTGGGCCAGAAAAATGTTACCAAGATTGTAACGCGCCTCAATATGGTTGGGATTGATGCGTATTTCATGTTCAAATTCGGCCTGAGATCTTTCTATGTTTCCCTGGTTTGCGAATATTATACCAAGGCTGTTGTGGGCATCAACGCAGTTAGGTTCAATCCGAAGTGCTTGCTCATAGTAAAGCTTGGCTTGGGTCATATTTCTCTGTTCCATTAATATGTTGCCGAGGTGGTAGTAAGCACCGGCATAATCGGGTTCAATCTGAAGTGCTTGCTCATAGTAAAGCTTGGCTTGGGTCATATTACCCTGTTCCATTAATATGTTGCCGAGATGATAATAGGAATCGGCATAGTTGGGATTAATACGAAGTATCTCTTTGTAATGGACTTTAGCCGAATCCATGTCTCTTTGTTGCATCAATATCATACCAAGGTTGGAGTGGGCGGAAATATGGATGCGAGGGTAGTTAGGCTTGATGTGAATTTCCTTTTTGAAATGCTCTGCAGCTTGGTTATGTTTACCTTGTTCCACGAATATGAGGCCAAGGTTATGATTTGCTGCGGGGTAGTTGGAGTCAATTTGAAGTACCTTCTTGAACTGGCTCACAGCTTGCTCAAGGTCCCCTTGTTCTATGTATGCCATGGCGAGGTTGTAGTGGGTGAATGT
>CAZECQ010000336.1:0-1587 GCA_964510545.1 uncultured Pirellulales bacterium | reverse complement strand
AAAGGATACGAGCAGATTAAACCAGAATCGGTAAAACAGGATTTACAGGTGGACGCAACGGGGACGCCTTATTGAGAAAGAATAATAAACAAGGTCAGAATTTTTTGTGGGGTTAAAAATGTTTAAGATAGGCGGCGATTTTTTTGAAGAACATATTGAAGAGATAGTTTTTGCTATTATTGGACTTGTCTGCATGTGGCTTCTTCTTACTCGGGTACTTTTTAGTCCCAACCATGTTACTTACGATAACACGAAGATAGGCATCAGTAAGATTGATACGTACATAAGCAAGCAGGTGGAAGATTTAGAGGACAAGCTGTACCAAAAGAGTGTACAGGGGCAAGTTTACACAAGAAGGCTTGACCGTATTACCGCTCTGCTTGATTCGGCCATAAGCATCGGCACCGACGTTGCTATACCCATGCCGAGTGAAGGCAGAATGCTCCTTGCCGATGATATGGAATACCACGTTCCGGTAGTTGGTGAAATCAACGACATTTTGGTCGAGCATATCCGTGCAGCAGTTTATGCTCCTATTGAAGAAGTCAGCAGCCAGGTTCGTTATGACCAGTCTAACAGTGAGCCGAACGACCTTGACCTTGTGACGGTTGAAGGCAATATAGACATTGCCGGATTATATGAGCGATTTCAAGAAAGTTTTATGGGGGAGGATGTTAAGAAAGAATGGCGGGACCCGTGCCTTGCACATCCGATTTTTGCGGCTGTGGACCTTCAGAGACAAGAGTTGCTTAGTGATGGCAGATGGAGCAATTGGCAAACAGTGCCCCGTTCGAAGGTGGACGGTTACAGAAGAATGTTTGAGATTATAGACGAGGTTGACGAACTGCCCCGCGGTGGGGTAGAGGTTCGTATGCTTCAATATAAAAATCCTATATTGCGAGCAAATCTGCTTCAGCCGCAGGGGTATATGATTGCTTCCGCCGAAGAAGAATGGCTCCCGCCGTCATTTCATAAGGATTATAAGAAGTATCAAAAAGAAGCAAAGGTACAGGAAAGACGTTCAGTCAGGGATGCAGAAAAGCGTGAGAAAGAGCGAGAGCGTAAGGCGGCCATTGCGGAGCGTCGCAGCAAAACTGACACTTTTGGTACCTCAGGTGGAACCGCTGCGGACCCCTTTGGGATAGCAGCAGCCGGTGACCTTGGGGCAGAGACGGGCACCGAAATATCAGCCAGCAGGGAGTTAAGGAAAAAAAGAAGGGAGGAGCGACTTGAGCAAATTCGTAATCGTGGCGGCACAGAAACAGGTGCCGAAACACCCCGACGTCTTACACGCAGGGAGCGCAAGGCCTTAGAACGTGCAGGTGGTGAGGTAACGACACCTCAGCTGGGCAGAGACGCTACAAGTAAGCTTAATGAGGTTTATGCTGAATTTGAAGATATACTGATTAAGCCGGAAACTGATTTGGAAAATATGCGTGAGCCGTTAGTGTTCTGGGCACATGATGACACGACTCAGCCGGGCAACAGTTACCGATACCGGCTCAGGCTGGGAGTTTTTAATCCGGTAGGCGGGACCAACCAGTTAACTGAAGAAGATAAACATCTAAAAAACAAGGCGATTTTGTG
>CAZECQ010000335.1:0-1592 GCA_964510545.1 uncultured Pirellulales bacterium | reverse complement strand
TAGGAGGCTAAAATGAAAAGTTCCATTATAACGTTGGCAATAATAGCCAGCATTATTACGCTGTGTGTCCAATCAGCATAAATGGCACAGGTTAGCTCCTTGAGTTAAGAGAGAGAATCAAGTTATTTCCTGCATGCAGGAAATAACTTGAAATCGCAGATTTCAGCTCCATAATAGGCCTCCTTGGCCTGAAAGGAGTTTGAAATGGCAAAAAAAGATGTAATCAAACAAATCAGAAAAGCAACACGCAGAAAATTCTCCGCAGAAGAGAAGATTCGAATAGTTCTTGAGGGGTTGCGGGGTGAGACGCCCATATCAGAAATATGCAGACGAGAAGGCATAGCAGCTTCGGTTTATTACAAATGGTCCAAGTCCTTTCTTGAGGCGGGAAAGAACGGTCTTACCAGGGCGATATTGCGTGATGCCACCAGCGATGAAGTTAAACGGCTTAAGGCCGAGAACGAGGACCTTAAAAAGGCCCTGGCTGAATCAATGCTTGATGTGATCAAATATAAAAAAAGTTTGGGTATGTAAGAGGATGAGGTATCAAAGAATGAGCAGAAATCAAAAGATGGATATAATACGCTCTGTGGAAAGTTCCGGCTTAAGCATATCCGATGCGATTGCCAAATTCGATATTGCCCGCAGTACATACTACCGCTGGAAGCGAAAGCTTCGCAGCCAGGGCATAAATGGCTTACAGGATAATAAACCTTACAGGGCGAGAACCTGGAATCAGTTATTGCCGTATCAGGTGGATAAAATATTAGAGTATGCAACATTCAATCCTGAATATTCCAGCAGAGAGATAAGCCTGTATATTACTGATAATGAAGACTTTAGCGTATCTGAGCCCACCGTTTACAGAAGACTTAAGGAGCGTGGTTTAATCCCTGAACCAAAGATAAAAAGGTTCCCTGCAGCCGATGAGTATCATACGAAGACAACCGGTACCAATCAGCTCTGGCAGATAGATGCTACATACTTGAAAGTTGACCGCTGGGGTTGGTTCTATCTGATCAGCGTTCTGGATGATTATAGCAGAAAGATATTGGCATGGCAGTTGAGGCCGGCGATGACAGCCGCCGATTTCAGTGATGTTGTTGAATTGGCTTGTGAGTTTACCGGCATGCATAATGTTCCAATCAATGACAGAACAAAACTGCTAAGTGATAACGGCTCGGCTCTTGTCGGAAAAGACTTTGGCGATTACCTGGAGACCAAAGGAATAGGCCATATATTTGCATCACCATATCACCCGCAGACCAATGGAAAGATCGAACGGTATCATCGCTCGATGAAAGAAAAACTATTTTTACATATATGGGAATTACCGGAAGAATTAGAAAACCAGATTGCCAGGTTTGTCAGCTGGTATAATAAAGGCAGATATCATGAAGCTATTGGTAATGTGACGCCTGATGATGTTTACTATGGCAAGCGAGAAGAAATATTGGAAAAAAGAAAACAGTTAAAAGCAAAAACAATGCTTGAAAGAAAAAGAATTAATTGTAAAATTATTGAAACCGGAGCTGAGATCGTCTCCTAATTTAAAGGCAAATTTGTCTCATTTTTGCTGAAGACGTACACTC
>CAZECQ010000334.1:0-1593 GCA_964510545.1 uncultured Pirellulales bacterium | reverse complement strand
CTTTTTGTTGATATAGGAACGAATGGCGAGGTTGTTCTTGGCAATAAGGACTGGCTGGTTTGCGCCTCCAGCTCAGCCGGCCCGGCATTTGAAGGAAGTGGTGTCAAGCACGGTATGCGGGCGGGAGCCGGCGCTATCGAAAAGCTAACGATTTTGGGGGATGGCTCTGTCAATTTTAAGACAATCGGAGATACTCATCCGGTTGGTATTTGCGGTTCAGGCCTTCTGGATACGATTGCGGAGCTTTTCGTGAACGGTATTATCGACCGGACCGGAAGTTTCAAAATAAGCGATGACGAAAGATTTACAGAAGCCGACAGCGGCTGGCAGTTTCAATTAGTTCCACCCACAGACGACCATCAGGAAATCGTAATAACACAGGCAGATATTGAAAACCTCATTCGCTCGAAAGCGGGTGTTTTTGCCGCAATTAAGGTTCTTATGGATTCAACGCAAACCAGGACCGATGATATTGATGCGGTTTATCTCGCAGGCGGCTTCGGAAACTTCCTGAACGTTCAGCAGGCCGTTACTATCGGTATGTTGCCAGATGTGCCGTTGGAAAAGCTCCAGTTTGTGGGCAACACGTCTATCGCAGGTGCAAAGACTGTTCTGCTTAGCAGGGAAGCCCTTGAGACGGCCGAGCAAATCGCCGAAAGTATGACGTATTTTGATTTGATGAGTCATCCGGGATATATGGATGAATTCATCAGGGCGAATTTTCTGCCTCATACGGATTTATCGCTGTTTCCGTCAGTAAAAAGCATAAAATGTGAAACGTGAAAACAGATATGACAACAAGTATTGCAATAAGTGGAAAAGGCGGCTCAGGCAAAACAACACTTGCTGCTATGATCATCAGGTATTTGTGTGAGCAGAACAAAGGCGCAGTCCTTGCCGTAGATGCCGACCCCAATTCCTGTCTGGGTTTGATGATTGGGGCCGAGCCGGAACAAACCATTGCGGAAATTCGGGAAAAAGCCGCTGAAAAATCGCCGACGGTGCCTGGGATGGACAGGGCACGTTCTTTTGAATATGGTATTCAGCAAGTGATTACCGAGGGAAGAGGATTTGATTTACTTACTATGGGTCGGCCGGAAGGACCCGGCTGCTATTGTGCCGCAAATAACCTCTTGAGGCAGTTTCTGGATAAACTAAGTGGTGCGTATGGTTATGTAGTAATGGATAATGAGGCGGGAATGGAGCATCTCTCCCGAAGAACCACTAATAACATTGACCTGCTATGTATAGTGGCCGAAGCAACGGCTCTCGGCGCAGTTACCGCTCGAAGAATTTTTGAACTTGCCGAAAAATTACCAATAACTGTAAAAGAAACAGGTGTTGTCTGGAACAAAACTGACAAAGCAAAAGAGCTGGATGGAATAAATGTATTGGGATGCGTACCTTATGACCAGGCTGTCTGTAATGCTTCAATGCAGGCCGAAACTATCTTCGACCTTGAAGACGGCAGCATCGCATTTTTAGCTGTTAAAGAAATACTTGAACAAAAAATGAAAGTAAATCCTGTCGCAATGCGCAAATGACAGAGTTTGGTCTTAATAGTGATTTTGGTTATTGTAAAATGTTTTAAGT
>CAZECQ010000333.1:0-1596 GCA_964510545.1 uncultured Pirellulales bacterium | reverse complement strand
AACGATTATTATCTGTCGCTCATTGACTGGGATGACCCCGACGACCCGATACGTCAGATTATAATCCCGCATATACAGGAACTTGAACAGTGGGGCCGGTATGACCCATCAGATGAGAAGGACTACACGATAATACCGGGACTGGAGCACAAATATAATTCCACGGCGTTGCTTTTGGTAAGCGATGTTTGTGATGGTATATGTCGCTACTGTTTCCGTAAACATTTTTTCACGGAGTCTCACAAGGAACATATTCTAAATGTGCCCGAGGCGACCGAGTACATAAAGCAGCACGGTGAGATAACAAATGTGCTGCTGACCGGCGGTGACCCGTTGTCACTGATGACCTCGAAGCTTGAGAATATTGTTCGGCGGCTCAGGGAAATCGACCACATTGGAATAATTCGTATTGGTACAAAAACGCCGGCTTTTAATCCTTACAGGATTATTGATGACCCTTCGTTGCTGGAGATGATAAAGAAATTCAGCACCGACGACAAGAAGATATATATAATAACTCATTTTGTGCACCCGCAGGAGCTGACAGACATTGCCGTCAAAGGCGTATCACTCTTGCTAAAAAGCGGTGCCATAATAGCGAACCAAACCCCATTGATAACGGGGGTAAATGATGACCCTAATGTTATGGCCGAGTTGCTTAGAAAGCTTTCTTTTGTTGGTGCTGCTCCTTACTATATTTTCCAGTGTCGGCCAGCTCTGGGAAACAAAGCTTATACGGTGCCGATTGAAAGGGGGTATGAGATAGTAGAACAGGCCAAATCGCAGGTTTCAGGTCTGGCCAAGCGGGTCCGGTATGCGATGTCGCATTCGAGCGGTAAAATAGAAATCATCGGCAAAACCCACGATATGGTGTTCTTCAGGTATCACAGGGCTGCCCACAATGAAGACAGCGGCCGAGTTATGGTTTTCAAGAGTAATCCGAGTGCCTGCTGGTTTGATAATTACGATGAACTCATCGAGGATTATCAGCCGGAATTGCTGCGCAGTCTGCACCTATTCGAATGACATTAGTATGTGACGCCTGTGGCAAATCATTGTTCTTTTGGACATTTGACTATAACCGAAAGCCCCGGTAGCCTCCGGGGCTGAATTTTTTGTATAAAAACTTTTGAACGGATGAAGGTTTTTAAATTCATCTTTATATACCTGGTTTTTTTTGCGGCCCGGAATAGCTTTGCGCTGGAGCCCAATGAGATCTTGGTAATAACAAACAGCGACATTGCGGCGTCTGTGCGCATTGGTCAATACTACTGCGCAAAGCGGGCGGTGCCGGTGAGGAATACTCTTCCCCTGCCTTTAGGGACAACTCTTAACGATACAATTGCCAGAAGCGATTATGAGACAAAACTTGCTGAGCCGATTCGCAAGAAGCTGCGCAGTTCCGGATTTATTGGCAAAATCAGGGTTCTCATAACAACTTACGGCGTACCAATTAAGGTGGGAAAACGAGGGCAATTGGAGGGGCAGGAAGATAAATTAAAGCAATTGAGAAAACAGCTTGAGCAGATACGAAGCATTATGAAACAAATAGAACAGAGCGGTTCTGTTTATATGGCCGGGCAGAAAGAACAACTC
>CAZECQ010000332.1:0-1629 GCA_964510545.1 uncultured Pirellulales bacterium | reverse complement strand
CAGCCTGAGTAAAAAATAAGATACTATAAAACCGGGACTTTTTCAACAGCCCCAATCTTACCTGTTTTTTACATAAACAGACTTTACAAATTCGGGTTTTTATTGTAAAAAAAACAATCAGAACAGTTATTATAGCAGCGTATTTATTACCCGCTGCCTTGCTGAATGGATAAAAATTGGCAGATGTTGGAAGGTCAATTACTTTAGGAAAGTAATAAAATGGCTAAATGGTTTTATGCTTTTTTAATCTCAATAATGGTATTCATTTTTATTACCGGCTGCTCTTCGCAAGGACCCGAACCCGCCGAACCTGTTGAGAGCCCAATGCCTCAGCCGGAACCTATTGAAATCAAACCTTCCGTGCCGGAACCTATTGAAATCAAACCTTCCGTGCCGGAACCTAATGAAATTATCCCTCCTAAAGCCGAGCCAAATGAAATCGTTTCTTTGCAGCCTGAACCTAATGCAATCGAACCTAACCAGGTCAAACCATTGCCTAAAGTTACTTTTCATAACAAATGTGCTGACCTCTTAAATGACTTTGTCGATGATAAAGGGATGGTTGATTACAAGACGCTTCGCCGACAAAGACTGAAGTTGATGGGCCCCTTGAAGGAATTTGACAAACTCGACCCGAACGAATATAACTCTTGGCCCAAAAGCGATAAAATCGCCTTCTGGCTTAATGCCTACAACATACATACACTCAAAATAATTGTCGACAATTATCCAATCCAGTCAACACGAGTTATGCACCTCTTCCCGGGATGGGGACCGCACAGCATAAGGCACATCAACAAAAATATCGGCGGAATCAAAAGTCAAAAATTCATCGTAATGGATGAGGAATTTACCCTCGGAAAAATCGAAGAACGATTCTTCTACAAAGAGTTTGCAGAGCCGAAAGTGTTTTTTGCAATGTGTGACGCAATTGTTTCCAGTCCACCTTTGCGAAATGAGCCGTATTATGGATATAAGCTATACGAACAATTAGACGACCAGGCCAAGAAATTCCTTAAAAGCTCTCAGGGTTTCTGGATAGACAGAAAAAGCAAAGTTGTTTATCTCTCGGCCATCCTTAAACCAAGCTGGTACGGCAAAGAGTTTGTATCTAAATACGTCACCGACAAAAAGTTTAAAGACCAGCCCGCCGCCGTTCGTGCTGTCCTGAACTTTATCACTAATTATATCCCCATAAGGGATGTAGCTTTTCTCGAAACAGAAATCTATTCCGTCAAATACATTAGATATGACTGGAGACTCAACGACCGGCTTTTAAAAAACAACTTTTGATAAATTCACAAAACGCCCAATGCCTCATTCTCTTATTGCCTTGACAGCACGCCGAATAAAAAATAAAGTAAACAATAATGGCAAAGAAGCTTTACATAATTGACGGCCACGCGCATATTTATGCTGCTTATTATGCCCGGATACGTCAGCCGCTAACCAGCCCCTCCGGCGAACCGACCCAAGCAACCTATATTTTCACTACAGCCGTTTTAGGCCTTATCCGGAATCAAAACCCTGATATGCTCGTTGTGGCAATGGACAGCAAAGTCCCTAGTTTTCGCTCTGAAATCTACACCGAGTATAAGGCACATCGTCCGGCAATGCCTGATGAGATGC
>CAZECQ010000331.1:0-1644 GCA_964510545.1 uncultured Pirellulales bacterium | reverse complement strand
CCAGGAAACTTATTTGGGTGCGTTTCGGTATGAATTTTGCACATTTATTACCGGTGAAAAGCTTCGGAGGCTTTCTATCCGGGTGATTTGAAGAAGAAGAAAAGGAATGTTTTTGTTTCGGATCGGGAGAAAAATGAAGGATGATGAAAAGGACAAAATAAAATTAGAGGACAAAGTTAAAGAATTGGTCAATGAATTTGGGGCTGGGATTGACCCACAACATTTAAGACTGGCTATGCTGGCCAAGCAGGCCCAGGACAGCCATAAGAAGCTTCAGAAAAGCGTTAATAGTCTGCAGGAATCGCTGGATTATCTGCGGATATGTATTAAATATCAGCTTTTCGACCTTGAAGCGACTCGGCGTGAAAACAAGTATCTGCGAAAATTGCTTGATGAAAAGAACCGATAAGTCGAAAGTAATACCTTTTTTGTACAAGTTCGAATAAAAAAGTCCCAGCGAAGACGGGGATTTATAAGAGTTAAAACCGGAACTGGTTGGTTCCGGTTTTTTTATGCATTCAGAAAATTGGCGGGTTTGGCTATGGGTTCGGCGGCGTAGCGGGTTGTTGCTGCATCTGCATTTTTTGCTCCATCATTTGCTGCTGCATTTGCATTTTCTGCTGCTGCATCATCTGAAATACAGAGACAATTTCCACAAGATGCTCTTTCGGCAGAGCGATGTTTATTGACAAAGTGCCGTTGGCGGCACTGGCGGCAAAATTGATGTTGGTTTCTGTCGGCAAATCGACCCGCGGCAGCGGTACCGGCACCATAGCAAAAATCATTTTTAACAAACGCAGGTAGTTAAACGTGCCCATAAAGTCAGCTTTTTCGGCATTGGGCAGAAGTGCAAGAGCAGCCTGTATTTCTGATGCGAGTTGTTTTGGACCACCGGCTTTTGCCTGGTCAATCAGTTTTCGGACAGCCGCGTCCATATCACCACTAACAGCACAAACACACAAACCGTCAACCATTGCCCAACGGTAATCGAAGCCATCACCATACATAACGTTTATCATCTGAGCCTGTGGAGAATTCGGGTCGGTTACTTTAATAACGAGCTTAGCTGAATCAATTAAGACACCTTTGTAAGTATCGACTGCGCGTTTGAATGTAAAGTCAGTCTGCACACCCAGACTTTTATACATACTGTTGACAAACTCACCGGACAACTTGAAATAGTCGTCTATCAGTTGGTTGAAAATTTTCTCATCCTTAATCTCAACGATATATTTCACGATAAATGGCGGTTTAGTCTGAGGATTAATGGACATTGAACAGGCAACCGAAGAGCCGAGAGCGTTGGTCATATCGGCCGTGAGTTTTTTCAATTTTGCGGTATTTTCCAGGTTTGCATTCTCGGTGCCAAAAGCTGTGAGCATATCAATGCCTGCTGTTTCGAGCTTCGTAAATAAGGGAGTATCAATCCTTGCTGCGAGGTTCATCAATGCGTTGTTTTCGAGGTAGCCGAGCAGTTTGTTCTGTTTATTCAGCGAGACAGGAGCGGAGAGCATATCGGCGATATCGGTGCCTGGAACTGCTGAGATGGTTTCGGAGATGTATAAGACATCCGGCTTTGGGTTTAGCGTGATGCTGAGAGAGTTTGTTTCCTTAAAGAGCTTTTCGAAGATGCGTGCATAGATA
>CAZECQ010000330.1:0-1697 GCA_964510545.1 uncultured Pirellulales bacterium | reverse complement strand
CAAACAATACTTCTGCTTTCAAAAAAGGCAGCCATAAATCAATTGAACCGAAATTAGTCAATTTATTATTGTGGTCATAAAAATATAGATTGAAATGGTCTGTTTTTATATCAAAATCTTTGTAACGCCTATAGAGCAGCCTCACATCTTTATCAGTATCATGAAGATAAGTTCCTTTTTCCATAAGATTTAAATCTTCAAACCTCTGAATGTATGTTGCTTGTGGTGAAAGAATGTTGGGATAAAGTTTTTCAAGTAAATCAAAGATCTCATAAGATTGAGGATTAAAGGACTGGGCATACGTATTACTTTGACTAATTGGAATAATACAAAGAAAACAAGGTAATGAAGCAATAAATGCTTTTAATAATTTTATGCAAGGTCTCATATTTGCTCCTTTTTGGTTTGCAAATGAGCTGATAAGGTAATAGAAAATCGCCTTTTCGGTTTCCTGAATACTGATAGTAAATCGCTTCCAGGGATTGAGGAGCAGCTCAACCAGTAAACGCTGAATTGTGGGCTCAAAAATCTCCTCAGACTCCATTTCTACAATTCCTATAACAGGAAAATCGTGTATCACGATTGGAATCGGGCTGTCAAGAAATTAAATAGGCTTTTTTGAGCTGAGTTAAGGGAAAAAGAGGCCTCAGCCGACCGCTTTCAGCACAGATTAACCCGTTTGGCTGTTTTGTAACTTTTTCAGTGAAAGATTATGGTTGGTTCTTCGTATCTGGACCAGCTAGGCACCTTCCAAATCTTCATGGATACGTTATGTCGACAATCCATACCCGCTTCCTAGAAGAGGAACCGGCTGGCAACAAGCAGACCGACCGCAAACAGGCCTGCGGCCACCGGCGTCATGATCCATCCGACGGTGATGTTCAAAAGCATTTTGCCGCTGATAGTGCGAAGACCGCCTACCAGTCCTACCCCCACTACGGCGCCCACTACGGCTTGGGAAGAAGAGACCGGCACCCCGAGCTGGGTGAAGATGTGCAGCGTCATCGCTTCTGCCAGCACCACCACAAAGGCGGAAAACGGGTCCAGAGGAACGATTCCCTTTCCCACTGTCATCATGACTTTTTTGCTGTAGGTCAACACGCCCAGGCCGATGCTGATCCCGCCAATCGCCGAGGCTTCCAGCGGCAGAAGAAGTCCGGCATTGACATAGACCCCGGTCACGTTGGCAACGTTGTTTGCTCCCAGCGAATAGGCGCCGTAGCTGCCGGCGAACAGGATTCCTGTAAAATAGATCAGGTTCCTGCGGGTAATGCTTTTTACGGTATGGTTCAGGATCGACGCTGAGACTCGATAGACCAGGTAGCCCAGGACAATACCCATAACCGGTGTGAACAGCCAGCAGGCAACCACCTTGTACAGCAGGGTAAAATCGACGCGGCCGGCAAGCAGTCCTGCGCCGACGATGGTGCCGACGATGGCCTGGGAGACCGAGGCCGGAATCGCCAGAAATGTCAAGGCCGTGATCGTTATAACGGCCGCCGGGGTGCAGCAAAAAGCCGACACCGGGTTGATGCGCGACAACTCGTTGATGGTGTCCATGCACTTGGGCCCCTCTGCATGGAGATACTCTTCGGCAGCCGTCGTGATTCTGTGTTCTGGGCCTGGCGTTGAGCACTTCTTTCGGCGCCTTCCAGACCTTCATACCATCTGCGGCCAGCCGAAGCCGTTCGATTCTG
>CAZECQ010000329.1:0-1730 GCA_964510545.1 uncultured Pirellulales bacterium | reverse complement strand
ATGGCTGTTATCTTGTTGTCGATGGTGCCGGTTTCCTTCTAAACAACGAAATGGACGATTTCAGTGCAAAGCCCGGTGCGCCGAACTTTTACGGCCTTGTCTGTGGCTCAGCCAACGCAATCGAACCGAACAAAAGAATGCTAAGTTCAATGTCGCCTACCATTGTTACCAAAGACGGCAAAAACTTTATCGTCATTGGAGCAATGGGAGGCCCCACCATAATCACAACCGTTGCCCAATGCATTATGAATGTTATCGACCACAAAATGGACATCGCCCAGGCCGTCGCCGCACCCCGATTTCATCACCAGTGGCTGCCCGATGAAATACAACTTGACAAGTACCTCGACAACGTCTTTTCGGAAAAAACTGTCAAAAAATTGAAATCGCTCGGCCATAAGTTTGGCCAGCCTCAGGGTGGAAAAGCCCACGCACTCTTAATCGACCCTAAAACAGGTCTCATTAAAACCGCCGCTGACCCCAGAGGAAAAGTAAAAGGCAGCGGAATCGGTTATTAACTTAACGTATTATGAAGATGGTGATACTTCCAAACAATTTACACAACCTCAATAAGGAGAAAAAACGATGAAAAATACAGAGAAAACATTTATTTCTGCACTTTTATCACTGCTGCTGTCCATCTTTGTCTGTGCTGCTTATGCCGACACTTCCATCTTAACCACAGAATCATACCTGACCCCGCCAAAAGAAATTGCCGACCTTATATTGGCCCCGCGATGGAATAATAAAACGCTCTCGAACCTCAGCCCTGACAACACTCACTACCTTATCGCTCAAAGCCATCATATGCCGCAAATCGAAGACCTGGCAAAACCCTTTTACGCCCTTACTGATGCAGATGATGGCGAGGTCGACTACAAAGCCAACCGTCATCGTGACTTTACTATAAAGGCTCTGGTTGATGAATATGTAATCTACAACTGGAAAAACCAAAAGAAAATGAAGCTTCAAACCCCCCAAAATGCAAAACTAAGCAACGCACGCTGGTCACCTGATGGCGGCAAACTGGCTTACTTCGCGCACTTCGATGATGCAACGCACATCTATACTGCCGACATTAAGGCGGGAAATTCCAAAAAACTGACAAAAACGCCTGTTCTGGCCACACTCGTAAAAACGTTCAAATGGACCTCTGACGGCAAAAAAATCCTCACCGTTCTGCTCCCCGACAACAGAGGACCCGAACCTGCAAAATCACCAATTCCAAACTCGCCGAAAATAAACATCACCTCAGATGGAAAAACTCCCACTCGAACGCGCCGTTTTCTGCTAAAAAATCAGCACGACAAGGATTTGCTCGAATATTACTCAAAAGGACAGCTCGCTTTAATAAATATCGAAGCCGGCGAAGTTCGCAATATCGCTGAACCCAATATGTATCTCAGCATTGATATCTCCCCGGATATGAATTATCTGCGAATCAAAACCCTGCAAAAACCATTCTCATATAATGTCAATCTGGATAATTTCCCAACCACAGAGCAGCTTTGGGACCTCGACGGCAACGTACTCGCTGAACTTGAGAAAAAACCTTTGAATCCAATCGATGGTAACGCAAAAAGCAACCAACTCAAATATCCCAACGAGCCAAAACCCGAAAAGAACAAAAAGGCAAAACGCTTCCTCGCCTGGGCTCCCGACAGCAACGGAATGCTCTTTCTCCAGCAGGAACCCGCCCCTGATACAAACGACAAAGATGTCAATGAACC
>CAZECQ010000328.1:0-1737 GCA_964510545.1 uncultured Pirellulales bacterium | reverse complement strand
GCGAGATACAGGATTTGCTGGCTGCCGTGAAAGGTGCTGATTGCTCTTTCGCAGTGAATTTGGTGGTCCTGCGAAGTTTCGAGAAAGCCCAGTATTCACCGCTTCAAATCGGCCATTACGCTTTGGCTTCGGGCTGCTATTGCCACTTTACCAGCCCGATTCGCCGATATGCCGATTTGCTCGTACACCGTATGCTGGAAAGTTATTTGCAGAAGGAACAGCGGCAGTGGCCTAAGCAGCAGGATTTGACTGAGATTGGCAAGCACATCAGTTTTACCGAGCAGCGGGCCGAGGATGCCGAGAGAGAACTGCAAGCGGTTCTGATTCTACAGATGTTAAAAAATCATATCGGCGATGAACTTGACTGTGTGGTTACCGGCCTTGCGAGCTTCGGTGTATTCGTGCAGTTGAAGAAGTTCGGCATCGAGGGGCTAATCTCGATGGCTGATTTGGGCAGCGATGAATTCAAATATAATCAAAAGGCCCAGTGTATTGTCGGGGTTTATTCAGGCAGCACCGTTCGTTTGGGCCAGGCAATAAAGGTGCGGATAGTGTCGGTAAATATCGGCGCCCGTCAGTTGAACCTCCACCCTGTAAAGCCGTTGAAAGCAGCGGCTAAGAAAAACAAGAAAAGCAAACCTCAAAAGAAGTCCCAAAAAGGCCGCACACGTAAACGCCCGGGGAGAAAAAGGTAAAAGGAAAAATATAGGCTAATATCAGGAAAAAGAAGTGGTAGTTGAATATATTACCTCTTTGAGTAGTAAAGACGAAGTATCGGATTTTCTCAGGGCCAATTATGAAATTGTTCCGGACTTTCGGTTTCAATAGAGTTCCGGGGATATTCATCTGCGGGCGGTATCAGAGAGAGGGCTTTTACACCGAAGAACAAATATCCTAATGCGGCCAGCAGATATAACGGGGCGGGCAGAGAAACGCCTGCCAGGTCAACAACGGTGCCGGCTATTATGCAGGGTGTTACCGCTACTGTTGCAAGTCGAAGTAAAGTATTGTATGAAAGCACTACTTTACACCCGGAAGCAAACAGCAATCCTATCGCAGCATATATAAGCACCTGAACAATTCGATAGATGTAAGAAGCCAAAAGGGCAAACGGGTATATTGCTACGACAAGGAATTTTTTGGAGGTTTGTAACCAGCCCATTATACGGTCGCCGTCCAAAACAGAATGTTCCACTTGAGAGAGGTCATACGTTTGGGTTTCGAACTTGTTTTTACGGGTAATAAGCGAATCTCTTGTCAGTAAGCAGACGGCATTGGAGTCTTCCAGAGATTTGATTGTTCCGGTAGTGTCGATGATAGCGAGAACTTCATCGTTTTCAAGGGCCGTGATGTAGTATGGCTGCGATTCTGTTATCGAAACCTGCCCATCGGTAATTGTAATTTCCGGCACCTGCAAGACAATAGACGGTGCCTCTTCTCTGACAAAAGCCGAATAGCCGGCGTGTATCTTAATCATTGGGGGTATCCAGCAAACGGCCAGGAGGAGCAACAAGTATACAAAGTTTACCCCTTTCCAGTATAAGCCCACATCCTGATACAAGTCTTTGGAGAAAAATGACATAAAAAGAATGTGAAAAATGGAAAATTTTTTCATAATGTTTTTGTCCGGCTGTAATTGGTTTATTACCATTTTTTAAGCATCCTGAAAGACCGATGATTTATTTTATAGGAAACTTTCTGTAATTGCCAATGTAAACCATAATTCGCTCTGAAATT
>CAZECQ010000327.1:0-1738 GCA_964510545.1 uncultured Pirellulales bacterium | reverse complement strand
TACAACCATTATTAAATCAAATTACCCGGCCAGGACTCGAACCTGGAATGCCAGGACCAAAACCTTGAGTGTTGCCAATTACACCACCGGGTAACAAATCCTATTCAAATCGCGTTAATACAAAAAAAATATGCATAAACCCGCAATATCAGTATAAAAAAACCACCAAACACTATAAGCTACACTAAATCACCAGCCAAATACTGCCCAACGGCGGATATCAAAGTTGCTCGCGGAGTTCACATCGCTGTAAACTGACGGGCCCCTGTCGGAGGCTTGAGCTGACCATGCCGCGATAGCTGTCAGCCCCAAAATCACACATCAACACCAATTACAATAACTTTCACACTTATTCGCGGAACATCATTACACAATTACTTTTGATGTCCAACGCGAGCATAAAAGTATACCATTGGTATACCAACCCCGTGCGACAGGGAATTAAGAAGATGAATATACTGCTATATCCAAGAATTGCAAGCATTTTTTATTAATTTTGTCAAAAAACACAGCAAGTAAACCGTAATCCCCTTATTTTCACACTGTCAAGTCCTGATTTAAAGTTGACACTAAACTTTTTCTTTTCTTCATATCTTAAATAACCATCCAACCACGGTTTGCTAGCCGCATAATTTCATAGTTCGCCGAGAATGGGCCACCCAAAGCTCGTCGGAGGCGACACTGTTAAATTCTGCGGCGGTACATCTCTATCACGCCGCCCGGTGCAGCGTCTCCGGTATCCGATATCCCAAGGCCTGATGCGGCCGCCGGGTATTGTATAACCTCACCGCCTGGTCGACCACACGGTAAGCATCACCCTTACATTTAAACGTCGACCGGAGTCCATATTCATATTTCAATATACCGTTAAGCCTCTCTGCCTGGGCATTCTCATAGCAGTGATTCTCCTCGGTCATACTAACACGCAAGCCAGCCGACTTGAGCTTATTAACATACCTGTGGCAGCAGTATTGACATCCGCGATCCGAATGATGTATCGCATTGCTGTCTTTCGGCAGTTGTCTCATCGCACGATTTAATGCTCGCAAACAACCCTCTGCTTCAAGACTGTCGCTGCAATCATAACCAACGTTCTTACGGCTAAAAGCGTCCATAACCAGAGCCAGGTAAACAAACCCTTCATCAGTACGAATATATGTTATATCGCTGACAAGCACCTGCCCGATAGCACCCGGCACATAATCTTTTATCAGGTTATTATACACCGCAAAGCTATGACGGCTGTTTGTCGTCGAAACACGCCTTTTAGTGCGTTTTACAAGCATCTGGCGTTCTTTCATAAGTTCGAAGAACAGGTCACGACCAATGCGGATACCGGCCAGTTCAAGCTCAGACCGGATCAAATGAAGAACCTTCCGACAGCCGAGCCTTGGCTGCAAAGCACGCTCTGCGCGGACAAGTTCAAGTATCAATTCCTTGTCCATCTGTTTTCGCTTTCGGGCTTTACGGATCTTGTAAAAATTCTGGCGACTCATGCCAATATTACTGCATAATTGGCTAACTGTAATCTTCTTTAACGATTCCGTTTCCGGCGATTTTTCGATTGCTTTTTCGATGGTCTTGCATCGACTTTTTTTTTGAACTCGTCAGGATCAACACCGACATCCTCACACAAAACTTCAAACTGCGATTCGCTGATCAGCTTATCAATTTGTGTCTGGGCCAGGGCCTCTTCAAGCTGACGAATTTTCTGCTTTAGTTTCTTAACTTCATCCCG
>CAZECQ010000326.1:437-1780 GCA_964510545.1 uncultured Pirellulales bacterium | reverse complement strand
GTCTCAAAATTTATTTTATTTTTCTATTGATTTACTCCTGGTACTCTGACCCTGACTCTCCCTTTAAGTGGAAAGCTTTTTTCTTTAGGTCTAAAATAGATTGAAGTCTTCAACGATAATTTGCCTACTAAAGACTCCAATAGCCTGAAACTGACGTATGAGGGAATCTGCCATTGCTGAAGGTCCGCAGAGAAAAATGTACTTATTCTTGAGGCCTGCGGCGACACGACTGTTTATATACTGAGCTGTGATGCGACCCTGCTGAGAACTAATGTATAATTCATAATGATGCCCACGTTTCTCGAATTCCCTGAAGCCATGGAAGTGGCTCATAGCCACCTCGTGCCGGATATCACTGTCGAAACTAGCTTGTTCTTTTGTGCTGCAAACGTAAAAAAGACTGACGAGTGGGCTTTGCCACGACCTTATAATCTCGGGATGCGTGCGAGTCAGCCTCTCCGGAAGTTCTTGTATTCCGTATTGGTCTTCGGAGTGGAGGGCCACGTGCCACATACCTATAAAGGGCGTGATGCCGATACCTGCTCCGATGAATACACAGTCTCGCTGTGCCAACAGGAACTTTTCGCTGAAGTGGCCGTATGGTCCATAGACAGTGACACGATCACCCTCTTGAAGTAAGTCGAGTGTTCGCGTATGATCCCCGATTTGTTTTATTCCGAGTTTGAACTCAGCTCCGAGGTTATAGCCACAGGCAACCGAATAGGGATGCGGTTCCGGCGTAATCCCTTTCCTACGAATAACAAGATAAACGAATTGGCTGGGCTTGAAATCCATCTTCTTACCAAGGGGTGTGAATGTCACATGAATGATTTGCCCTGCTTTTTGAAAGCTGGAGACCGCGTATTGAAAATGCGGACCTATGAAGCGATATAAAAAACGTATATAAACGAAGCTCAGAACCGCTAATACAAGCAGGCAATAAATCCATATACGCAACAGGGGATATTTAGCCACATCGGCATTTACCAAAAATATGTGAATAATCACGACAGGCATCAGAAGCCCGAACCATTCATGTGTCTTTTTCCACAGATGGTAAGGCAATTTAATTAAAAGAGTTAACGCTACCAGCAAAGCAAAAAGCAATATTGCAAGTATGCCGACGTTTTGCCCCCAAAGATAGTGATCCTGAGCGGGTGGCTGAAACCACATCGCCCGAAAAAAATCTGTAACATCTGGTAGGCGATCTAATACTAGAAACAGCGGATGAAACAAAACAATGAAGAATGCCCATTTTCCGATGCGTTTATGGATCTGATAGACTTTATCCATGCCCCCAAACAGATTTTCCAGAAATCGTGCTCGTGTAGAGAGAAAGATTC
>CAZECQ010000326.1:0-427 GCA_964510545.1 uncultured Pirellulales bacterium | reverse complement strand
AGGCAAGCCAGGGACGTCCCATGTGGATCAGCGGGAAGATTCCGGCACACATTAAGACAGTAGCGGTGAGGGAGGCGAACTTTGCTGGATACTTGTATGGATTTTCGAACCAATCGTGATAATACCATTTGCCGGTGAGCCACAACGCCAACGTGATGCAGATCATCAGTATTATGGGTTTGTTATTCAGGTGTGTTTTTGAAGTTGTTAACATTTGAAGATGATATGCCAAAAAATTGCAATCTTGTCCAGATTAAAAACAAGTGTGTTTTTGACTATTATCGGTCTCCCAGCAATGTATCACCTACCGGCCCAAAGCCATAATACCCTATAATCTGGATAGACACATAGCAGCCCGTTAGTTCTCTAGTAATTTGGCCTTGACAATCGGGAGTACGAAAGTGAAACTTGTATGTTCGTTGATCCC
>CAZECQ010000325.1:0-1789 GCA_964510545.1 uncultured Pirellulales bacterium | reverse complement strand
GAAAAAAGCCGCAAGAAGAAAAAGGCTCAAAAAAGGCACCTGGACATCGGACGACCTCAAGCTGCTCAAAAAGCTGTTCGGGAACAATCCCACTGCTATGATAGCTGCTGAGCTCGGTCGTCCCAAAGATGCCGTTAAAAAGAAGGCGTCGAGGATGGGGCTTCGCAAGTCGAAGAGACATATGAAGTCTCTCGGCCGGGGATAAATTGCGGTGTCGGCTTTTTAAAAGCAACAACAATATTGACATTTGTAACAATCGCTTTGCTTAAACTTTGGCATAAGGGGCAAAACTCTTATGCGCTCTGTGATTATGCGCAGGTGGCGGATTCGTCTATCCTGAAATAAGAATAGCGGGAGAAACGAACTCAGGGCGGAAAGCTATAAAACCAGCAGGAGGGTATCTATCAAAGTGAGGAGAATACTGTTCAAACCCATTAAACTCCTGCCGTAATACCGAATCAAACCCAAAGCAGCAGTGTAAAAAGCTTGACATTTGGCTGTGGTTTGGTTATTTTGATAACAAATTTCCGCACTCTGGCTGTTGGAAGTGTATTTAACGGTGTTTTTGTGATTTGATATAAAGGAGTTTTCTTTGCGAGTACTATCGGGTATCCAGCCGTCCGGGCGGCTTCACATAGGCAATTTCTTCGGTGCAATGCGCCAGCACCTCCAGTTGCAGGGCGAACACGATTGCTTTTATTTCATTGCCGACTACCATGCTCTGACGAGCAACCCGTCTCCGGCTGATGTTTCCCGTTATGCGATTGATGTTACGCTGGATTATCTTGCTTTGGGGCTTGATACCGAAAAAACTGTTTTCTGGCGTCAATCCGACGTGCCGGAGGTTACGGAACTTACGTGGCTGCTTTCTTGTGTAACTCCGATGGGTCTTTTGCAGCGGTGCACAAGCTACAAGGACAAAGTTGCACAGGGCCTTAGTCCCAATCATGGTCTTTTCGCATATCCGGTGCTGCAGGCCGCTGACATTCTTATTTATGACAGCGACCTTGTTCCGGTCGGTGCCGACCAGAAACAACACATCGAGATGACCCGCGACATTGCCATCCGGTTCAATAACAATTACTGCAAAACCTTTGTAGTGCCGGATGAACATATTATCGAATCGGTGGCTGTGGTTCCCGGCATCGATGGGCAGAAGATGAGCAAGAGCTACGGAAATACCATAGAAATATTCGAGCCGGAAAAGAGTGTCAGGAAAAAAATTATGCGTATCGTCACCGATTCGACACCCGTTGAAGAGCCCAAAGAGCCGGAGAAATGCAATGTTTTCGCACTTTTGAAGCTGGTTGCTTCGGATGAAGAGCTGGTCGAGTGGGAAAACAGGTACCGCAGCGGCGGACTTGGCTATGGCGAGGTAAAAGAACGTCTTGCCGAGTTGATGGTAGATTATTTCAGGCCTTTCCGAGACAAAAGGGCCGAGCTTGAAAATAATATCGATTATGTCAAAGAAGTCCTTACCAACGGCGCTAAACGGGCAAAAGCAGTGGCATCGAAGACGCTCGCCCGTGCGCGAAAGGCAGTGGGGCTGGGAGCTTAACTATGGCAGAGAGGCTGGTTACAATTAAACAATTTGGAAATTACATCGAGGCCAGTCTCGCAAAACAGCTGCTCGCTGATTTTGGAATCGAATCGGTCCTAAGCGGCGAAAACTTTGCAGGTACGTTTGGCGGCATACCCGCAATGGCGGCCAGTTTGCAAACCTTTGAAAGCCAAGCCCAAAAGGCACTGGAAATACTGGAACCGGAAAAGCAGCAGGAGGATTGATTGA
>CAZECQ010000324.1:0-1815 GCA_964510545.1 uncultured Pirellulales bacterium | reverse complement strand
AAAAAAAGGCAGTACATCAACTAAGATATTGTGCTATATTGAGTTTAGAAAAAAAAGCAAACAAACACAATAAAATTGAGATGAGACTGCCATGGAACAAAATAAACAACTTTCGCTTCAATTTGCAAGCATTTCCGGTAAAAAAGTTACCGCTGATTTTACCGGTGGAGATGTCACCAGTGACGTTGGAGTTCTGGTAATGAGAGAAACAGCCAACAAGATTGGGATTATAGAACAGCTTGCACAAGCAATACATGATGAGCGTCACCAGAGTTATGTAAAACATGAAATACTTGAACTTCTCACTCAACGGATATTTCAGATTATATGCGGGTATGAAGATGCCAATGATGCCGATGATCTGAGAGTTGATCCGGGTTTTAAGGCCTCATGCGACAGACTTCCGTCTGAGGCTGACCTTGCAAGCCAACCGACAATAACTCGTTTTGAAAATTCCATCACCACCAAAGACCTGTATCGAATAGCGGAGGTCTTTGTCGATCAGTTTATTGCATCGTATGATACTCCTCCACCCGCAATCGTTCTCGATATAGATGACACCGATGATGAAACCCATGGAGCCCAACAGCTAAGCCTTTTTAATGGGTACTACGATGAGTACTGTTACATGCCGCTTTTCATCTTTGAAGGACAAACCGGCAAGTTGATAACCAGTATTCTTCGTCCCGGCAAACGTCCAAACGGTAAACAGATTCGTGCAATAATCAAGAGAGTTATTAAACGAATACGCAAAGCATGGCCCACCGTTGGCATTCTGTTTCGCGGCGATTCTCATTTTGCCACACCAAGGCTGTACTCGTGGTGCGACAAGCACAACGTGTATTATATCCTGGGTCTTTCAAAGAACTCGATACTCAAAGAACAAGCAAAATCCACAATGGCTGCTGCTCACCGCAGATACAAAACGTTTGGTGAAAAGGCACGCGTTTTCAAAGAACTTCCGTATCAAGCCTCTTCCTGGCACAGACCCCTGCGGGTTGTTATCATGGCGGAAGTCTCCGAACGAGGAGAGAATCTCCGCTTCATTGTGACTAATCTAGAGCACGAACGACCTTCATTCCTCTATCAGACAGCCTACTGCAGTCATGGACAGATGGAAAACTTTATCAAAGAACACAAGATCGCCCTTAAGAGCGGTCGCACCTCATGCCACAGTTTCATCGCAAATTGTTTTAGGCTTATGCTTCACAGCACAGCATACGTTATCATGCATACATTCAGAGAAAAAGCGCTCGCTCATACATATCTTGCTCATGCTCAGTTTGACACTATACGGTTAAAACTTCTCAAGATCGGTGCCGAAGTGCGTGAACTCAAGACAAAGCTGCATTTTGTCTTACCCGCTTCGTGTCCGGTGAAAGATATATTTGCAACTATGGTACGAAATATTGTCCTGTTAAGGTAAGGATATTCTTTTGTGAACCATTCATACTGTTTTTTGTAACATTCAGGGGGATCCTTTGCACTTCTACGCCCAAAACTCGGATTAAGCAACCAAAAATGATCCCCTGAAAACACAAAAAACTCATTTTTTCAAAATCTATTAATTATAGGCTTTTTTGAATATTGATTACAACTTATATACTATCTCGTAAAATTAAGTTTATGAATTAGTCGGGCTAAATCTGTGTATCCATTTACATTAAAATAAATATCATTATCATTAAGATCCCATTGGAATGATCCTGCTTCAACTGAAATAGCGTCAATTGTCAGCGGATGTTCAGTATCCACACCTGAACTACAATATAATTTTACCCTTACACTCGGTGAAACACTTTTCGTATAGGCAAA
>CAZECQ010000323.1:0-1846 GCA_964510545.1 uncultured Pirellulales bacterium | reverse complement strand
ACAGCCAAAAGCGTTGAGGTAAAAACTCATCCCAAAGGCACCTATGTCTGTATGGAAGGGCCGCAATTTTCCACTCGCGCAGAATCATTAATGCACCAAAGCTGGGGCGGTGATTTGATTGGGATGACAGCTATGCCTGAGGCGAAATTGGCCAGAGAGGCACAAATCTGCTACGGATTAGTTGCCTTAGCCAGTGATTACGACTGCTGGCGGCCACACGAAGAAACAAAAGATAAGCAAACGCTACTGCGTGAGATAATCGGAAATTTGCAAATGGCAACAGAAAATTGTCTGAAACTTATCAAGGCGGTTCTGGAAAGTGACGGCGGGCTTGCCAGTGATGATTGTTATTGCAGAAAGAGCCTGGAGCTGGCTGTCTGGACGGACCAAAGCCAAATTGAGGAGTCAGAAAAGGACAAATTAAAAGTGCTTTTTGAATAGCCCAGGGTCTTGACAATGAACCGGACTTTGATATAGTACGTGTCAAAATGTATCGGTTTTAGAAAAGTAACTAAACTTGAAAGGATAATCAAAATGAGAATACCGGCGGTGAAGACAATCGTTTTAGCAATTAGTATTGTATTTGTTGTGGCGTTGTTTTACGGCTGCAAAGAACAAACTCCGGAGGATACAAAGTCGATTCTAAGAAAAAGCAGGTTAATAGCCACTGAAAATACGCAGCTCAAAAAGGAATTAGCAACGAGTAAAGAGAAAATAGCGGAGCAAGAAACACAGATTGAAGAATATCAGGAAAAAGTAAAAAGGCTGGAGGAGGCGGTAAGAAAAAGCTCTGAGGAATTAGTAGAAACAGTCTTTATGGGCCTTGCCGAAGACAGTTTGGAGCTGACGGCGGAAAATACGGCACTCAAGGCTGAAAATGAGAAACTCAAGGCAGAAATAGAGGAACTTAAAACCCCCAAAGCCCTGGAAGAACCCAACCTGCCTCTTTAAGCTTACCGTCAATCAGAGCTACGGCAGAGTTTTCGAGCGGCTTTTACACAATCCGGTAGTTTTTTGTTGGGGTAGTGTTTTTGCATTGCTGCTGCAATGAGTCCAACAAACATAGGTTGTGGTTTGAGCGGTCTCGAAGTCAGGCAGGGATGAGCCTGTGTTCCGATGAAAAAGGTGTGGGATGGGATTTCCAGTATCTGCATTATAGGCTGATTGGGGGC
Source organism: uncultured Pirellulales bacterium (assembly GCA_964510545.1). Lineage (GTDB taxonomy): Bacteria > Planctomycetota > Phycisphaerae > Sedimentisphaerales > Anaerobacaceae > CAYXPG01. Next base: position 674 of record CAZECQ010000323.1, on the reverse strand, counting down.
TTTACCGGAAAATACCAGGCCGGCCTTTTCCAGCGTCTCAATATAACGCGGGTCAACTTCATAACGATGCCTAAAACGCATTCTAACAGAACCGACCCTGCCGAAAAGTTTCCAAGCAAAGGTGTGAGATTTTAATTCTATATCCTTACCGCCGAGCCGCATATTTCCTCCGAGACCTTCGATTTTCTTCTGCTCCGGCAATGTGTCAATTACCGGCTCTTCACAATCCGGTTCAATCTCGGTGCTGCTGGCTTTTTTGAGTCCACAAACATTTCGGGCAAATTCTATGACAGCCATTTGAAAGCCAAAACATAATCCGAGGTACGGTAAATTGTTTTCTCTCGCATATTTTATGCAGGATATTTTCCCTTCCGCTCCGCGTGTACCAAATCCGCCGGGTACAATTATGCCGTCAACGCCGTCGAGACATTCGGCAACATTTTCGTTATTGATATTGGTTGTCTCAATCCATTTGATTTTGACTTTGCAGCCAAGGACAATACCCGTATGTTCAAGCGCATTGATGATTGATGCGTAGCTGTCTCTTACGGATGTGTATTTACCCGTGATGCCGATGGTTATCTCGTGGTCAGCGGAGTCGATTTTGTCGGTGAAATCACACCATTTTGCCCAGGCCTTTCTTTCGTGCCTCAGGTCGATTCTGTCCTCGATTT
>CAZECQ010000322.1:0-1854 GCA_964510545.1 uncultured Pirellulales bacterium | reverse complement strand
CGCGGCCAATCCTCTGGCGAAGCCGGAACCTGTCGCGGCGTAGCCTATGGCGAAGACGGATCACTTATACCAGCGCACAAAAAGAATCAATTATGCAAAACAAACCCAATTTTTGCCGTTTTTGGGCCAAAAACGGCTATTTGGAAGAAAAACAAACCCAATTCAAACCCAATCAAACCCAATTCAAACCCAATCAAGCCCAATTTCTCGTGATTTTTATCTTTCCCATTTTACCTGTCCTGAGCAAAGCCGAAGGGCCTATTCACCCCAATCAAACCAAATTGCAAATCCGGCCTATCAAAGACTTTGCTGCATATTCGGGAATAATTATTATGTTTATCTCGTTTTTTGAATGCTTAAATGATTGTTTTTACCCCAAAAATTCAAACGCGCCCGGCAGGACTCGAACCTGCAACCTTCGGATTCGAAGTCCGCAAGCCAAAAAACACAAACGCCAATAAACAAAGAGCTTACCGAGCCACTAACCGCTAACTATAGCACCAGCTTACAAAAAAATCCAGAAAATAGCCGAAAATCGGCTGATAGTCTGCCAGACGATTTAGTGGAAATTGTAGCGGTCTGGCCTTCACTACCTGAACATATCAAAGCGGCAATTAAGGCAATGATAGAGACGTTTATGGCAAATTCAAAGTAGCGATTATGTAGTCGATATGTGTGCAGAAACCTTAATGATTTCGGCAATCAGAATTTAGTGTGGAGTTGAAACTATGCCAAGATACTTTTATTGGGATAAGAAAACCACTGTTGAAGAAGCAACGCAATTGAGCATATTTAAGCTGAAAGAGTTTGGTTTGTTACGGGGCTATGCCGCTACGACTTTAACTTGGACACGCAGGCTATCAGGGCATAAAAGCTCTATCGGCATAGTAGTCGATACCGAAAACCTGTATGCAAAAGTCAACTATACCATCACAGACCGAAACACAGATGAAAAAACAGATTACGACTACAAAATCAGCCTTACGACAACACCCTGTAATTTCGGCGGTGAACGTTACTGGTTTATCTGTCCGCTAAGTGTGAACGGCGTATATTGCGGACGCAGGACAGGGACGCTTTATCTTGCTTCTGGGGGAAATTATTTCGGTTGTCGGCACTGCTATAATCTGTCTTATGAGAGCCGGAACGAATGCCGTTTAGGGCGGTTCGGCCAGTTAGGGTATGTTTTGAAAGCTGATAGGCAATACGAAGAGCTTTACAAACAAATTAAGCGGTGGACTTGGCAAGGCAGGCCGACAAAGAAAGTACGGAAATTGAAAGCTCTTGAACAAAAAATGAATCGGGCAATTTCTTTGAGTGAGAGGTTTCTTCTGGATTAAACAACGGCTTTAATATCCGGATGATTTAATTGGGGGTGAGGGGAGATAAATAGCTACAGCCTGAAAGAACATAGACCGTGTGTGCAGCGTTCTCTTTTTTTTGTCAAAAGTCGGTATGGGGGATAAGCCTTTGAGATAACCCGAAGCAGCAGCGGCTCTATCGCGCACGCGCGTAAGGGACTTGTAAAAAAGAGACTCCTTTTTTCAGCCAGAATCTTAACCACACCCCCCGACCTGATTGCGATACCACCGGTACATAGGCCGTCAGCCGAGAGAGTAATTTTATAGCGTACACTGCCGAGCGATGCGGATAAATGAAAGTTGTTGCCAAACGTCCGAAAATGCTTACAATACAGCCTATATAAATTGTCAAGAGCAGAACAATCATAAAGGTATAAAACATACGCTTATGGGTAATGAAGCAAAAGCCAGAATTAAAATAAATAAGCTGCTTGAAGAATCAGGCTGGCGGTTTTTTGATGATGAGAACGGCAAAGTCAATATCTGCTTAGAA
>CAZECQ010000321.1:0-1869 GCA_964510545.1 uncultured Pirellulales bacterium | reverse complement strand
ACCGGGGCAGGGACGATGGATTGACGGAAGGACAGTTTGTCCTGGGCCAACACAGTATCGTTGGAACTGTATCCGAACTTGATTCCCGGACAGCTCGGGTCTGCCTGGTTACGGACTTCAATTCCAGGATGGCGGTAGTGATAGGAAAATCAAATCTGCAGGGCATAATGCAGGGCAAAGGCAATTGTCTGGCCAAGATTATACTGCTGTCGATAAAGCATAAAATAAAGGTTGGTGATATTGTTTATGTTCGAAAAAAACCCGGTTTTCTGGATGTCCCGCTGATAGCAGGGACGGTGGAGAAGTGCAAAGCGGATAATGAAAATCCTCTGCTTTGGGATATAACAATCAGGCCGGCATGTGATATACAAAGACTAAACAGTGTAGTCGTGCTTGTAATGAATTCACAGCAGCAGAATCAGACCGGGCAGCCGGCAGGTTCTTAGGTGGTAAAGGAAAAAACTAAACTATTTTTACAATCGATAAGGAGAATTAAGATGGAACGTTATCCTATGAGTTATTCCGGCAGACGAAAACGCCGAAGCAGAAAATGGACATACATTATTTCAGCACTGCTGATTATTCTTGCACTGAAAATCTTCACCGGCGGTTCTGAGCCTGCTTCTGTTGTTGGCAATGTTGGCGAATTCAGCAGCTCTATAGACAGCACTGAAACAGAGAACAATGCGGTACTGACCCCTGCCAGGCCTGTACAGGAGGCGAGCTTTGATGAAATTCCGGCCTCACTTTCCAAATCCAACCGCAAATTGAACACGGTTATTGATGATATTACAGATTGCATCAATGCAAAGCCTCCGCGGATTATAGAAGCACGTGACAAGCTGAACAAAATGTTGTCGACGCCTATGAGTAAACAGCAGCTGGCGCTTGTTAAAAAACAAATCTCAGAGATTTCGAATACATGGCTGTTCAGCAGGACCGTCTTCCCAGAGGATACGCTCTGCGGCAATTATAAGGTCAAATTGGCAGACCGATTTGCAGTTCTTGGTAAGAAGTTTAAGGTGCCATACGAAACTCTTATGCGCATTAACAAAATCAGCAACCCCAAAGCTCTGCGGGCGGGAGACACGATAAAAATTATTAACGGCCCGTTCCATTGCAAAATATATCGTTCGACTTTTACAATGGATTTGTATCTTCAGGACACGTTCATACGCACTTTTTCTGTAGGCCTTGGCAAGCCCGGTATGGAAACTCCAACAGGCTCTTGGGTGGTTAAGACCGGCGGTAAATTGATTTCGCCTACCTGGACCGACCCGGCTACCGGTAAAACATACGAGGCAAAGAATCCTAATTACCCTTTAGGAGCAAGATGGATAGGGCTCGAAGGTATCAAAGGTGCCGCTAAAGACAGGACCGGATTTGCGCTTCATGGTACGAAAAATGCAGAGCAAATAGGTACTGCGGGGTCACAGGGATGTATTCGCCTTTACAATAATGATGTTATACTGCTGTATGATTTGCTTATGCCCGGTGTATCGCAGGTGATAGTCGTCGAATAGAATGATGAAGTGTTTTAAGGCCCGAACCGTATTTGAAGAAGCAGGTGACTACCTGTGGTAATCTTAAGAAGTGTCCTTGGCGTATAAAATATGGTTCGTATGTTCGAATGGTCACCAGTTCTGGCTGAACCCTAACTTACAGCCGTTTTTCATTTCACGTCGTAAAAGTTGGCCTGATTTTCTTTTCCCCCTGGCCCTATAAAAACTCCACCGTCTCCGCTAAAAGCCCGTAAATGGTCTTTTGCGCACCGTTTTGCAGTTATATACTTGAATTGAAAGACTCTTTCTGGTATAATTCTATACATAGTTCAAAGATGGGGGCTGCAATATCGACAAGCTTTATATT
>CAZECQ010000320.1:0-1869 GCA_964510545.1 uncultured Pirellulales bacterium | reverse complement strand
TGAGCATTTTTGTCAATCCGACGCAGTTCGGTCCCGGCGAAGATTTTGAAAATTATCCGCGTCCGGTTGAAGCGGATTTGGAGATTTGCAGAAAGTTGGGTACCGATGTTGTTTTTATGCCTAAGCCGGAAGTTATGTACGCCGGTGAAAATTTGACGTGGGTAAAGGTTGAGAAGCTGACCAAGTCACTTTGCGGCCGGAACCGCCCGGAGCATTTTCGCGGCGTAACGACGGTCTGTACGAAGTTATTTAATATTATTGGACCGGATGCTGCTTACTTCGGGCAAAAAGACGCACAGCAGTCCATCGTTATTAAGAAGATGGTTGCCGATTTGGATATGCCTTTGGAAATTGTTGTCTGTCCCACTGTTCGTGAGCCGGACGGGCTGGCGGTCAGCAGCAGAAATAAATACCTCACAGATAAGCAGAGAAAAGAAGCGACCTGCCTGTATGAATCACTTCAAAAGTGCCGGAAGATGATTGATGCGGGCACAAGGGATGCGCAGGAAATTATTCGTGAGATGCGCGGGATATTGAGCCGCCCCACATCGGCGAAAATTGATTATGTAAGTATCGTCGATACCGAAACGCTCCGGGATGTGGACGACATAAAAGGCAAAGTTCTCGCAGCGGTTGCTGTCAAAATCGGGGATGCCCGGCTGATTGATAATATTGTCATAGACTTAAGCGAGCAATAAAATATAATAATGAGAATAAAGTGCATTGGCCGAATATTAAATTATATTCATTAAGTACTGATTATGCTGGTAAAGATATTAAAAAGCAAATTGCACGGTGCAGCAGTTACCGATGTCAAGGTGCACTATCCCGGCAGCATTGCGATAGATTCCGTTCTGATGGAAGCAGCCGATATTGCTCCTTATGAATTTGTTCTAATCGCCGATTTAAACAATGGCAATCGGGTGGAAACCTATGCGGTTGCTGCCCAGGCCGGCTCCGGAGAAGTCTCCATTCTTGGCGCTGCCGGACGGCTGATTGACCCGAAAGACCGCATCATCATTTTCAGTTTCGGTTACTACAGCCCTGACGAGGCGAAAAAACTTAAACCAAAGATTGTTGTTCTCGACGAAAAGAACAAAATTAAACGCAGCGAATAATCAAAAGCCAAGTGATATACGCTATGCGCTGAGAAAAGAATGTATCCTGAACTTTTTAAGATACCCTTTACAGATTTGACGGTAAAAAGCTACGGCCTGATGATGGTCATCGGCTTTCTCGCAGCCGTTTCTCTTATCAGACGTCTCAGTCGAAACATCACCCCCGACCCTCAGCTTATTACCAATGCGGCCCTTTACTCACTGATTGCCGGCGTAGTTGGAGCACGCTTGTTTTATGTTGTGCATTATTTCGAGATGTTCAGGGATGAGCCGCTTTCGGTATTTGCCATTTGGCAGGGCGGATTAGAGCTTTTGGGCGGCGTAATTTTAGCCATTACCGTCATTATTTTTTATCTGATATATCATAAGCTGCCTGTTCGGCGCTACCTTGATATTTTAGCTATCGGTCTGATGCTGGCGCTTGTTTTTGGCAGAATAGGGTGTTTTTTAAATGGCTGCTGTTTCGGCAAACCCACCGACCTGCCCTGGGCAGTCTTTTTTCCATACGGTTCTCTGTCGTACCTCAGCCAGATTTCGGAAGATTTGGGAAGGGGCCGCGACAGACCGCATTTGCAACTGCCTTCCGATTTTTTCGGCTACGTCGAGAAAGAAAACGGATGGCAGCCGGCGTTAAAAGCATACGAAGATTTGACCCCGGAGCAAAAGTATATGGTAAAGAACGGCCTGTATAGCTGCCTGGGCGTTCATCCTACACAATTGTATTCCTCAGCTAACGCTGCTGTGGTGTGTT
>CAZECQ010000319.1:0-1883 GCA_964510545.1 uncultured Pirellulales bacterium | reverse complement strand
TTGATAGATATAGATGAGCGGTTCTCGGCTATTTTGTACAGCCGATTGGTGGAGGAGATAAACAGCGGAAAAGAGGCGCTTCTTGATAGCGAAGTTGATTCGCCTTTCAAATACGATTGGCCGGAAAGTATAAAAAATATTATAGCAGTGCCTTTGTGTGCCAAAGACAAAACCAAGGAGCATTCTGGAGAAGCAATTCACGACGGTGACTTTGTGACAGGTCTGATGGTCGCGATAAACAGAATAGACAAGCCTGATTTCGACAGTATTGATGTAAAACTGTTCAATTCAGTAGCCAACGGATGTGTTGTATTCACTGAGAACGGCAGACTGTTCAGGGACCTGAAGGAATTATTTATAGGTTCATTAAAAGCGCTGACCAATAGTATCGATGCGAAAGATCCATACACGCGAGGGCATTCCGAAAGGGTTGCATTTATTTCCCGTTGGATTGCCGAGAGACTTTCCGAGTGTGAGCCGATTGAAAAAGACCAGATACATAAAATTTACCTGGCCGGGCTACTGCATGATATAGGGAAAATGGGGATAAATGAAGCGATATTATGCAAAGAAGGTAAATTAACCGAGCAGGAGTTCGACCATATAAAGACGCATCCATCAATAGGGGCAGGTATTTTAAGCGGGATAAAACAGATGTGTGATATTGTGCCGGGCGTACTGTGTCATCATGAGCGAATTGACGGCAGAGGTTATCCCAACGGCCTTGCCGGTGAGCAAATACCCCTTACAGGTAAAATTATCGGGCTGGCGGATAGCTTTGACGCAATGACGTCAAAGCGAACGTACAGAGAAGCGATGACGGTGGAAGAGGCACTGGCGGAAATAGAAAGAGGATTAGGGACGCAGTTTGACGAAAAGCTGGGCAGAATATTTATTGACAGCGATGTCTGTCAGCTATGGGACATTATACAGGATGGATTTGCTGATGTTTATGGAACAGGCGATTTTTCGGAATATGGTGCTGTTGCTGTGGGGACGTTAATAAGATGAAAGTCAATACACAGGATTATAATAATGTAACGGTTGTTGAATTGCAGGGCGAACTGGACGGTGACCTTGCCGAGTTGCTGAAAAAAACCATCACAGACATAATCAAGACAGGCAAAATCGGAATTGTCCTTGATATGAGTGAGGTGGGATTTATAGACGGCGAGGGACTGGAGAGCCTGTTGTGGGCGAGGGACTATTGTGACGAGAACAACTGCCAGTTCAGATTGGCCGGGCTCGATGAAAATTGCACAAAAGTTCTGGAAATAACGCGGCTTGAAAAAGAGCTTGACCACTACGCCGAACTTGCCGAGGCCGTGAAGAATTTCGCATAAAAAGCGGTAAGGAGGCGAGTGTAAAACAGTGCGTTAAGGCAGGAAGATATGAGTCAAATAGAGGTAAAAAACAAGATGCAGCTTGGGCAACTGCTGCTGACGCGAGGTGTTGTAACCGCAGAGCAGATAGAAAATGCCCTGGCTGAGCAGAATGAGAAAGGCCATCGCAAGCTTCTCGGCGAGTTGTTGGTCGAGATGAATTATTGTACGGAAAATCAAATAGCTTCGGCACTGGCAGAGGCATACGATGTGCCTTATGCGCAGGTTAATCCCAAGATATGTGATGCAAAAGCGCTTGAGATTTTGCCGAGAGAGTTTGTAGAGGAGCATATCGTCCTTCCGCTGTTTAAAATTTATGATGTGCTGACAGTGGCAGTTAATGAGCCGACAAACGTATTTTTAATAGATGAAATAGAGCGTATAAGCGGCTGCAAAGTGCAGGTGGTCTGCGCTACGAGCAAGGATATTAAGGCGACTTTGCAGACATATTTGCCGGCTGCCAATGTTTTTGTTATCGATGACATTATCGATGATGAGGGG
>CAZECQ010000318.1:0-1888 GCA_964510545.1 uncultured Pirellulales bacterium | reverse complement strand
GAACATCCCGTTGGTCAGCTTGTCGGCTGGTGGAACTTTGACGATGACGATGCCAGCGACAGCAGCGGCAATGAGCATCATGGTACGATTATGGGCAGTGTTACTATAGTCGAGGATGCCAATATTGTCGGTGCCGGCAACAAAGCGGCGAAATTCCCGGGCGATACAAGCAGCTTTATAAATTGCGGCGGTGGCGGTGGCGGCGGCACATGGGCTGATTTTGCCGGCGATACGATGACAATAGCTGCGTGGTTCAGGACTGACGGTGCTTTTTATACAAGCTATCAGTATGTATGTGCCAAGGAGAATATGTGGCGGATATCGAGGTATTCCAGTACAGAAAATATCAGGTTTTTCAATACTGGTCTGGCCGGCGGTGCGACCGGCAACCTGATAGGAACGATAAAGGCAGACAACGGCGAATGGCACCATGTTGCCGGAGTGTATGATGGGACAAACAGATACCTATATTTCGATGGCGAACTTGATAATTCCGACAGTCGGACGGGCAACTTAGCGGAAACTACGTGGGATATTTACATCGGCGGCAACGGCTACAATCCTGAGCGTACCTGGAAAGGCTGGATAGACGATGTTCGTCTTTATGACTATGCTCTGAGTCCGAGTGCAGTTGAGTGGTTGTATGAAGGTTCGCCGGCACCTGAGCCGGTGGGTTATCTTTGTTTTGAGCAGCCGGAAGGTGATGTAAACGGAGATTGCAGGGTTGACGGGCGTGATTTTGAGGCCCTTGCAGACAATTGGCTTGAGTCAAACCTTTGAGCAAAAAGGGAGATTTAGAGCCTATAACAAAATGGCTCTGTATTCAAGCGGCTTATTTTCCGTCTGGCCGGCGTCAGGTTGTATCGACAACCTTTCAAGGTTGCCTGCTTCGCCTTCCTTGTCAGACGAAAAAACGCTCGCTTTCGGTACAACGATTCATTTTGTTAGAGGCTCTTATTTTTTGTCGATTTCTTCTTTTATCCGGTTCAATAAATTTATAGCTTCGATGGGGGTAAGATTATCTATATCAACAGATGAGAGTTTTTCCAGGACGGATTTGTGTTTTTGGACGAAGAGTGAATCGGCATCTGGCTCTTTTGTTTTGTGTTTAGCCAGGTGCTCTCCGGAGGCCTCCTTTTGGAAGGTGCTTTCCAACTCTTCGAGGATTTCTTTTGACCTATCCAGGATAGATTTTGGGATGCCGGCAAGTTTTGCGACGTGTATTCCGTAACTTTTGTCGGTTCCGCCGGGCAAAATTCGGTGCAGGAAGACAACTTCGTCGGCCCACTCGCGAACAGCGACGTTGCAGTTTTTGATATTGGCGAACAGTTCAGCTAATTCGGTCAACTCATGGTAATGAGTTGCGAAAAGCGTTCGGCACTTCAATTTTGTTGCGATGTGCTCTGTGATGGCCCAAGCGAGAGAAAGGCCGTCATAAGTGCTTGTTCCGCGTCCGACCTCGTCAAGTATCACGAGAGATTTTTCAGTGGCGTTGTTAATGATGTTTGCGGTTTCGGTCATCTCGACCATAAAGGTTGACTGGCCGCGAACCAGTTCATCCGAAGCGCCCACCCGGGTAAAGATTCTGTCGACCAGGCCGATAGTTGCGTTTTTTGCGGGGATAAACGAGCCGCTCTGTGCCATGAGGACCAAAAGGGCGGTCTGCCTTATGTAAGTGCTTTTTCCACTCATATTTGGGCCTGTGATGATTAAACAGTCACCGGCCTTGCCGCCAAGTTCAAGGTCATTGGGGACAAATTCCGTACCGAGAGTTTCGGCGAGGACGGGGTGTTTACCTTCATTTATGAGCAGCTCTGTAGAGGTTGTTATCCCGGGGCGGATGTAATTGCGGCGGTGGGCCAGGTATGCCAGGGCAGCGAGGCAATCA
>CAZECQ010000317.1:0-1895 GCA_964510545.1 uncultured Pirellulales bacterium | reverse complement strand
TTATCGCGGGTGCTCTACTGGGAGCTTTTAGCATTTCAAGAATTATATCATTTCTCTTTAAGAAGAACAGGTGCAGGACGCTTTATGTCCTTCTTGGCCTTGTAATCGGAGCTTTAAGTACCCCTTTAAAAAAGATTATCGCAACTGCGTCTTTTCGGATATCAGATGTTTTTATTATGGTCTTTTGTTTACTATTAGGCGTATCGTTAGTGGTTCTTATGGGAAGCTATCAAAAGGGATGTGAACGGAAACGGCAGATTAAGGCGATAAAAGAAGAAGCTGAAAATGATTAAGGGACAAAAAAATCTATATACTTTTTTCAACCAACTTCTTGGGAGTTGAAGGAGAGATAAAGGTTATTCTATTATAATGTCAACGAGCAAATTTCGTACCTTCTTCGAATTGAGCTACGAGATACAAGATATGAGCTACGAACGACAAAATGAGTGTTGGCAAAGAACAATTTGAAACTGTCGGTGACGGATTGCTGGTGCTTGCACCGGCCAAAATAAACCTAAGCCTTCTTATCGCCGGCAGGCGCGGTGACGGTTTCCACGAAATAGAAACAGTGATGGCCAAGGTCAATTTCTTCGACGAACTGTTCATCCAGGAGGGACAAAAAGCCGGCACTGAGGTCGTCAGTAAAGGCCCATACTGGGCACCGCAGGGAAAAGAAAATCTTATCTATCGTGCCTGCGAAATGCTGCTGGCCGGTTACGGTACAAAAGCCAATATCAAAATCACCCTTACCAAAAACATTCCGGCCGGCTCAGGCCTTGGCTCAGCAAGCAGTGATGCGGCGGCAGCTCTTTTAGGTCTCAACAAATTTCTTAAACTACCAGTCGATCGAAAGCTGCTCGGCAAAATGGCTGCGGCACTGGGTAGTGACGTAAGTTTCTTTCTGGGCGGGCCTCTGGCATTTTGCACGGGAAAAGGTGAAAAAATTAAAAAATTAGAGAAAAAATTCGATTTTTCGGCCCTTTTGCTGCTGCCGAACGTAAGTGTCTCCACAAAAAAGGTTTACGCAAATTACAGGCACGATTCGGCCCTTTATAACAAGCTCAATATCCAAATAAAAGCCCATCTTGAAAAAAACAGAATTGATTTGGTGTCAAAAATGTGCGCAAATATGCTTCAAACAACTTGTTTTGGTTTGTACAGGGAACTTTATGTGTTAAAAAATGGAGTCGAATTTTTAGGTATCCGGCCGCTGTGCCTGAGCGGTAGCGGTTCGGCTATGTTCTATATATTCGGTAAAGGGGACGAAAAAAGAATTAGTGAATATCAATATAAACTTGAAGAAGAGGTTAGTTGCAAAAGTATTATTGTGAGCAACAATAGATGGTAAACTGTTAAGTGAGGCAAAGAAAATGGAAATCACCGAAGTTAGAGTCAAACTAATAAACAACAAGGATGACAGGCTGAAAGCTTTCTGCTCAATAACGATGGACAATGAGTTTGTGGTTCGCGACATTAAGATTATCGAAGGTACAAACGGCTATTTCGTCGCTATGCCCTCGAGGAAAATGAGCGACCACTGCGAAAAGTGTGGGGGTAAAAACCATCTCAGGGCCAGGTTCTGCAATAATTGCGGGGCCGCTCTTGCCGAAAACCGGGCAAAGAAAGATATCAAAGGCAGAATGAAACTGCATGCTGATATCGCCCACCCAATTAACGCAGAATGCAGGCAGAAAATTCAGGAAAAAGTTACGGTAGCATTTAAAGAAGAACTGGAAAGGTCAAAAGAACCCGGCTACAAACCCGTTGATGATATGGACGAGCCGGATGATGAAGTTCCTGAAGTGGTCTAACCGGTAACAGCAAAACAACTAAGACGGCTGTGGCCTGACCCCCAAAAACTGTACCATTGAGAATTAGAGAGTATCCGATAAGAT
>CAZECQ010000316.1:0-1905 GCA_964510545.1 uncultured Pirellulales bacterium | reverse complement strand
ATTGCGAGCGAAGCGAAGCAATCTCAAAACCTCGATGACCTCTACAAAAAAATTAACCCCTTCGACTTCAAAACTGAATTCCCCCAAATATTCTCCGGCAAAAACCCCGGCTTCAACACCATAATAGGTAACCCTCCGTATGTGCAGGCATCCCTAATTATGAACTTGAAGCCATACTTCCAAGTTCACTATACCACCTACTCCTCAAATAATGACCTCTACATATTCTTTGTCGAACAGAGCCTTCGTCTTTTAGCAAAAGCTGGCCTATTTTCAATGATTGTATCTAACAAATGGATAAGATCCGACTACGGGCGAAATCTCCGTACCTATATTTCCCAAAATTTTGCTCTCCATCAACTACTTGATTTCGGAGAACTCCCTGTATTTCGGAGGGTCGGTACATTCCCGTGTATAATTTTAGTTTCTCATAAGAACGAACAAGAAACTCCAACACTTTACACTCCCATTAAAGACATTCCACCAGATAGTACTCTCGACGAACAAATCGCGTCTCACGGTTTTTCTATTAACGTCGCCACTTTATCACCTGAGAATTGGTCACTGGTGCCACCAAACATTAATGCTCTCCTTGATAAAATTTCTTTACGTGGATCGCCCCTTGGCAAACTGTCCGGTATCCGAATCAGACGGGGCGTTTTAACGGGGTACAATCCGGCCTTCATCATCAATGAGCAAACAAAGCAACGTCTGGTCAAACAGCACAATTCAGCCAACGCCGTAATCAAGCCATTTGTCTCTGGTGATGATATTCGGCGCTATTCTATCTCTTGGAGACGTCGATATCTGATCTTTACAAATAGGGGGATTGATATTTCTATGTATCCCTCCATACGCGAATACCTTTCTGCCTGGCGCAAACACCTTGAACCAAAGAAGACCCGCCAAGACAGTGTCGGACGAAAGCCTGGTCCGTACAAATGGTACGAAATCCAGGATATAACTAAATACTATCCTGACTTTGATAAACCCAAAATCGTCTACGGTCAATTTCAAATTGCACCCCACTTTACCTTTTCACCCTCGACTCTTTATTTCGGCAGTAACCACTACATGATTCTTCACGAAGATACAAACCTGCTTCTTTATCTCTGCGGCATTCTTAACAGCAATGTCTACTTTTTCTACATGAAACGCATTGCAGGTGTCCTTGGTGATGCAGACAAGGGTGGCCGTCTGATCTCCCAGAAAACCCACATCCTAAAGTTTCCGGTCGCGTTCCCTGATTCTTATAAAACCCAACCTAAAGCGATACACCCAACAATGGTAAAACTCGTTGACCAGATGTTGAATTTACACAAACGGTTCTCTGCTGCCAAAGTCCCAGACGAAAAAACCCGACTCCAGCGCCAAATTACCGCCACCGACAAACAAATCGACAAACTCGTTTATGATTTATACAACCTAACCCCCGAAGAAATAAAAATCATTGAAAATTCCGTAAAATAAACCTTAAAAAACAGGAGCGTTCTATGCGCCGTTTTAAGCCAAGAAAAGGACGAAAATTTATACGGGAGGAAAAACCCGAAAAAATCTTTAAGCGGATGACAAGAAACCATCTTGATGTGCTCCAGAATATAGAATCTACTATTCTTTCTGCGTCCCGCAGCCATAGCAACATCGACGACAAGATTGTTGCATCGGCATTAAAAACAGCTATCGCAGACGAAGATCCTGTTGAAGAGTTGTCCGGGCTGCTTGTAAAAGACCTTGACAATACTCGACTGATTCGTGCAGATGTCTCCAACCAACTGTGGAAAGACGGCCTGAAAGTTGTGTTAAAATCTGTTTATAATCATTCCGCCGCACAGGCAGGTGACAGAGATTATCTTGATTTTGTCTCTGAGTATGTCGCGTAGAAAAAGGCAGCCAGCCAGTCAGTGT
>CAZECQ010000315.1:0-1922 GCA_964510545.1 uncultured Pirellulales bacterium | reverse complement strand
CCACGCACTCAATCGGCAAAACCTCGACCTTTTTAACGAGCATACTGCGACCGGTCAATTGCTCGCCGCAATTACAGAACGGCTCAGGAAAACTGCTCACATCATCACTAATCAGATGATGCTCAATTTCAGGGCTCAAAAAATCAAACCAGAACCGGGAAATCTGCGTCAGAACAACACCTTTACAGGGTATGCCGTTGGCCATTACAACATCGAAAGCGCTTATCCTGTCTGTCGCCGCTATCAGCAGCTTGTCACCAAGGTCGTATATGTCACGAACCTTGCCCCGAATCGGTTCAAACCCCTCTATTTCCGTCTGCAAAATCGTTTTCATAACAATCCCCTTTCATTTTCCTCTATTGTCGAATCGACATAACCAAATACTGTCTTTCGCACCCTTTCGATGTCAACGGTCTGCGGCAGAAAGCCAATCAGCTTCTCCAAAAACCGCCGCTCTTTTATCCGCCTCAACGTCGCCGAAAAATTCACGTCGTAGACCCATCCCAACTGCAGCAGTTTCACATCATTGAGTGTGCTTAGTGCTTTGTAATCTATCCGCTGCCTGCGCAAAAGCTTTTCGATTACATCCTGCGAATACTTTGGCTCATCCGGAAACTCCAATTCAAGCATAAAATCCTGCGGTTCATCTCTGTACCGGGCGTAGTATTCAGTCACCACATAAAATATATCCAGCTTGTCGGCGTCGCGTATCAATTGTGAGAACAGCAGGGATTGGCCATCCAAATCGCTCGGTAGCTTTCTGAGGCCATGATATTCAATCGCTTTTTCAATGATTTGCTTTTCCTCTTCGTCAACGCCGTCAAGCACTTTTTCCTCTCGAAGTACCTCTACCCCTAACAGGCTGTGGTTTATGCTCCTAACATCGTTATAAGTACGGTATTTGGCAAACTGCTCGAACCGACCGACATCGTGTAAAAGCGCTATCGCTTCTGCTGTCAGCTTCTGCTCGTCCGAAAGCCCAAGCTGCCGGGTCAGATAAAGCATCTCCCCACAAACCCGCCGACTGTGCTCGTCCTTGAGTTTTATATTAGCATTGACAAATGCGTCATCCCCATAAAAGCCGGCTGTATAACTATCGAGCCAGGCCTTGAATTTGTCTAATTGTTGCTGCTCCATAATTTCCATTTTCCAAAACAAATCGACAGGCTCACCGGATAAAGCCGTTTTTTTCCTGCTGACCGTGTTATCCTGCCCAAATTTCCTTCACGAAACCACTAATTTATCGCAAATAGGCGGCTTTTACCACCAGGTTTTAAGAAAAATTCCAGTTACATATTCAAAAACTGCCCGTTTGAGGTATAATTACCGCAAGCTAACAGAAAAAGGATTGGCCGCAAATAGAAACAAAAAAACAATTATATTTACCATTAGTGCCGTTGCGGCAGAACGAATAAAGAAAGGAAAAACAAAATGCCTACAATCAAAGATGTAGTTGTCAAAAAGCCGTCCGGGCAGGAGGAAACCACCTGCAAAGCCTGGCCGATTTGGAAATGCCAGCCAAGCACTTTCGACTGGACATATACCGAAAAAGAGACCTGTCTTGTAATTGAAGGCGAAGTAACCGTCACTGACGGTCAGGACTCGGTAAGCTTCGGCCCGGGCGATTATGTCGTCTTCCCACAGGATTTGGAATGCACCTGGCAGGTCACTAAACCGGTCACAAAACACTACAACTTCGGCTGAATATCTGCTGAATTACAACAAAAGCGGTAAAAACACATTTGAAGCAAACAGTGGCGTATTGACATAGGCCTTTGGAAAAAAGTATAATAAAAACATACCTCTTTTTTGTAAGTGGGCAGAATATGACTGATAAAAGAACATCGGAGCTTAAAGCGTTGGAATTAAGTGAACGTATTAAGGAACTTACCTGTCTATACGAGATATCCGAGCTTTCCCGT
>CAZECQ010000314.1:0-1933 GCA_964510545.1 uncultured Pirellulales bacterium | reverse complement strand
AGTGCTGAAGTATTAACCAGGCGTAAAACGGCAGACGAAATAGCTTTAGCAACCGTTTAGCAATTGACAATTGGTAATTTACGGTGAAACTTTGAAACGTTTTTCTATTTCGAAAAAGAAGATAATTGATAATAATGAAAGGTTCAAAACTATTCTTGCCGGTAAGCTGCGTACCAGTGATGAGTTGCTTGTGCTGTATATGGCCGAAAATGATTGCGGGCATCGGCGATTAGGTGTCTCAGTCGGCAAATCCTGCGGTAAGGCGGTTGTGCGTAATCGATTGAAACGACTGCTGCGTGAGGCCTTTCGGCAAAGCCAGGAGAGTATCCCGGATGGTTATGATTATTTGCTGATGATTTCGCCAAAGTGGGTGAAAAAGCTGAGTAAATCAGGAGGTTCAAAAGAAGCCGTTAAGCAATTGACATTTGAGCAGGTCAGGGCATCACTGCTGGCTCTGGTGAAATCTATGGTTAAAAAAATTGGATAATCTGCAGTTTTTTTGTAAGTTCAAAAACGATAAAAAGTAAGAGGTGTAGGTTTTGGGCCGGAAGAGCAAATTCAGATTGCCTCCTTGCGATAAAAAGCAAGATGGGGCCCCGTTAATGCCAATAGGAATATCAGCAAAAAAAGCTGGCATTTCGCGGCAATCTTTGCAATATTACATTATGGTTGGTTTACTTGAGCCCGTGGAAGTTACTTCCAGCGGGCGGCGAATGTTTGATGAAGATGCAGTAAAACGAATTAAGCTGATAAAAAGACTTAATGACAGCGGTTATCCACTGCGTGCGATAAGAGAATTGTTTCTGGAAGGAACTTCAGTGAGTTCAGGGCAAAACCCTCGGTCGGGTCGCTCGTCGAAGTCGGGTTTTGCGAAAAGTCGTAAAGGGTCCCCTAAAAAGGGGACACGAACTAATTTGAAAGGAAGCAAAAAGTGAGTGATTATGAAACCACGCAAAAAATGCGCAATATAATAGTGGGGATATTCGTTATAATAGCTATGTGTGCGCTTGTATGGCTGATATACAAGTTCGGGGATTTGCCGACAAGTGTAAGCAAGATAGGTTCCTTTCAGGTTTTTGTTCAGTTTCCGACAGCCCAGGGGGTGCAGGAGGACACGCCTGTGAGATTTTGCGGCTATCAAATCGGCAGAGTAACAGATGTTATGGCGCCGTCGAAACTTAAAGACAGGAAGACCGGCCAGGTATATCATCAGACTAAAGTTGTACTTCGAATAGATAAACAGTACGTCAATATTCCTTCCAATGTTGAAGTAAAATTGATGACGAGAGGGCTTGGGAGCAGTTATATAGAACTTAAAATTGACCCTTCTTTGGTCCCGACTCCGCTTGATGCAAACAGGCCGGAGACAGCTTTCTTGGTTGATAAAATACTGCTGCAAGGTTCGGCCGGTATGACGAGCGAGTTTTTCCCTGCTGAAAGCCAGGAAAGACTGGACGAACTGGTGGATGGTCTTCGCAGCC
Source organism: uncultured Pirellulales bacterium (assembly GCA_964510545.1). GTDB lineage: Bacteria > Planctomycetota > Phycisphaerae > Sedimentisphaerales > Anaerobacaceae > CAYXPG01. The sequence continues at coordinate 452 of CAZECQ010000314.1, read as the reverse complement.
TTATAATTAACGCCAATGAGATTATCGGCGATGCCAATAATAAGACAAATCTCAAAACCACTTTGGCTAATATGTCGGAGGCATCGGGGGAGGCGGCAGCGACACTAAAAGAAATTCGGGAATTCTTTGCTTCCAGCACCAATACAAGTGAAGAGTTGAGCAAAGCGATAGTGGAGCTGCGGCAGATTCTGGAGAAAATAAACGAGGGCAAAGGTACCGCCTCCCAGCTTGTCAACGATGGGCGCCTGTATGAAAGCCTTCTTGAAAACACTGTGCAGATGCAGGTTTTGCTGGAAGAGCTAAAGGAATTTATGGCTAAATCGCGTGATAAGGGATTTCCCATCAAGTTAAAGTGAGATTGGGTTTGATTGGGGTTAATGGGCAGCATAGGCAAGATAAAAGACGTGAAAAATTGGGTTTGATTGGGTTTGAATTGGGTTTGTTTTTCTTCT
>CAZECQ010000313.1:0-1950 GCA_964510545.1 uncultured Pirellulales bacterium | reverse complement strand
GCTGATTTGGCGGCGATAATCGAGGGCGATGCAAAATATCTGCTAAGTCAGTTCCGTGCGGTGTTGGGTGTCTGTCGGTCTATGAGGCCGAAGGTTTTGCTGAAGGTAATCATCGAATCGGCAGCTTTGATTCAGCAGCAGAAAATATTCGCCTGCCGAACCGCACAGGAGGCCGGTGTCGATTTTATAAAGACAAGCACGGGAATGCACCCGGCCGGCGGAGCAACCATCGAAGACATAAAGCTAATTAAAGAGACTGCACCAAAATGTAAAGTCAAAGCGGCCGGCGGCATAAAAACCGCAAAACAGGCCATCGAAATGCTACAGGCCGGCGCAGAAAGGATAGGCACATCCTCAGGGGTACAGATTATAAACGAGTTCAGAGCTGGCCGGACACAATGACAACCAAGACAATTATTATAAACGATAAGACTATAGTTTGTAAACTGCACTATAAAAATATTGGTGCAACTGTAAATTTGCCAGCCCTGAGCGAAATATTTTCCGCTATGGAATCACCTTCAATTTTAGGCGGCAATAATGCCAAGGTAAATGCAGATGGATTCAGTTACTGGGCGGCTGAACCAAAAGAAGTATTCGAATTTAACTCTTCAGAGGAGAAGCCCTTTGCAAAACTGCAGCAGGTGCTGGGTAAATATAAACTCGAACCGGACGGTGAAAACAATTTCCCGAAAGGGATTTTCTGCGGCGGATGGATTGGTTATTTCAGCTACGAACTTGGCAGACATATTGAGCGTCTGCCGCAAACGACGACAGACGACCTTAAAATGCCGTTGATTCGGCTGTGTTTCTATGACAGGGTAATTGCCTGGGACCATCGCGAGAAGACTTTTTGGCTAATCGCTTTGGAGATGCCTGATGATACTGAAAAGCCGCAGGAGAAATTAGCGGCTCTGGAGCAGTTTTTGGCAAAAGCAAGGGAGATTTGCCTGTCGGCGCCCGCTGCCGCAGAGATTGAAACAACAGACGTTTCGCAAATTCGATGCAATATGGACAAGAACTACTATCTGCGGACAGTCGAAAAAATACGACGTCATATCTATGACGGCATAGTTTATCAGGTCAACTTTTCGCAGCGATTCGAATGCGATTACAATGCAAGGCCAACGGCCCTTTTCAACTGGCAGAACCATTACAATCCGAGCGGTTATGCAGCATACATAGACGGCGGTGATTTTCATATCGTCAGCGCTTCGCCGGAAATGTTTATAACACTCACCGACGGCATCATCAGCACCAAGCCGATTAAAGGGACCCGGCCGAGATTGGCAGAAACAAGTTCACAAGCCAAAGAAACAAACATTCAATATTTCAACGAGTTGGTCCACAGTGAAAAAGAGCAGGCCGAACTGAATATGATAATCGACCTGGAGCGCAATGACGTGGTAAAAATCTGCGAATACGGCACCCGCAAAGTTGTCCAGCCGAGAACGATAGAGACCTATCCGACGGTCTTTCATGCAGTGGCTACAGTCCAGGGCCGGCTTCGAAAAGAAACCGCATTCTGCGACATTTTACGCGCGATGTTTCCGGGCGGCTCGATTACCGGCGCGCCGAAGGTAAGCTCAATGGAGATTATCGACGAAACCGAGCCGACCGAAAGAGGTGTTTATACAGGAAGTATCGGCTTTATCGGCATCGACGGCAATGTGTGCTTGAATATCGCCATACGAACAATTATTATCAAAGACAATAAGGCCTTCGCCCAGGTTGGCGGCGGAATAGTCGCAGATTCAAACGCAAGGGACGAATGGCACGAGACGCTTACTAAGGCAAGGGCATTACTGGCAGGAATAAAGGCCATAAATCGTGATTTGTGACTCGCTTTTGTTTTTTGCAACAGAGATAGAAGAGATATTTTTTAAAAATGGTTGAGAAGGTTTTTTTAAATGACAAGCTGGTCGATGCTGACAAGGCGTGTATAAGCGC
>CAZECQ010000312.1:0-1958 GCA_964510545.1 uncultured Pirellulales bacterium | reverse complement strand
GCGCTTCATCGTTTTTGCAAATCAACGGCTCATCGGAGATATTGCCGCTGGTCATCACAAGGACGTTAATATTCTGAGCAAAGAGCAAATAATGCAGGGGAGCATAGCAGAGCATAAAGCCAAAAGTATTGACGCCGCCGGCAACGGCAGGGGCTATTTTTGAGCTTTGTTTTTTGGGCAATAAAACTATCGGGCTTTGAGGACTTTTCAATACCTTTTCGGCAAGCTCGCCGACAAGGGCATACCGTTTAATTTTTTGAATCGAATCGGCCATCATAGCAAAAGGTTTGGCATCTCGTTTTTTTCGTCGGCGCAACCTTTCGACTGCCTCGTTGTTAAGTGCATCAACGGCCAGGTGGAAGCCGCCGATACCCTTTATTGCTACGATCTTTCCAGCCAAAAGCAATTGTGCCGTTTGTGTAATACTTTTATCGGATTTTGCCTGTATTGTTTTTCCTTCGGCGTCAGTGAGCCATATTTTCGGACCGCAGGCGGTGCAGGCGACGGGTTGGGCGTGGAAGCGCCGGTCAGTTATATCGCTGTATTGGGCAGCACATTTATCGCACATTTCAAAGGCCGACATAGTAGTATTGGGCCTGTCGTATGGGATGGCCTTGATTAAGGAATATCTTGGGCCGCAGTTGGTGCAGTTTATAAAGGGATAGCGGTACCGAAAGTCGTTTTTATCGTCCATTTCGGTGAGGCAATCTGTGCAGGCGGCCATATCAGCGGTTACCTGTGAGAGGGCCCGGCCCCGGGCATCACTTGCTTTAATGGCGAATTCGTTTTCAGCCTCGACGAGAGCTATATCAAGGGCTTTGCAAGATTTTATTTGCGCCAGTGGGGGTTTGTCTGCGTTGTGGAGGCGGGCCAAGAACTCAGCGATTTTTTCCTCTGTGCCCTGCAATTCAATTGTTACGCCCCTTGTTTCGTTGAAGACGAGGCCTGAAAGCCCCAATGCGCGCGCCAGACGGTATACAGCGGGTCGAAAGCCAACCCCCTGTACACAACCCGTAATGAATATCCTTTGTCTTTTAATCAAAACACTTCTCACTTTTTCGCTAATGAGTATATCAGTGAAACTTAAACAACCGTCCGGACGCTATATATTGGCACTAGATAAGCAAATGTTCAAACATTTTTCAGCTTTGAATGCTTTATGAGGACGGCGGGAAAATATCGGCAAGTATATCTACAAGCGACTGAACCGCCTTTGTTATTTCCGCAGAGACAGGTTGCCCAAGGCCTATTTGTGCAGGCTGAATGCCAATAAAACAGACTTCCACTTCAATCTGGTTTTTAATCATATCGACAAAAAGATGTGGTGAAAGCGCGTGCGTAGAGAGGACAATCGAATCTAACTGCTTTGGCTCGAAAATCTTTATCGTTCCAGGTGGTGCTGCGAAGTCGACGGCATCAATAACGATGATATTCTGCGGGGCTTTTTTAATGATTGGCTGGATATAATTTTCCGGTACAGTTGCGGCATCTATTACTTCGGCTGAAATTTTGTTTTGAAGCTGCTGACAAATCAAAGAGCCCGCCCCATCATCACCTTTTAAGATTTGACCCACCCCAACAATAACCGTCTTAGAGCCACGTAATTTATTTAACTGTTCAAAAATCTGGTGATTAAGAGCCATTACATTTTTTACAGCCGTACATTCAGTTCGCACTTACACTTCGGGCAGAGGATTCGCATAAAATCACTCGGCTGTGCATCTCTGTCAGGCTGCTTAGGCTGCGGCTCTGATGGCTTTACAGCCAGTTCGCCACTTTTGGCAATCAGCAGTGAAGGATTAGCATAGGCCAATGGGCCGAGTTTTTCGTAAAGCCAGAGCAGGTGCTTTTTAGTTCCAATATTAGCGCCGCATTTTTCACACATTTGAAGCTCAAACTCATGGGTTTCAACTGTATCTTCCCTGTTAAGGGTCGCTAAATCCCACTTGTCTGAAAGT
>CAZECQ010000311.1:0-1971 GCA_964510545.1 uncultured Pirellulales bacterium | reverse complement strand
ATGACCAGCGGCAATATCTCCGATGAGCCGTTGATTTGCAAAAACGATGAAGCGCTCCAGCGGCTGGCTTCTGTCGCAGATGCCTTCTTAATGCACGACAGAGAAATTTACCGTCGCGTTGATGACTCAATTGTTCATTTTATCGACGATGAGCCGGTTCTTCTGCGCCGGGCCAGGGGTTATGTCCCCACACCTGTTTTTATCGAGAAAAATTGCCCGCAGGACATATTCGCCGCAGGTTCCGATTTGAAGAATACCTTTTGTTTCACAAAACAGAATCAGATTATCTGCAGTGAGCACATAGGCGACCTTGAAGATGCGGAAAATTATCATCATTACATCGATTCGGTCGAACATTTACGCCGCCTCTTTGAAGCAGAATTTGAGGTGGTTGTCTGCGACCTTCACCCGGGCTATCTCTCAACGCAGTTTGCCATATCAAAATCTAATACCGACTCCTTAAAAATCCTTCGCGTTCAGCACCACTGGGCACACACTGCTTCTGTATTGGCCGAACACGGCTTTGCCGGCCCCGTCATCGGTCTTGCCGCTGATGGCACCGGCTACGGTACGGATGCAAAAATATGGGGCTGTGAGTGTTTAATCGCATCCTTGGAAGGTTTCCAGCGTTTCGGCTGTTTGGACTATTACCTGCTCGCCGGTGCCGATATAGCAGCGAAAGAACCTATACGTCCGCTCCTGGCCCTGTTAATGAAAACTTACAGAGATGATTTTAAATTGGAAAACTTCAAATGGCTCCTGGAACCTGTCGAGCCGGACATAAATAAGCAAAATATTATTTTAGAACAACTCGAAAAACAGCTCAACACTATTGAAACTTCAAGTCTGGGCAGGGTTTTTGATGCCGTTGCCGCTATGCTTACCCTGGGCTCCTACAATCATTTCGAAGCTCAGCTGCCGATGGCCCTTGAAGCAGTTATTGCCGATGGCATCGACCAACGCTATGACTTTGAATTTATCCGAAATGCCGCCGTGCCGCTGCAGCTTGATTTATCTAAAATGCTTAAGCAAATAATTGATGATATTCAGCAGGAAATAACCGCCGGCGTCATCTCGGCAAAGTTTCATAATTGCCTCGCTCAGGCCCTGCTGGAAATGGCAAAAGCGGCCCGAGAAGCAGAAAAATTAAATACTGTCGCACTTAGCGGCGGGGTCTTTTGCAATCGATACCTGACAAACCGTTTAATTAACCTCTTGAAGAAAAATGATTTTAAGGTATTATCGCACCGGGATATCCCTTCGAATGATGGCGGAATATCCCTCGGTCAGGCGGCCATTGCTGCTGCTCTTATGAAGTCAAAGAAATAAGGCAATATACGAACTACGGGTCACGAATTATGTGTTTGGCAATACCGGCAAGAATAATAGAGCTTCAAGGCGACAATGCGGTTGTTGATGCGATGGGCAACCGCTTCAAGGCCAAAACTACATTGTTGGCCGAAGCAAAATTGGGCGACCTCGTACTCATACACGCCGGCTTTGCCATTTCGCTCGTTGATGAAGAAGAAGCCAAAAAGACCTGGAAGCTTATCGAAGAAATCAACGAATATAACCAGACACAAAACAGAATTTCAGGATAAATTCGAATCTTTATGCTCGATAGAATTGACAAAGCCAAGACTCTTATGGCTCAGGCCGGCAAAACGCTGGGCCGACAAATTAATATAATGGAGGTTTGCGGCACCCATACCGTCGCAATCTTTCGCAACGGCATAAGGTCGATTTTACCAAAGGCAATAAAGCTGTTGTCCGGCCCGGGCTGCCCCGTCTGCGTTACCGACCAGGGCTATATCGATGTCGTTTTGAAATTGGCTGACCGAGACGATTGTTTAATTGCTACTTATGGAGATATGATGCGCGTGCCGGGCCAAACCGGCTCTCTTGAAACAAAACAACCGAATGACAATGTCAGGATTGTTCTCAGCAGCGAAGATGCCCTGCAGTTGGCCA
>CAZECQ010000310.1:0-2005 GCA_964510545.1 uncultured Pirellulales bacterium | reverse complement strand
ACCGGTTAATTTAAAAAACTAATTACATATAAAACCAACTTTGTACAGAACTAACATTCGCAAATAATCTATGACAAGCGAGTCTACATTTGGTAACATTAATTTTACGAATGCCGAACGATACAACTTTGACGCATCTTCTGGGAGAGCACCAAGCGAGTTATGAAAGAGAGAAAGAAGTATAGTATCCAAGGATTTCGAGGATCCTAATAATGCTTATCAAGATTTTATGGAAATGTTGCGAAATAGTGAAAGAAGTTTACACTCTAAGGAAAACTCCTACAAAAATCATGGTTTTTACTTATCCCATATCAGTTAAAGAGTATGAGTATTTACCTCATTGGACATATCATTCTGATAGGAACAGAAAACCGAAGATACACCATCGTTCTAGGTCTAGAAAAGTCCTTGATTTCATGACTTTAGAGGAACCTTACTTAAAAAGGTTTGATGAATTCGAGGGTGTTGTGTGGTCTGTGCCTGGACTAGTAGTCTGTAACGCCTAAATTACAGGGTATAGTTTTTTCAATTTAATACGAGCATCCGCAGTTGTAAATTGCCAATCTACCGTAGCCTCTGCATAATTGCGTTGCTGTTGCCAAGCTCCAACCTCAGATATCATCTGTTCCTTGCTCTCAATATATTGTGACAAACACTGTCTACTCAAAACGCCAATTTCAATTTCTGCCATATTCAGCCAGCTACCATGCTTTGGTGTATAATGTATTTCCAGTTTTTCAACAAGTCGTCGAGCTTCAGAAGGCTCAAAGGCTTCGTAAAGTGAACCTTCAGAGTGGGTGTTCAGATTATCTAACACCAGAATAATCTTTTCTGCCTTCGGATAATGAACGTCCACCAGTTCTCGAATACATTGGGCAAAGTCTTTTCGTGTACGCTGGTCCATTACTTTCACGTGCCTGCGAGCCTTCAATGGCTCAAACATCATAAACAGATTTACCACACCATTACGCCGATATTCATAATCAAATCGTTTATTCTGCCCCGGTTTAGCGCCGATTGCCTTACGAGTCTCGGCTATCAATTGGCGATTTGTTTCATCCAGGCATACCATTGGAAATTTCTCATTATACGGCCTATGGTAGACTTCCAAAACATCTTCCATACAGGCCACAAATTCACAATCACCGTCCGGTGGAATGCACCATTGCTCGTTCAGCCACGGCTTAAGTTCGTTTTTTTAAGCGTACGATTGACTGTCGTGTGCGATATCGAATCTACTACTTTCAATTCCACAAGTTTGTCAGCCAAAAGTCGAAGCGTCCACTCATTACGGCCTTCCGGGGGTTCGCTGCAAGCTATTGCGATAAGGTGAGCTTCAGAATCGCCATCTAATTTTCGGGTGTAGTTCTTGCGTTTATGGCGTTCTAATGCCATCTCTAAACCTTCCTCTACAAATCGCTTTCGCAATCGTTCGACTGTGGTTATATGCGCTGCGAATGCTTCGGCCACAGTACTGTCTGACCAAGCCGGCCCTTTTTTGCCCTGATCAACTTTCAAAAGCATTTGGGCATGTCGAATTTTATAACCTGCTGTCTTGCCCTTTTTAACCAACTCGGTTAACTGTTTTCGCTCTTTACTTGTCAATTCAACTACATATTTCTTCTGCATCTTCGGTCTCCTTACCAATTTTTTATATTTCATCGGCAAAGAAACCCGTTATCCTGCATATTATCCGTTACAGACTACTAGGGACAGTGCGGGGGCAAGATAAGGGGCAAGATAAGGGGCAAGATAAGGGGTCAGATCTTAACGGGCTGTTGCTCAAAGGGCTTTTTTGCCAGCCATTCTGAAGCATCTGGGTCTCCTTGTTATTTGGATGAGACATCGATCATATTTCCCTCGAAATGAATCACCGGCCCAAGGGCACGCTTACAGGCTGCAACATAAGCATATTTATGATAAGAAATGCCGCAGATCGCTGACGAACAAGCCATAGCAGCCTTTGGCGAGACCGCTTTTCGCGCCAGCAGACGGAGATTCTGTA
>CAZECQ010000309.1:0-2036 GCA_964510545.1 uncultured Pirellulales bacterium | reverse complement strand
CAAACCACAAATCCACCAACCCCGCTTGTCCCAGCCAAGCCTCTGGCGAAGCCGGTTCACTTATACAAGCGCACAAAAAAACTTAATTATGCAAAACAAACCCAATTTCTCGAACACTAAAATGAACGTATGTTCTGTATTAAAAGAGGTTTATAAAAATATACCACTTAACAACCGCCGGCAAAACAAACCCAATCAAACCCAATTTTTCTCTTCTTTCTTTTTACCCATGTTGCCTATTCACCCCATTCAAACCCAATTTCAACCCACCCCCGCCTATCCTGAGCGAAGCACAGCGAAGTCGAAGGGCTTGTCCCAGCCAAGCTCCAGCCAAGCCGGAGCCCAGCAGTTCCACAATTTTGATTTGCTTTTCTATCCGCTATACGCCATACACTTATTTTTATGTTTGGTGTATTTCCAACAAATACGCCATAACCCTTATAGCAAATTTTACCATAAATATCTTTTTACTTTTAATATCTCATCTCACCCCCTGCCAACATCAATTAAAAACATGTCAAGTCCTGACAATCCCCCACTACCAATCACCCCGCCCACTCAGTCTCCGCCAACTCCTTCAACTCTACCATTTCGTTCCAAACTCTGTTGTATTCATCTTCCCCATCCGGCTTATGTACAGCTATTCACCTGCTATGCATCCTTAAGTCTTCCTGCTTCACTTCTTCGGCTCACCCTCCCGTCTCTATACTTCTATTGTTGTTTTTAGCCTTCCTGTGTTTCACGTGAAACATTTTTCGCAAAAAACAACTTTTTCTGCCGACAAAACTTCAGAATTTGTACTAAATATTCCGAAATATCAGTATAAGTCTATAACTTGGGTATTGCCCAAAGGTAATCTGAAAACGAAAAATGCATATAAATAATCAAAGGAGTGAAGAATGAACAGCAAAAAAAGGGAAAGACCAAAGCATCTCGGCAGGGGGCTCCAGTCGCTTTTAGGCCCAATAACATTAGGTATGCCGGAATCTAACGAGGAACTGGTCGAGTCGGTAATAGATGCCAGCTTCCCGCCGGACAAAGATTTAAAAAGCTCACTTCGTGAAATTAGCCTCAATTCGATAAAATCCAACCCATTTCAGCCGCGAATGGTATGGGACGAACAGGACATTGCTGATTTGGCAGAATCCATCAGGGCCAACGGCGTAATACAGCCGATTATTGTTCGCCCTGCCGGCGATGGTTACGAACTGATTGCAGGTGAACGGCGCCTGCGGGCAGCTCAGACAATTTCCTTAAAAAGCATACCCGCTATCGTGCGTGAGGCCTCAGATGAGCAATTACTCGAACTGGCGCTGATTGAAAACATCCACCGGACAAATCTAAACCCAATCGAGCGGGCAAAGGCATATAAAACATATATAAATACATTCTCTTTGACGCAGAGCCATGCAGCCAATCGCCTTGGTGAAGAGCGCTCTGTTATTTCAAATCACCTTCGCCTGCTGGAGTTGCCGGTCGAAATGCAGCAAATGTTGATTGATAATCAACTAACAATGGGCCACGCTCGTGCGATTTTAGGATTGCCGACTGATGACCTGCGGCAAAAGTTGGCTAGCCGTGCATTGGCAGGGAGGCTGAGTGTGCGGGAGGTTGAAAGGCTGGTTAGAAAATACCAGACAGAAAACGGTCAAGCAAAACGGCCTGCCAGGGTGAAGCCGGCACATATTTTTGACCTTGAGAATAAGCTGGGCAGCGAATTGGGTACGAAAGTGACGATTGAAACGCGGAAAAACGGGCAGAGAGGTAAAATAATCATCGAGTTCTATTCGCTGGATGACTTCGACAGGATAACAGAAAGTATCGGCCTGAAAGAAGTTGTGGAGGTTTAACGATACAATAACGGATAAGATTCGAATCATATTCGCAAAAAAATATACGTAAATTTTCTTCGATAATTCTTTAAGATTACGGGTTGGTTTGTATCGATTAGGTAAATTGAGTAAGATAAAAAGAGTGAAAAATTGGGTTTGATTGGGTTTGTTTTGGGTTTGTTTTTTGGCAAAATCCTTGATTTT
>CAZECQ010000308.1:0-2062 GCA_964510545.1 uncultured Pirellulales bacterium | reverse complement strand
CGGGCATAGGCAAACCTCCTGCCCAGATCCTGGGCAATGGCATCGCAGCCGGCAACACGCGACGCTGTTGGCCGAGGCATCCTGCACCGTCTAATAGAAAAATTGGCCTGATAATCATATAGAGGATTTCGTGTTTGAAGCGTATGGTATGTTTAATTTCTGAGTTGAGGTAGCCGAAAGCGGTAAAAGTTTTAGCTTCGAGACTTTGTTCTTTGACTAATCTGTTGGATTTTTTTAGAATGCTTGCTATGTCTATCTCCTGTAAAAAATTTAAAAAGAGGTTGAAAAAAGACGTTTCACCGATCACTATTAAGATCTATGGAGCGTTAAAAATCAATAAAAAGACAGGAGGTATTAAAATGCGACATTTTGTAGGGATTGATCTTCATTGGAACAATACCTGTACACTTATCAGTGATGATCAAGACAGGTGTGTGTTGAAGAAGAAGTTTCCCAATCAGTTGGCCGTGATTTTGGAGTTTTTGGAGCCGTATAAGGATACGATCGTTGGGATAGTAGTTGAATCGACGCCTAATTGGTACTGGTTGGTGGACGGCTTGATGGAGGCGGGTTATAGCGTTCACCTGGCGCATCCGGCGGGTATTGAGAGCTATAGTGGTAAGAAGCACACCAATGATTTTGACGATGCGGCCCATCTTGCCCATTTGTTACGAATCGGTAAATTGCCGAAAGGCTATATTTATCCGAAAGCGGAACGTCCGTTACGCGATTTGTTGCGTAAAAGGATGCTGCTGAAAAGGAATCGTACTCAGCATATATTGAGTTTCAAGAGTCTTGTGAATCGTCATTTGGGTGAAGAGATTGGCACCAATGAGATCCAGCGTTTACAGGTTGAAGATTTAGAGGCGAAGTTTAAGCAGGAGCATGTGATATTGTCGGCTCAGGCCAACATTGCCACCATAGGTTATTTGAGTAATTGGCTCCTCAGGTTGGAGACATCGATATTGGAGGTAGCCAGTTTAAAGCCGGAGTTTGAGGTGCTGCTGACCGCTCCAGGTATAGGAAAGATCATTGGCCTGACCATAGCGTTGGAGACCGGGGAGATCAATCGATTTGCCAGAGTAGGAAATTATGCATCTTATTGCCGATGCGTAGAGAGTAAGTGTGTGTCGAATAACAGGAAGAAAGGAGAAAATAATCGCAAGAACGGCAATAAGTATTTAGCCTGGGCTTTTGTAGAGGCAGCTCAATTTGCCAGACGCTATTGTCCTTATGCCAAAGCATTTTATGAGAGGAAGAAAAAGCAGAGCGGTAAAGTGGTTCTGGCCACTAAGGCCCTGGCCAACAAGTTATCCCGCGCTTGTTATCATATGTTGAAAAAACAGCAGCCTTATGATGTGAACAAGATATTCGGCAGGCGCAAAGTGACCATTCAAGTAAAGAGCGGCAGTGAGCCAAAACAGGGGACTGATCAAAATCACCCGCCTGATTGGACAACTGCCGCCTCTACTAAAACAAGTAGATAGATGATAGCATAGCAGGTAGTCAAAAGTCAAAAGGAGGTTTTTTGAATAGGCTAGATGATGCAGAGTAGTTGGCAATTTTCCAGATGTTTTGCCCACGCCATGATCCGCATTGGGACTGGACTGAAACCAGTGCATTTGAATTCTGCTGGTCTCAGAGCCATAGCTTCTGATTGTCAAATTTTCTGGACATGGTGTGGATGCCCAAGGATTTTCTGGGGCAACGAATGTTGCCAGGGACAGCAATGGATAACGGCGTTTATCGATAAGCTGTCTTGATCCTGATGAGTGTCTGGGCTAAAACATGATTTTAGTATCCCAAAAGGACCGAAACTAAGGGCGCAAGGCACGGCGAAAGCTGCTGGAATTGCCAACAGTGAAAAAGACCAGAAAAAAAATAAAAAAAATTGGTCTATACTATTGACAATTATCCTCTAATGAGTGTCCCCTTCCGGTTCACGGTAGGGAGTTGAGATGAATCGGCCGCCATCGTTAGACGATCTATCCGTGTAGTTTTTTGACGGTCTCTGCCACCTTCTTGCCCAGTTGCTGCTCGTAGTAGGTATAGCGCTGCACAG
>CAZECQ010000307.1:0-2068 GCA_964510545.1 uncultured Pirellulales bacterium | reverse complement strand
TTAACAATGATGGTAAGATTATACAGGATTAAAGGGGCTTTTTCAACACCCCCCTGGTATCCTTTTTTGCAGGTTTTTCTTGATGTGATATTGGATAATTTGTTATAAATCAGAATGGAATGGAAGAGTTTTCAAGTGAGATGTCTCAATTTGAAAAGCTCACAATTCTTGTTAGTAAAGTATTCGAAAGGAAATTTCAAATGAAAATGCAGATGAAGCCTTTGAAGTGGTTTGCTATCGGGCCGGTTTTGCTGGTGCTTGCTTTTTTTGGTATAGTTAAAATATGTTGTGGAGACGTTAATGACTTTGACATCATTATTCGAGGTGGGCAGATTGTCGATGGTACGGGCAGCGAAGCCTACAAGGCCGATATAGGTATCAAAGACGGCAGGATTGCTGAAATCGGCAAGTTGTTACAGGCTGGTAAATCAGGAAGGATTATCAATGCCGAGGCTATGATAGTGGCTCCGGGCTTTATTGATATGCACACCCATACAGACCGGCAAATACTTAAAAGCCCCTCGGTGGAGAATTATATTCGCCAGGGAGTAACAACGGTAGTGGGCGGCAATTGCGGCAACTCTACTTATCCGGTTGGAGAGTTTTTGAAGAAGGTCGATGACAAAGGGACGGCCTTGAACTTTGCGCTTCTGGTTGGACACGGCGCTATCAGGAAAGAAGTCCTGGGAAAAGAGAACAGAAAACCCACCGCCGAAGAATTGAGCGAGATGAAGAAGATGACCGCCCAGGCCATGCTCGATGGTGCGGTCGGTATCTCTACCGGGTTGACCTATGTTCCCGGTACATACTCCAAAACCGACGAATTAGTGGAGCTGGCTAAAGTTGCAGCAGGATACGGCGGCTTTTATGCAAGCCATATACGCAGCGAGAGTCTGCGGTTGATTGAGGCGGTAGAGGAAGCTATTGAGATTGGCCGCAGAGCCAATATCAGCATTCAGATGTCGCATCATAAAGTGGCCGGAGTTAAGTTGTGGGGCAAAAGTGTTAAAACCTTAGAGCTGGTTGATGACGCTGTCAAAGAGGGTATAGATGTTATGCTGGACCAGTATCCCTATACCAGGTCAAGTACTGGTTTGAGCATTATGTTTCCGGCATGGTCTCGTGAAGGCGGCAAACTTAAGCAGCGGCTGGAAGATGCTGAACTGCGAGGAAAGATAAAAAAGGCAATCGTCAAACGTTTTATGGATATTTATGATTCCGGTTGCGGCGATGGTCCAAGTAAAATTTTAATCTCTTCCTGCTCGACAGAACCTAATATAGTAGGCAAAAATATCGAGCAAATCACTCGAATGCGGGGCAAAGAACCAACTTTAGAAAATGCGGCTGAGACAATAATGGATATCCAGACGAAGGGTGGGGCAAGTGCGATTTATCACTCTATGTCTGATGAGGACGTCGAGAGAATAATGAAACACCCACGGGTAATGCATGCTTCCGACGGCTCGGCGGTTACTCTTGGCCGGGCGAAACCGCACCCCAGAAACTATGGTACATTTCCAAGAGTCCTTGCTCGTTACGTTAGGGAAAAGAAAGTGATTAGTTTGCCGGAAGCCATTCGAAAAATGACTTCGCTTCCTGCACAAAGACTAAAACTAAAAGAGAGGGGGACTATCAAAGCAGGAATGTTTGCGGATATTGTTATTTTTAATCCCAAGACAGTAACAGATAAGGGAACATGGGAAAACCCGCACCAGTACCCCGAAGGCATACCGTATGTTTTAGTCAATGGAGAACCGGTGATAGACGACAATAAAAGAACGGGGCTTTTCCCGGGCACAGTCATCTATGGGCCGGGCAAAAAGTAAGTTCTCGGCAGATTAGATTTTAGTATTACATTTATTCTTCCACCGCAATACTACGGGTTTCAACCCGTAGATGGAGTCATCCGCGGTAGCGGGCAAGCAAAGATTATCCCGGAAAATGCTACGGGTTTTAAGCCATGGAAATTTACTACAGGTTTTAGTTTTTTCGCAGCATTTTTTGCAGCCAAAGGCAATAGTGTTCGGCACTTTATTTGCTGCTGGCAATTGAACACCGAGAGAGCTCT
>CAZECQ010000306.1:0-2073 GCA_964510545.1 uncultured Pirellulales bacterium | reverse complement strand
ACAATAGTCCAACAGGAGCAGCTAAAGTGATAATAGCAAGAGGGGCGGTGAACGGTTGGGATTTTTGGAAGTATAAGGACAAATCCGGGGATTTAAGAAGAATCGCTGATTTGAGAAAATAAACGTCTACGTCGGCCGGCCAATGAGGTAGGGAATAGCAAATGACTAAAAAAGCCCTATACAAACACAAAAAGAGCGGCGATTTATTTGCTATAGAGACCGATGGGCAGGGCAACATTGTCTCTACAAGCGGGCCGCTTTTGTGCAAAGACGTGAAGCCAGAGGAGCTGGACTACGACAATTACTGGGACGAGGACGTAAAGAAGCACTTAGGGCAATTTGTTTTATTATCAAAAATCGAATATGAAGAACTACTTAAGAGAACCGGTTTTTTTATACAGGAAACACAGCTTTCTATTTTTGATGAACTGAACCGCACTGAAGATTCCAACAAAAGTAAAAACCAATAAATGGATTTCTTAATCTTAGCGGCTGGCCAATGAGGTAATTTTTGGTTCGAGACCTGTTTTAGTAGGCCTCACTTTGTCGTTTTACTCCTCTGTGTAAACTCACCAGAAGGGATTTGGTAAATGATTGGTTTGCTGCTGCTGTAGGGCGGAATGAGGGCGCCCTTCGATAAACTCAGAGCAGGCAGGACGGGACTTTCGACTGCGCTGCCCTCGATAAACTCGGGACAGGTAGGGCCAGCAGTGAAATACCTGACATATCCCGCCATTTGTTTTTAATAGATTCCTCGACTCGGCCTTTCGGCCTCGCTCGGAATGACAAAAAGTGGATTCGGTGCCCGGCTTCGCCAGAGATTTGGCCGCGACAAGCGGGGCTTACGCACGGGCAGAAATTGGTTTGACGGGGTCGGGATTTTTGGGCTATGCTTGCCGAGGCGTGCCGGTTTTGGGCTTGACTTTTCCCAGGAATTGGTGTAAATGGAATTTATGGCAGGGACAAGTGAGAAGAGTAACCTGAAATTATGAAAAATGCTTATTTGAAAGAGGAAAAAATGACTGTGGAAATAAAAGATAACAAGCTAGTCATAACGATAGATATGAACCCCAAGCCAGTGCCATCTGCAAGCGGCAAAACGTTAGTTGTAGCCAGTTCACACGGCAATCAGCGGACAAATGCCACAATGAATGGAAAACCCATAATCGTCGGTGTAAATGCCTATATCCGCAAATAGACTGCCTAAGTGTCGCTTCAGCAGAAATCTTCAGCCGATTCTTGAATCCAACCGGTGTGGTTTGCACTTGCCTATTGCAGCTGTGCCTATCAAAAAGTTGAATGTGGGCTATGCTTGCCGAGGCTTGCCGGTAGAGGCGGTAAATCCTTGCTAATATACTCAGAAACCGGGGTAAATCCCCGATTGGCTTGACTTTTCCTGTAAATTGGGGTAAATGGGAGCAAAGACGGAATTTTTGGCAGGGACAGATGCCGATGGTGTGAGTATGGCTAAGGGAAAGAAGAAAGTTGAAGTTTCACACGGCAGTGCTACGGCTGTTGAGCCAAAGCCAGTGAACTGTCCTGAGGGTCGGCTGGGAATATGGTTAGCGGCCGGGTTTATTATCACCATCGGCATAATCACATATTCAAACAGCTTCGATGGTATCTTCATCTGTGACGATTTTAGTACCATTAAGAACAATCTTCATATTCGCAAGCTCTGGCCCCTTTCGGAAGCTATGTCACTTCCCCTTTGGAAACAATATCTCAGCGTAACTGTTTTCGGCCGGCCGATACTCAGTCTGTCTTTCGCTATTAACTATGCATTAACGGGGCCGGAGCCCCGGGGCTATCACCTTGGAAATCTTATCATACATATTGGGGCTGCACTGCTGCTGTTCGGGGTAATAAGGCGAACTTTATGTTACAAAGAATTCCAGCGGTACGGTAGGGCGCGAGCGTTATGGTCAGGACTGGCTGTTGCTCTCATCTGGATGGTCCATCCAATCCATACCGAAAGCGTAACTTTCATCTCACAGCGAGCAGAATCTCTGATGGGCATGTTTTTTCTGTTGACACTCTATTGTGCTATTCGAGGTTTTCAAAGCAACAGGC
>CAZECQ010000305.1:0-2101 GCA_964510545.1 uncultured Pirellulales bacterium | reverse complement strand
CCTTTTCGGCTCGTGGTCGTTGAAACGCCACAATAACCTTTTTTACAGGAGGCTCATTATGGACAAGTATATCGGATTCGACATCGACAGCAAGAAAACAATTGCATGTGTCGTGCAAAAAGGAAAAAAAGACAGATTCACAACATTAAAAACGGACATCAATCGAATGAAAGACTTTCTTAACGGACAACGCCGGGATGGTGAGAAGCTGCATCTTACGTTCGAGATCAGCGGCGAGGCCGGGTATCGGCACGATGCCCTGATTAACCTGGTTGACAGCATTACGGTCAGCAATCCGACCAAGATGACCTGGATATACCGGACAGCGAAAAAGAACGACAGGATAGATTCTCGCAAACAGGCGGTGCTGCTGTCGATAGGTGAGGTGCCGAAGGTGTATATTCCCAACAGAGAGGTTCGGCAGTGGAGGGTAACGATACAGCATCGCAGAAAGATGGTAAGCAGTATTACACAGGTTAAGAATCGTATTCGTATGCTTTTGAAAGCCAACGGCTTTGTCAAAGCAGCATACAGGGGCAGTTTGTGGAAGGTTACCAATAGAGTCTGGATGCGTGGGCTTTGCGAACAGGCAGAGATTAACAGCGAAGAGCTTTGGCGTATGAATCTAATTGATATGCTGGAGAAGCTTTGGCTACTTGAGGGTCAGCTCAAGCGTACTACGAAATATCTTGACGGTTATCTTGACAAGCAGCCGGGCGGGGAGTTGTTGATGAGTATTCCTGGGGTTGGTCCTCGGACAACGGAGGCGGTTTTGGCTTATACGGACGATATAAGGCGATTTGGTCGCAGTAAGCAGTATTGTGCTTATTTTGGTTTGACGCCGAGGTTGGATGAGAGCGGTTCGAGCAGAAGGTTAGGTCATATAAGCAAGCAGGGTCCGAGTGTAGTTAGATGGCTGATAGTTGAGAGTGCCTGGCGTGCGATAAAGAAGAGTCCCGGACTTCGAGCCTTTTATGAGTGAGTGATGTGTGGTCAGTCTGGACGTAAGAAGGTAGAGATAGTTGCGGTTGCTCGTAAGCTGTTGAGTATTATGCGAGCAATGATGATGACAGGTGAGTTGTTTAATGAGCAGCTGGTTTGTAGAGAGTGTGGAATGACTGGTATCAGGAGAACGGCTTAAGGGATTTTTGGTTGGCGGGATTAGAGAAAGGACCCCGGTCTGTGTAATGTGAGTCCGCCGTTGGCGGAGATTACGTCGCTGAGAATGGGGCCTTTTTGCCGCAGGCAGTTTTGTGTGCCGTCGTTTTTATTGATGAGCACGAATAGGAGTGTGGGCAGCCAACCTGAAGTAAAATCCCGCCGCATTTTTTACTCCTCGGCCCCTCATATTCTTGCGAAGGGGTCTGCGGGCAAAAAATGCTCAATTAGCAAATATCATGAGATAAAAAATGTTAAAAGAAAAATGGAAAACTTGTTGACCGGCTCCGGTTCATAGGATTACGCAGATATCTGTGTAAAATGCGGGGCAGCATTGTATGGGATTTACAGGCATATCATCCGGTGCTGCAGTTGCTGCGGCAGTTAAAATAGCCAAGCGAGAAAAGAATTCCGACAAACTGATTGTTGTTATATTACCTGATACGGCCGAGCGATACATAAATACTATGCTTTTCGACTAAAGCTTGTATAATAGTGATGATGAGTCAATATGACATAACATTAATGCCGCCAAGTTTTGCTCCATGGAAACCTAAAGAAGAACATTCCAAACAAATAGCGGTTCTTATGAGCGGCGGAGTCGATAGTAGTATCTCAGCACATTTGCTTAAGGAGAACGGATGGGACGTTCTGGGTATCACGATGAAGATACCTGTCTCGTGCAATATAAACAGCCGGGGTTGTTGCGGAGCAGATGCTGCTTTTGTTTGTAATGAATTTAATATACCTCACTATTTTGTTGATGTTACTGCGGCCTTTGAAGAGCTTATAATAGAACAGTTTCGCCAAACTTATGCGAAAGGTCAGACTCCCAACCCCTGTGTTGACTGCAATACACTTTTGAAATTTTCGTTATTGTGGGATTTTCTGCAGAAAACATTCGGGATTAGCTATCTTGCAACCGGACATTATGCGAGAGTTT
>CAZECQ010000304.1:0-2133 GCA_964510545.1 uncultured Pirellulales bacterium | reverse complement strand
CACTGTGCTATAACCCGACTTTTACAGTTATAAAGGGCTAAAGCCCCTGATATCCATTAACCACGGGGCTTTAATCCATTAGTCGTCACTAAATATTGTTATGCTAAATTTTAATTTGTTTCAGAAATTTGTTGAACACCTCCTGCCGCAAATAAATGTTGTAGCAATCTGTACCAAAAGTATCCTGAATTAATTTGTAATCCAATGCAATTTCATCCTGATCGGAATATGCCAGTGTCTCTACAAGATTACCCTTTTTATCCTGAATCTTTTTAAATGCAATTGCTCCACCGACATCGTCAAGATGAACAATACCACCTTTGAAAATTTGACAGTTCGCCATCTTCAGTGCTCTTGCGATTCGCTCGGCCGACAAGGCCTTTTCTTTCATCCGATGCTGAATGAGGCGGATGATGAGAAGAGCAACAAAGCAGACCAGGAAATGAGCCCGGATATGCTCATTGGTACTGACAAAAACTGGCCTGGCATAAAGATCTGATTTTAAAACTTGAAAAGACTGCTCTATGCGCCAAAGCCCACTGTAAGCCTGACGCATTTTGCGCTCATCATAGTCAAGCTCACTGGTGATAATGCAAAAAAAACCATCATAGAGCGCGTCTTGCTCTGCTTTTTCCAAGTTCACGCTACGCAGCTTTTTCGTGTTTGCTAAAATCTCACCACTTGTTTTGTCAACAATCGTTTCCTTGGTATACTGATCAATCCCTTTTTTAATACTGTAGGCATTATTCTTGACCGAACGCGCTGCTAGCTTGAGCTTTTCTTCGCGTTTGCGCTTCGCCATTTGCGCTTCGGCCCTATTCCAGTAAAGAAGCACTTTCCTGGTGCGAATCTCTTTACTGCCCTCTTTGCCTTTGCCTTCGTATGTTTCCACAAAGAGCTTATACCTGTAAGTGTCATCCTTG
The DNA here is from genome assembly GCA_964510545.1 of uncultured Pirellulales bacterium. GTDB lineage: Bacteria > Planctomycetota > Phycisphaerae > Sedimentisphaerales > Anaerobacaceae > CAYXPG01. Next base: position 1,210 of record CAZECQ010000304.1, on the reverse strand, counting down.
TTCGAGTTCCAACCGCTTTGCTCAAAGAGTTTTTCGTGGTAACGCTTGCCCTTCTTGCCTTTCAGGATCTGTGAGAAAACAAAGCCGTCACCGTTATTGACGATCGTATCGATATTTTTTGCAGAGTTGATCCCCTTATCGGCAACCACGATCAGTTTGCCCAGCCCGTAGGACTTTTTAACATCATTCATGGTCGGCTGAAGCGTAAGAGACTCACTCGTATTACCGGGAAAGATTGACATGCTGATCGGAAGCCCATTGGCATCAATGAACAAGCCCATGGCCGCGATTGGATCAACACGATGTCCCTTGGAAACGCCCTTTCTGCGCAAGTCGTCTTCACCGTCAGGGAAGTCTATTTCAAAATAATAGTTGGTTACATCATAAAATGCATAGGCAAGGTCCCGGCCAATCGTCCCCATGATGCGTTCATTCAAATGACGTTGTAGCTCCACTTCGAAACCAGCGAAGCGGTCAAGGGACCGATAGATATCCGGCAGGGTAAATTCAAAAGACAGCCCGTAGAAGCCGTTTTTTAGTTGGAATGTGGCTCGCTTCGAATCCGGGTGCAGGATTCTTAAAAATACCAGAAGCTTAAAAATGTCGCCAGGCGAATACTTGCCCCTAAAAATGTGTTTTGCCTGATAATCTTTGATAAACTGGTCAATTTCAAGGAGCTCGTAGGCCGCTTCTAAAAACTTGTATCCATAATTATACTTTCGGTTTTCTTTGCAATACATCTTTGCTGTTCCCGCCGCCTCGATCTTAAGCGGCACATTTTCGGCCTTGAAATTAGCGTTAAATTCCTCCACCATCGCCATGAAAGCTTTAGGGTCTTCCTGGTCTTCAAGGTAACCGAAATCGCGGATCGTTCTTTGTTTGGTTGGCATTCCCGGCCCTGGTCGATAGCCTTCAACTACGCGCACTTGTGTTCTAAGTGTTCCATCTTTTTTGGTTCTTTTATCAATCTTAATCAATTCTTATCATCTCTCTCTATATTAGCACAACATTAGCATAACGTCTATAGAAAACAACAAAAAAACGCAGATATCTGCGTGCTTAAAGGATTTAGTCGGTTATTAATAGGTTAATTTGCTAGGTTAACTGTAAAAGTCGGGGCTGCCTGAAGCAGGGCAATTCTTCTATGATATAATATTAGAAGCACCAGGCGATCTTGACCTGCGCCGCTGATTGAAAGCGTTATTAAGGG
>CAZECQ010000303.1:0-2155 GCA_964510545.1 uncultured Pirellulales bacterium | reverse complement strand
TCGCTGGTAAAGCGACAGAAACGTAAGAAATCCTAAATTCTAATTTCTAATCTCTAAACAAGTCCTAATAACCAAATTTATAAAAAAGACAAATGAGATTGCCGCAGTCGCCTTCGGCTCCTTCGCAATGACGCGGGGACATAAGAAAATTAGTAACCGTTCACAGTATTTGAAAAAAATTTCATAAAAATTTCAAAATGTTAAAATAGGCAACTTGCGCTTTTGCAGGCGCTGTGGTAAAAACAGTGTATGCAAAACAAAGATGCCATTATCGAAAAACAACAGCAGTACATAAAACTGCTCGAAGAAAAAATTCATACGATGGAATTGTATATAGCAAAGCTCGAAGAAAGAATCGCACAGCTTGAGAAGAACTCCGGCAATTCCTCTAAGCCGCCTTCGAGTGACATTGTAAAGCCCAAAAAGACCACACTTAAAGTTTCTCGAAAGAAACGCAGGCGAGGCGGTCAGCAAGGACACGAGAAGTTTACTCGTAAGCCTTTTGAGCCAGAGCAGGTTGATGAGGTTATTGAATATGAACTGACTGATAAGGATGCCAAAGGGCTTATGCCTTTGGATGATTGGGAAATAATTCAGCAGATAGAACTGCCTGAAAAAATGTATAAGGTAATCGAACATAAAGCCAGAAAGTACCTTGATCCTGTTACCGGCAGGATACATATTGCAGCTTTGCCCGATGAGGTTTGCAAAGGCGGTCTGCTGGCAGCTGATATGACAGCATTTGTCTCGTTTATGAAAAGCTCCTGCCATATGTCTTATTCGACCATACAACAGTTTTTCGAACAACTGATGAAGCTGGACATATCTCGCGGTATGCTTTGCAAGGCTACAAAGAAAACATCCGAGGCTCTTAAACCATCTTATGAACAGTTGGCGGAAACTTTGCCAGGCGAGTCGCAGGTTAATATCGATGAAACAGGCCATCACGATGACGGCGTTCTTCACTGGACGTGGTGTTTTGATACATTGCGGTACAGCTTGTTCAAAATTGATAAATCTCGCGGCAGTAAAGTCCTTGAAGAAATGCTTGGCAAAGATTTTTGCGGTATTATCGGCGCCGATTACTGGGGTGCATATCGTAAGTATGCACGTTTGTTTGATGTCCGTATGCAGTATTGTATGGCTCATTTGATCAGAGATATTCGTTTTCTTGCCGAGCATAAGGCTAAAAAGCTTTCCCGCTGGGCCAATAAACTTCTTGGGTGGCTTAAAAAACTGTTTGATACTTTGCATCGACGAGACAAACTTACGGAAAAAGGTTTTATGCGTTCTATGGAGAAAATCAAGAGAGGTTTTTTGAAGATGGTGCAGAGACCGCCGGATCATAAACTTGCGAAGAAACTGGCCAGGCGGTTCGAAGGCGAGTCCGCGGAAGATTATTTCAGGTTTATAAGTGAGCCGAATGTCGAACCGACTAATAACGGTACAGAACGTCAGATTCGTCCGGTTGTGATTGATAGAAGAATCACACAGGGAACCCGTGGTCAAGCTGGCATGCGTTGGTGCGAACGCATCTGGACAGTTGTTGCGACATGTAAAAAGCAGCAGCAAAATGTCTTTGATTTTATCCATGAATCTGTTATTGCTCACTGGAATAATAAAAAATATCCATCGTTAATACGTTAAGCACTGTGAACGGTTACGTAATTCTTTTGTTAAAACTGGTTTTGTTGTTTTTCAAGTTTTGTGGCCTTTTTGAGGATTTTCTTTTCTTTTCTGGTAAGGCTTTGCAGGCCGAACTGGTGTATTTTTTGTAATATCCTGTCGACCTGGAAATCCAGTTCCTGTTGAGAGAGGTTTGTCTTTTTCCATCTGTCCGACTGGAATTTGAGTTTTATTTTAGCCCTCCAGTTTTTCGAGAATACATAAGCTGCACCGGCAGCCATACCCGCCAGGTGAGCAGCGTGCCCGCCCGCGTTGACATCCTTCGTTATCACATAAACAAAATAGAGAATCGTCAAACCAACCGCTGCTACTCTTATCGGAACAGGGAAAAAGAGAATGAAAACCACAAAATGCGGAAACAATATCGAGCAGGCAGCCAGCATACCAAGTATCGCACCAGAAGCACCAACCATCGGTTCGGGAGGCAAAAATCCAACAAGAACAAGAAATAGATAAAACAACGCCCCTG
>CAZECQ010000302.1:0-2164 GCA_964510545.1 uncultured Pirellulales bacterium | reverse complement strand
ACAAAACGTGGATAACTCTCTAATTGAGGTTGGTACATAATATGGGGTCAGACCACCGTTAAATTTTCCGCCAACCTTTGTTTACATATGCACAAATCCTGATAAAATAGAAGTAAAAGCAGTAGGCCATTGATGACTTTTAGTGTCAGCAAGCAATCGATGCAATTTGCAGAGAGGAAGTGAATATATGTTTTAATCAATCGGTCGTTAGAGAAAGATGCAAACAATAAAAAGAATAAACTAATGGGTAGATTACTAATGAATGGAGTAGAAATAGATAATGGGCAGTTCTGGATATTAGGAGCACCTGTGCTGGTAGGTGTAATAGGTCATTTTCTTGTTTACAGAATCCTGCTGGCACTTAGTAGGCGCACAAAAAGTATTATAGACAACCTTTGTATAAAGCATTGCTATAGACCCTTCCAATGGATAGTGGTGCTTTTAGTTTTACGCTTGATTCTGCCTATTGCGCTGACTGCAGAGTATCTTGCTGCTGTAACGCACGTTCTTAGTCTGCTTTTTATAGGGCTGGTTTCGCTGCTGTTCGTAAAGACAACGTATGTTTTTGATGAATACGTCATCGGTCGTTTCAATATTGACGAAAAAGATAATCTAAGGGCCAGGAAGATTCGCACCCAGTTAGGTGTTTTGAAACGAATAGTAATTATCGTAGTTTCTGTTCTGGCGTTGGGTATGATGCTAATGACCTTTGAGAAGGTAAGGCAGCTTGGAACAACCATTTTGGCATCGGCCGGAATCATAGGGATAGTTATTGGTATGGCAGCTCAACGGACTATTGGAACTTTCATAGCCGGTCTTCAGATAGCTTTTACTCAGCCGATTCGTATTGACGATGTGGTCATCGTAGAAAATGAGTGGGGACGAATTGAGGAAATAACTTTAACCTATGTTGTTGTCAAAATCTGGGATCTGAGACGCTTAGTCGTACCAATAACTTATTTCATCGAAAAACCTTTTCAGAACTGGACACGTCGTACAGCAGATTTACTGGGTACCGTGTATATTTATGTTGACTACACGGTGCCGGTTGAGGCGGTACGTACCGAACTCCAGAAGATATTAAAGGATTCCGAACTGTGGGACGGCAAAGTATGTGTGCTACAGGTAACCAATACCTCTGAACACACGCTCGAACTAAGAGCTCTGATGAGTACCCAGGATGCATCAACAGCCTGGAGCCTGCGCTGCCATGTTAGAGAAAGGCTGGTCGAATTTATACAAAAAAATTTCCCGGAAAGTTTGCCAAAATTACGTGCATCGTTCCAGCAACTTCCTGGAAAGCAGGTAAATCCACGACCTAATGGCAAAAAATGAGCGTAACACTATCTACCCTATTATAGCAGATATGAAATTGAGAGCAAGTTATAACTAAATCAGGAGTCAGAAGTCAGGAGTCGGAAGAAAGTAATAGCCGCAAAAAAGCTCAAAAGGAAAGAGATAAATGGAATAAAAATAGTGTACCCCTAAGGGGTAAAAATCGGAGTGAATCAGTGTCAAAAAAACCCCTGCCGCGAGCGGCGGGGCTAAATATGACGACACAGCGCAAGGGAAAATCTGGGGTGCAGGGGTGGTAAAAAAAGCAAATTTTTGTTAGACTAAAGTGGGGATTTGGCCGTTATATTAGTAGCTGAAGTCGGTGGTTTAAGGGCGGTAAAGGTTGTCTTTATGCTGGAAGATAAACGGCTGATATGGAAGCTTAAAGCAGGGGATGCGGGGGCGTTACGCCAAATTTACCAGAACTATAAAGACGGCCTGCTGACAATAGCGATTTTGCTGTTGGGCGAAAGAGCGGCGGCAGAAGATATTCTGTATGATGTTTTTGTTTCTTTCGCGGGTCAGACAGGGCGTTTTCGGCTCTACGGCAGCTTAAAAAACTATTTTGTTAGCTGCGTTGTGGAACGTGTTCGCCAGAAGTTTCGCAGTAAGATGTACGAGGTTGTCGGACTTGAGAGCACCGGGCCGATAGTAGCGGAAACCGAAAGGCCGGATGAGCCGATTGTTGGCGCTGAGCAATCGCAGATGCTCACAGAAGCGTTGGGGCGGTTAGGCCGGCAGCAGCGGGAGGTGATAGTGCTGCATTTACAGGGGGGGATGAAGTTCAGCCAAATAGCGGATATGCAGGGCGTTTCAATCAGTACGGTTC
>CAZECQ010000301.1:0-2174 GCA_964510545.1 uncultured Pirellulales bacterium | reverse complement strand
GCGATCTCTCCAGTGGCAGCTCTGAGAGCCACACGGATGTGGCGCGAAGAGACGAGTCACGGCTCACTCCCCGACTTGCGGGCAGCCACGGCTGTTTGCACACCGGCAGCAGGGGGCAGGCCCTCAGCTGTTGTGAGGTACAAACGATTGTAATATACGATCGACCGTTGTGGTATCGTAAACTGATTGTCTATATCACCGATCCTCAAGGAGTTCGCAAGATCTTGCGGCATCTGGTGAAAATCGGCCGCCACCGGGGCTGGATCCAAACTTCGTGCAATCTCTTATCTATCTCCCTGCTGGCTCCGGGGGGTGAGCACGTCTCCTCGGCGTTCGTTGGGATTCCAAACATATTTGTTTCCCGCTCGGGGTGCTCGGCGGAGTAGCCGAGAGGTACAACTATCAGGAAATTTGCTCTGCGCGTCCGAGGATGATCGGCAGAGTTGCTTCGACCGCCTCGATGGTCACCACAATCGAGGATTTGCCTGACCGCTTCGGACTATAACTTTGCCTGTCGCTCCCTCATTAAAAAGGTGCATACAATGGTAGCTGTCAATATTGAGAAACCGACTACAACATAGCTTACATTAAAACCAAATTTATCAATTAATAATCCAACAATAGGGGTGAGTAGTCCGCTTCCTTCCGTGCTACCTAGATAGAATATACCAAGCACTGTAGAGCGGTGCTTCTCAAATGTTTGTTCAAGGATATATACTTCAGATATGACAGATCGCATATAATTGAAGATACCAATTAATACAAGAATAATACCAATAACCCAAATTATAGAGACAACGTATAACAATAAAACGCAAAGGGCCCCAAAAAGGCAGGTTGCTATTGTTACCGGCAATTTTCCAAAGCGATCAGAAATCAGACCACCAACAAAACTCGCCCATAATCCAGATGAATAATAGAGAGCTACCATCGTTCCTGAAATCTCTTTACTAACATTGAAGTGGTCAGAAAGAAAAAGCGGAATAAATGCTATTACGGACATTGTAGCAGCGTGTGTAAATGCAGTTAGAATTATATAAATTACAAGACGTCTGCGTCTAAAAATATCTGACGAAAAATCCGCAGAAACAGGTTCGGTTGTCTTTACACTAATTGTCATGCTGTTTTTGCGAGTGTTCACAATTGCATATAGAAAAATACCGAATATTATTGTAGGCAAAGAAAAAATAATGTAGGGGCTACGCCATCCCCAGATACCTGCTATAGGTGCAGCTATAAGTGGTGCCAAGAAATAGCTTGATGCACCTCCAACCATGTGAATACCAACGGCTTGACCTTTCCTTTTTTTATTCACGAAAGACGTGATTATTGGTAATGAGGAAGGGTGATAAGCACCTCCCAAGAATCCCATAATTGCTAAGAACAACAAAAGGGTTGTGTAATGAGTAGAAACACCAGCAAGGACTCCAGCCACTCCCACACCAGCAACACCTATAAGAAGAAGTATTGAGCGACTAACGCGATCAGCGAGCCAACCAGCGGGGAGCATGCTGATACCATAAGATAAACTAAATACCGATACTGCCCATGCGGACTGCGTGTAGTTAAGTCCAAAATCGCTGCGTATGAAAGGAAGCAAAGGCACCGTTAGTGCAGTAACTAGGTGATGGACCAAGTGTGCAAAAGCAAATAGAACAGTCATGAGATGCTCCTCTCAGGAAACACTTCCACTGGTATCAATGCACTACATTTGTCGCCGTTATTTTTTCTATGATTTGCCTAGTAAATAGAACCAATGTAAATAGAAAATTTGTTTTTCTTTCTACCTTTATCTATGCAGTAGTCTTGGCAAAAATAGTGAAATTTGCGGCACAGAAGATATGATTAGTGCAATTACGAAAAGCAGAATTAAAAACGGCAATGAGGATCTAACCACTTCACCCAACGACGCCTCTGTTATCAATACTGATACGAAAAGGCAAAGGCCAAAAGGTGGCCTTATTATTTCCATTTTCGCTATAACAATTTATAGGACTTCGAAATGTATCAAGATTGTTTTAGACAAGTCAAGCACTTTTTTTCATATTTTTTCTACAGTCACCATCTTGTGTCGTTTTTTGCCTCTTCTCTCCCTCTCGATTTTTCCTTGCCGTCCTTTATCATTTTCAGTAGGAGCCGAGAGCGATATGTTGCTTTCGTGACCTTTGTCACTG
>CAZECQ010000300.1:0-2217 GCA_964510545.1 uncultured Pirellulales bacterium | reverse complement strand
TCATTTGGTTGTGTTGGTTTCGGGTGAAGAAAAAGCTGAGATTCTCAAAGAAGTCGTGACCAGTGAACCGGACGAAGTGCGTTATCCTATTCATACGCTTTGGCCGGTTCTTGACAAGGTGACCTGGCTGGTTGACAGCGATGCCGCCAAATTTCTGTAGCGGTTGTGTTTGGATAGGCAACTGAGTGGCGCTGAAGTGTTTTCGGGGGGTGTTCTAATTGGGGATCATTAGTCTGGTGCCCGGTCTGATGTTGTCCGGACTTTTCAGATAAGAGCGGTTGGCATTATAAATCTTTTGCCATTGATACTCGGAGCCGTAATATCTGCGGGCGATGCTGGAAAGAGTTTCACCATTTCTTACGGTATGGATTCTTGGGAGTTTAGTTGTTTTGGTCTGTTGGCGTGCCGGAGGTTTCGGCTGCGGCCGGCTGCTGTTTTTGGGCTGAGTAGGCGAAGGAGCTTTGCCGGATGGAGTTTTCGGCAAATTTGTAACAAAGCGAGGCGATTCGGCGGCTGGTTGCTCAGATACGGTTTTTGGGGATTGCAGCAATCTTGATTCTGTCAGTAGAGAGGGGCGGGTAGCAAGCCATAGTACGCCAGCGACTACCAGCGCCAGGCCGAAAAACATTCCTGTTTTCAAATCTTTTTGCATTTGATAGCGTATAGCGGGCGGCGTTTAGCTCAAAGGTGAATCTAAACACTGTGCGCTATATTCCAACCGCATATTTGTTTTTTATTTTTTACCTTTGGTGTTTGTTGAGCCGGCGCCGATTAGTAATATCGGGGCGGCTATAGCAATGGATGAATAAGTACCGACGATAATGCCTAAACCTATTGCAAATGTAAATCCTCTGAGGCCCTGGCCGCCGAAGATATACATTATCAGCACAACTATAAACGTAGTGAAAGAAGTCAAGAGTGTTCTGGAAATAGTCTGATTAATGCTGTTGGTGATTGTCTGCGGATTGAGAAGACCCTTGTGGCGATTTTCACGAATACGGTCGAAAACAACAATAGTATCATTAAGTGAATATCCGATGAGTGTCAGGAAAGCCGCTATCATTGCGAGGTTGATTTTGAAGTCTCCAATCAGCAGTGAAGCGCCTATAGTGGTTTCGGCGATGTAAGTGCAGGCTGTAACGGCGCCGAGGGTGATACATACATCGTGGACCAGTGCGACAATTGCGGCGATTCCATACCGGAGGTCTCCGAAGCGGACCCAAACATAGGTAACGATTGCGAACAACGATAGAACAATCGCAATCAGAGCCCTTGTTTTTTGCTCTGCACCGACGGAGGGATTAATCTGTGTTACCCTTGGCAGTGAAGTTGCCAGTGTTGCCGCCGCTGTTACTTTGGTGGTTTCGTTTTCAATGAACTGCGTCCATTCATTCTCGGTTAGTTCACGCAGGCCGGCCTCGGGTGGGGCGCTTAAATAAACGAAAGCTTTTACCGGCTTATCAGGCTCTATTTGGCTCAGGGCGGTATCGAGGATTTGGTATGGATAATAATTAAGATTTTGTGTATCAGGTTTGAAACGCAGGGCTTTGAATCTTGAGTCAATATCTTCTGCAGTGGTGCCTCTTTCAAGTTCGCAGGTAATTCTGATACCGCCAAGGAAATCTACCAGTTCGGGAAAAGATTCTATAAGCTCTTCGGTTATTTTTTCCTCTGAGGTGATTTTAGGCAGGAGGTTTTGTTGGATTTGAAGTTCGTCCGCAAAAGCATTCAGTATGGCATTGTTGACAATTTCATTTACCTGCGGCTGAGAGATTTGGGCTTCCGGAAAAGCCGTTTCCAAAATGCCTTTTACAAGGGATTTGTTTGTGTTACTTGTCTCTATAGCAAAATCAGCAGGGTTACTTTTTTGGATTATCCGTAAGTTGCTCAACTTGCCTTCGAACCGTCCCTGGGCCTTTTTAATTGCTAAAGCTATCTCTTCGTCAGTTTGCTGTTGAGATTCGCCGAATGTAACGGTGACGGTGGTTCTGTTTGTTTCGGTGGTGTTGATTTCATATTGTCTGTCTGACTTTCCGATGCTGTAAACGTTTGCCGCTGCGAGAGCGGGGTTGTTTAGATTGAGACCGGCCTGGTGGATTCTGTCCTCGATGTCCTGTCTGCTGAGATTTACATTTTCTTTTAAATTGATTTGGACAGATGTGCCGCCGGTAAATTCGATATCATATTTGTTGTTTACTGCGGGGTCTCTTGTAAAGA
>CAZECQ010000299.1:0-2260 GCA_964510545.1 uncultured Pirellulales bacterium | reverse complement strand
GACGCATCACTCTATAGAGGATATTGCGGTGATGAACTGTCTGCCGAATATGACCATAATCTGTCCGGGCGACCCGATTGAGACACAACAAGCCGTCGAAGCTGTAATGTCACTTGAAGGGCCATGTTACCTGCGGCTTGGCAAAACGGGAGAAAAGGTAGTTCATAGCCAGCCGGCAAAATCCTTTGCCATAGGCAAGGGGCTGAGAGTGCGCGAAGGAAGTGACGTTGCGATTATTACCACCGGCAATATGCTGCCAACATCTGTTGATACCTGCGATATTTTAGAGGGGGATGGTATCGGCCCGGAACTAATAAGCATGCATACCGTCAAGCCCATCGACCGGGAATTGATTATCGAACTGGCCCGGAGATGTCTTCTCATAGCTACGGTTGAAGAGCACAGTATCATCGGCGGGCTTGGCAGTGTGGTAGCAGGTGTGTTGACCGAGGAAGGGCTGAAAACAAAAGTGCTGTTAAAGAAATTTGCAATTAGTGACGAATACGCCCACAAAGCAGGCAGTCAAGATTATTTACGGCGGCAATATGGATTGACAGCCGAGACAATAGCAAATGAGGTTCGAATATGCCTAAAGAAAATTCCATAACGGTCGTCGTGCCGGCGCTGAACGAAGAGAAGCATTTGGCCGGAGCCGTTGCGGATATGGTGGGGGCGGTGGAGCAATCGTTTGATGAATATGAGATTCTTGTATTCAACGACGGAAGTACCGACAGAACCGGCGAGATAGCAGAAAAGCTGGCAGAGCGTTATGAATATGTTAGGGCATTTCACCATAAGAGTCCAAAGTGTATCGGCGGGGTCATTCGAGAAGGACTTAAACGGGCGAAAATGAATTATTTTATTTATGTTGACGGCAAAGGCGCAACTTCGGCTGAGGCGATGAGAATTATCTTCGCTGAAAAAGGTAAAGCCGACATAGTAATATCCTACGCCACCAACACAAACGAAAGGAATATCGGCAGGAGAATCGTCTCATGGGCTTTTCGGACGCTTCTGAATGTGCTGTTTCGCTTAAACATAAAACATTACGGAAACAGCATTCTATACCGAAGTTCACAGCTAAAGCAGTTTCATATCCGCACCAACAGCTTTGGCTATCAGCCGGAAGCGCTGATAAAGATGCTCAAAACCGGCTGCAGTTACGTGCAGGTCGAGTATAAAGATAAGTTTGATATAGAGGCGAGGAAAAGCAAGGCATTTAAGCCAAGTAATATAATAAGCGTTTCGAAATTTATCCTGGTTACTCTATGGGAGATATACATAAGGAAAGATACCATCAAGTTAAGTAATATACAGAATACTGCACAAACCGGAGTCAAATGACATTAATGGAAACATCGTTGAAAAAAGATGTTGATGGTGCGATGCTGCTGGAATACAGCAGCTTTCTAAAATCTCATTACGAGGTGAACGAAAAAGTTCTGTTTATACAACTTCCACAGATGATTCTGGAAAGTTTCAACCCTGAAATAGCCAGGCGAGGGGGCTGTTACGCTTTTCCGCCAACAGGTTTGCAGTGTCTATATGAGGCCTTGAAGGGACGAAGCCTGGATATAAGAATACTGGATATGAACCTTCAATTGTTAAAAAGGACACGTGAAGAGCCAACGTATGATTACAATCAGTGGATTAGTATCCTCGAAGAAACTCTCGATTCATTTGACCCGTATATTGTCGGTGTTTCGTGTATGTTTGACGCAAGCATTGGGCCTTTTACGCAAACGCTTGAAATCCTGCAAGAGCGAAATCGCTCTGTGGTATTGACGGGAGGGATTATCGCCACTTATGAATACGACCGGCTGCTCGATAAAAAGCTGTGTCACTTTGTAGTGCAAAGAGAAGCAGAGAACAAGATTAACTATCTGTTTGACCAGATAACAGCACGAAACTTCAGCCAACAACCTACTGATGGTATATGTTTTGAGTACAAAGGGGCATTGTACGAAACGGGCGGTGAACGGGACGTTGTTCACTTCGACAGCGATATGATTGACAGCTACTCTGTCGTGAAGATAGAGGATTACTACCAGAACGGTTCATTGAATCCGTTTGTGCGAATGTCCGGCGAGCCATTCGCAGCTATTCAGATGACCCGCGGCTGCCGGGCCGCCTGCCGGTTTTGCGCCGTGCAGTCATTTATGGGCAAAGGTGTGCGGACGAGGTCTGTGGATTCTGTATTTAAGGAAATCGAGTATCTGGTTACCAGGCGAGGCGTTCGACATTTTGAATGGCTGGACGA
>CAZECQ010000298.1:0-2270 GCA_964510545.1 uncultured Pirellulales bacterium | reverse complement strand
AAATATTTTAGTTCTCCAAAAATCGATGAGTGTCAGTATTAAACTCCGGCGGACATTGTGAAACCTGCAAAAAGTAAAGTTTTAAATTTGTATCATAAAAAGCATCAATACATAGCATGTGGTAAGCCTAACCGAAAAATAACAATGTCAATATTTCTCGTTCAATGATGTTTGGTATCCACAAGTGCGGCCATTACTCCTAATCCAATATAAACGGCCCCAACCAAATAGCGGTCAACTTGCAGAAACGAGCGAGTGCCTTTGAGCCATTGTCCAACGGTGCCTGCTAAAAGAGCGTACATACTGTCAGTGATAATGGCCATGCTTACGAACATACATCCGAGGGTCAACAGTTGCAGAGTAAATGAGCTTTTTGATGGATCGGCAAATTGTGGCAAGAAGGCCAAAAAGAATAGGGCCGTTTTTGGGTTGAGTGTGGCGACCAGCACGCCTTGATGGAAAATGCGTCTCAGACTCTGACGCTGAAAAGTCGTCAGCTGATGCGAGTTCTCACGTGCAAGAAGTCGGCGCACTCCCAAATAAATGAGATAAGCGGCACCCAGGTATTTGACGATGGAGAAAGCCAGTGCTGAGGAAGCGAGGACGGCGGACAATCCCAAGGTAGCTGCCAAAACATGCATGAAGTTGCCGACCTCGATACTGAGAACTGAAACAAATCCAGCCAACCGACCTTGATCCAAACTGCGTGCGACAATATAAAGCACAGCTGGACCGGGAGTGAGCAGGAGGATCAAGGCCGCCAATAGAAATACGGGCAAGTTTGGTAAGGTGAACATAATACCCTTCCCGAGATTAGTTTGAAATTTAAAATTTTTGTTCGATTTGGAAATTGCAATTACGCGCAATCAGGTTTGGGTGCATGTTTGTTTACAGTATCTGCAAAAAATTAGAGAACCGGATAGTTGATTTTTGTTGGAGGAATCTGTAACGGCGCTAATCAGCCGCGCGGCTTTTTGCGTCGGCTGAATTGGCTTTGTTATGTGACAATTCACCATATTCAAAGCGTTCTTTTGCTTGCTTTGAGCGAAGCAAATACATAGAGAGCGCAATGTATAGGGCATACTCCGCTGCCATGATGAAGAAACGTTTAGATCCACCGCCAAAAGCATTAAAGTCCACCGTCTCAACGAAACATAGCGTCGCGAGGGTTGCATACATTGTAATTGTGGCAAATGGCGTGTGTCTCCAGCGCAGCAGAAAACCGACAATAAAGACCGCTCCAGTCAACACTATCAACAGCCAGTGGAGAAACTGCGTTCCGAGTGGAAAGTTTGCATCTTGCAAGCCAAACGTCACCGACGGTGCGAAGTACTCAATGAAGCCTAGAATCCCCCAGATAACCATTAGACCCTTCACAACAACAAGCGCATAGATAAGTTTTCGAATCACTTTCTCAGCTGCTCCTACCTGATATCTCATCCATTATTATTTTTCACATAACCAGTTAGTATATTGATCTGTATATCATCAAATTTGGGATGTTATACAGAAGAAAGCGAAGTTTAGATATATTGAGAGTATCTGCAAAATCGCAAAACTACAGTTATCTTAAATTCTTTGGAGCTCGGAGTAAAGGTTTCAATTGCGGCACTTGACTCTTTAGGCCTTCAAAACCTTCCAGTTACCGATAAGGTAAGACACAAGCCGAGTCAAAAGAACAGAATATGCAGGTGGGTATTCACTTTTTGAAAGCCTGATAGGCGTCTGTTATTTTTTTCAACAATCCGGAACCTATCCATTTATCGGCTTTTTGCAAAATAAACTGGATTGTATTCAACACATCTTCATCACCGGGCCATAGGGCTCTGACGACCTGTTTGTTCGCCTCCTCCTGTTGGTTGATGTAAAGATTGAGCACATAACATGTTAATATCAGATCATCCAAATATCCCAGTGGCCCGATCAAAGCCTCAGGCAAAAAGTCGATAGGGCTGAAAAAATAGGCAATGACACCAGCAAATTTGGCTTTTTCAATCGCCGGAATACGGTCGTCAAGCGTCAGCCTGACCAGTAGATAAAAAAAATCAGGGACTAAAAGAATGTAATTCGTATATTCCCGCTTTTGATCCGCATTTTTTTCAAACCACTTATTTATTTTATCCCGCAATTGAAGATAAAAATCCCTTTGTTTCTGGTCACTCTCTACAGGTAGTTGGGGATGGTTCATCAGACTTTTCCTTTCTGAATTAATAGATGGTAAGAACTCGCCTTTTTATAAGCTAAAGCATAAGGCAATTCCCCTTGTGAGT
>CAZECQ010000297.1:0-2290 GCA_964510545.1 uncultured Pirellulales bacterium | reverse complement strand
GGTTATCGGCAAAAACAAGCAAAATTATTCAATTATGTTAAGACACAAGGGAAAAATATGATATGGGTGATATTGATATTGCATGGTGTCCGGGATGCGGAAATTTCGGGATATTGAATATTCTAAAAAAAACACTGGATGAACTAAATATTGAGCCGAAAAACTTAGTGCTCGTATCAGGTATTGGTCAGGCAGCGAAGATACCACATTACTTCAAGACTAATTTCTTTAACGGCCTGCACGGTCGGGCGCTGCCACCGGCTACAGCCATAAAAGCGAGCAATCCTTTGTTAACTGTCATAGCTGAAAGTGGTGATGGTGATATGTATGGTGAAGGTGGAAATCATTTTATCCATACAATTCGAAGAAATCCTAACATAACCAATATTGTTCACAACAATATGGTTTATGGCCTTACGAAAGGACAGGCATCACCGACAAGTCAGCTTGGATTTAAAACACCCGTTCAGGTTGCGGGGGTAATTCTCGAACCCTTTAATCCATTGGCTGTGGCAATTGCCCTGGATGCCGGTTTTGTAGCGAGGGCATATGTAGGTGATACGGAACAGACCAAAGAAATTTTTAAAAAGGCCGTTAATTATAAAGGGTATGCCTTGGTAGATGTATTTCAACCTTGCGTTACCTTCAATAAGCTTAATACATACCAATGGTTTAAGGATAATACATATTATCTGGAAGATTCTTACGATTGCCATGACAGGAATCTGGCATTTAAGAAAGCAACGGAAACAGATAAATTGCCACTTGGGGTTTTTTATGTAAATCCAGACAAAACACCTTTTGAAGAGAATATAGGCATTTACGAACAAGATGATACACCGCTTTTTAAGCGAGATTCAGATTACGGCAGGCTTAAATCACTCGTTGAGAATTTTGCGTCATAGTAATTGTTTTAGTATTAACCAAAAAGGTGCTATATGAAACGACTATTCTTTTTGATTTTGTTGGTTTCAATTATTTCGAGTGTGCCGGTCAGTGCTTCTCAACATCCCAATGATGGTAATGATTTACAAACGCTCGGCGATTATTTGCGTTTCGCTTCTTTAAATAACGCTGAGCTTAAAGCAAAGTTTGAGCAATGGAAAGTTGCTTTAGAACAAGTTCCACAGGCAAAGGCTCTGGATGATCCAAAATTTACGTATAGTTATTTCATCGAAGAAGTTGAAACGCGTGTCGGGCCTCAAAGACAAAAATTCGGCATAATGCAGGTATTTCCCTGGTTCGGCAAGATTGAGGCAAGAACTGATGTCGCTGCTGCACAAGCAAAAGCAGCCCATAAAAAATATGAGGCGACAAAGTTGAAGCTCTTCCAGCAGGTTAAAGATGCCTTCTATGAGTACACCTATCTAAAGAAAGCAACGGATATCGCTGAGGAAAATCTTGAACTTCTTAAACATTTCGAAGAGGTCGCCCGCATAAAATATGAAACGGCTACGGCTACTCATCCGGATATTATTCGTGCACAGGTTGAACTGGCTAAACTTGAAGACATTCTCAAGAGCCTGCGGGAATTAAGGCAACCTACTATTACAAGACTTAATGCTATACTCAACAGATCACCAACGTCACAGCTGCCATGGCCCCAAGAAGCCCAAATTTCCAAAATTGAGATTAACCGAGATAAACTGATTGGGTTAATCATAACCAACAACCCCGAACTGCAGGGTTTGAACTGGGAAATTGAGGCAGCTAAAAGCAAAGTAGAATTGGCAAAGAAAAAATTCTATCCGGATATTGGGGTGGGAGTTGACTGGATTCAAACCGATGGTGCACATTCTGCTGGTGTTCGAGATAGCGGCAAAGACCCTGTTATTTTGATGTTTTCAATGAATATTCCTTTATGGCAGGATAGCTATAAAGCCGCAGAACGACAGGCTAAAGCAAATATAAGCAAAACTCGGCAGCAAAAAATAGATTTTGAAAATAAGACAATATCAAAGGCAATAAATGTGCTGTATGACTATGAAG
The DNA here is from genome assembly GCA_964510545.1 of uncultured Pirellulales bacterium. GTDB lineage: Bacteria > Planctomycetota > Phycisphaerae > Sedimentisphaerales > Anaerobacaceae > CAYXPG01. The sequence goes on along the minus strand of CAZECQ010000297.1, from coordinate 301 downwards.
ATAGTCATAGAAAAACAAATTTATATGGTGATACCCTGGTGCCAAAGGCCGAGGAACTGCTTCAGGCTTCAGAGGTTGCATACAAGGCCGGTAAAGTAGATTTTCTTTCACTTATCGACGCCCAGCGTATGCTTCTTAAATACCAGCTTGATTATCACAGAGCTTTGACAAATCATCAACAGAAGCTCGCCGAGTTAGAAATGTTAGCTGGTGTTGAACTGCAATAATTTGAAAATAAACAAAAAGGTAAGCGTTCACGCGGTTTTGGCCAAAGGAACGGCTGCGGGTAGTAATGATGGAA
>CAZECQ010000296.1:0-2320 GCA_964510545.1 uncultured Pirellulales bacterium | reverse complement strand
ATAAATAGTAGAGGATAGTTATGGAAGAGTTAATTGCTCTGTTATTTTGTGTTCTTTTAGTTAGTTCTATTCCATTTTCTGAGACTGTTGTAAGATATGTACTTAGTAGGATCTTGAAAATTTTTAAATTTAATAGATAATTATGAACATAAAAAGACCTGAGATAATACTAGAAGGAATTCAAATAAAATCTTTGTCCAAGGCTAAACTTCTAGCTAAACATCTCTCTGTTATTGAAGAAGAGTGTGGAATACATGAAGTTAAGATCACTATTAAAAATCCTTTTATTTGTCCGTGGATTGATTTAAATTTTCTTAATAAAACTCCTATGGAAAGACTTATTAGAAATATTTTTAAAAGTATTTTAAAATAGGTGAGTGAAAATAAAGGTTCGCCTTACGGAGAATTACGAAAAAGTTTTCAACTGAGAATTGTAAAGGAGGCTTTTATGCCAAAGATTGGTGATCATTTTAGACGCGGTAAATTACAAGTGGCCAGCTCTATTATCAAGGAGATTTAATATGGGGATGAGTTACAAGGATTGGGTGCTTCGAGCGTCAGATTATAACTATAAAGACGGTAAGGTTATTTGGGATGCTGCATTAAAATATGGTGTGCAAAAACCAATAATGGAATCACCAAATTTAAGTCAGGATAAAGAGATAATGTTTAAAATTATTAATCGATTACAGCACTTAGCAATAGAAAAAGGTCTTAACTGCGGTAATTGTAAAGATATTGCAGAAGTATACGAGAATTATTTTGAATCGATTGAAAAGTCGCTAACCAACGTAGAACACGGCAAGCCTGCCATGCCGGTGCTCTCAGGCTGACGGGAGGAGTCATGACCTTGCGTCTAACCCGTAACGGTGGGGTTAAAACCTAGTCCGTACTTGGAGCACCGGCACAGCAGGCGAGTTGCCAGGAACGTTGCGCGCAATATACCGTTGGTGTAAATAAATTTTTCCTATGGAGGTTATATGAGCCAGTTAAAAAACGAGTTCTTTGCTGAGACAGGGATTGAGTGGGAAAACAGTCAAGGTGAGCCAGACATAGATTATATCAACTGGCTCGAAGCTAAAGTGAAAAAATTTACATCCACCAACAGCGATATGGTGCCATGTCCTCATTTCAAAAACGAACGTACATGTCCTATACAGTTTAATGCTATCTGCGGTCTGAATCCGTGTCTCATACAGCGGACACAGCACCAGTAGCGCGAACCGTTGTACGCCATGTGTAAACCATTGGAGATTGTAGGCGGCGCATGAGAATCGCAAGGGTATTTCCATATCGGACGAAGGCCACGCCAGTGGACGAACTGACATTTGTGGACTGCGAGCCTGGGTTGCTGCCACCAGAAGTAGACGAGGTACATGTTAGCGTGGCCTTTACTTGGCATATGTACCGGGCTGAGCAATTGGCCGAAGCGTGGTCGTCGGTAGCGCCCGTGAAAATTGGCGGTCCTGCCCTTAACAAGCCCGGCTCAGCCTTTGTGCCAGGCCGGTACGTTAAGCCTGGTTACGTTATTACGTCGAGAGGGTGCCCCAATAATTGCTGGTTCTGTGCTGTTCCGAAACGAGAACCCCGCCTCTTGGAACTGCCGATCGTGGATGGCTGGAACGTCCTCGATGATAATATCCTTGCATGCTCTGAGCGGCATGTGCGCGAGGTGTTTGCTATGCTCAAGAGGCAGCGCGGGCGACGTGTTGAGTTTACTGGTGGCCTTGAAGCGGCACGTTTGCAGGATTGGCATGTCGATCTACTGGCCGACTTGAAGCCCGCGCAGATGTTCTTCGCGTTGGATACTCCCGACGACGAGGAGCCGCTCAGAGCCGCTTCTCGCAAGCTACTGGCTGCGGGGTTCACTGCGGCAAGCCACCGGCTTCGGTGTTACGTGCTGATTGGGCACCCAAAAGACAGTTTTTCCGATGCCGAGAAACGGCTGCGCCTATGCGTTGAACTTGGCTTTACTCCTATGGCGATGCTATGGCGCGACAAGAACGGTAGTGTAGATAACGAATGGAAGCGGTTTCAGCGGCGGTGGGCTCGGCCCTCAATTATTCATTCGGAAAGCGCCGCAGAAACTGGGGTAAGGTTTACAAACGGCGCACAACAGGCCCAGCTTGCCATTTGAGTACAAACAGCAAGCGAGTGGGCCGGGACGTTGTTGTCAATTGCCGGTTTAAAGAGGAGTAAAAATGTGTAGCACAGCCGATAAATTCGATTTTGCAAATCCATCAACCCCATTAGAAAAGGCTCTTGTGGAGGTTTTAACTGCTTATGAAAATCCAACAAAATCAAAAGAAATCGGTTAAAA
>CAZECQ010000295.1:0-2337 GCA_964510545.1 uncultured Pirellulales bacterium | reverse complement strand
TTTTAAGCGCAATGGTGACTGCGTCGATGTTCAAAATGCACGCTGTAAAGAAACGCTTTCTTTTGGTTTTGCTGGTCGGCTATTTTGGCTCCGTAGGTATCGCCACCCTCAGCGACGTTATAATACCCCATATTGGCACTCGTCTGCTGGGGCTGGACATTCCAGTACACGCTGAGCTTCATCATCAACAGGATTCCTCAGAACATAAACAAAAAGAGGCTGATACCAACGAAGAACACGAGCACTCGATTCATCTTGGTTTTATCGAGGAGTGGTTCATAGTTAATCCTGCCGCCCTGCTGGGTATTCTTATCGCATATTTCCTTCCAAGGACTAAATTTCCACATACAGGGCATGTCTTGATTAGCACGTGGGCGTCATCATCATATCTGCTGATGAATATACATTCCGAGATAACAACTGTAGCCGCCATTGGGATATTTGCAACCTTGTTCATAGCAGTCTGGCTGCCCTGCTGTATCAGCGATATAATTTTTCCGCTATTGTTCGTCAAGAGCGACCTGGAACTGACAGAAACCTGCATCTGTAAAGACCATCTTCATCACAGCCATCCACATATTCACGAACATTCGGATAAATGTCCGGCTCAAGAGGAACAAGGTCAATGAAAACTTCCATCAAACAAAAAATCGAGTACCTGTTGGATTGCGCCGAGCTGCGGCGAACCGCGCCCAGAACCTCAATTTTAGCTGTCCTTCTGGGTGCCGGCAAACCAAAAACGGCAGAGCAGATTGCAGCAAAGCTTGGGCCGGAAGGACCTAACAAAGTTACCATTTATCGCACACTTGAAAATTTTGTCAAAGCCGGGCTTGTCCACAAAGCTTTTCTGCAGGAAAGAACGTGGCACTTTGAGCTGGCCCATAACTGCAGCAAAAACCAGTGCCATCCTCACTTTACCTGCACAGACTGCGGCGACACTGTCTGTCTTACTGAGATTGCACTTCCTATGGCGAAGAGTCCGCACAAAGGTTTTCTTATTCGACACCAGCGAGTACAACTCGAAGGGCTCTGCCCCAGGTGCAATCCAGACACATAATCGTTCCTACACCCAAAAAGTTTCTTAAAAACTGGTATATGGACAAATCACATTCTTACTACTACAATGCTTCTATGCAGATGTATCCATTGAAATTCAAGCCGATTTATAAGAAGCGGATATGGGGAGGTCAAAAACTGAAAGACTTCTTCGGCAAAGACCTGCCCAAAGATGAAAAAATCGGTGAAAGCTGGGAGCTGGCCGATTTACCGCAGGATAAGTCCGTAATCACAAACGGCCGATTTGAAGGATTAACTCTGAACGCCGCAATCAACAAATATCCAAAAGAAATAACCGGTGATGAAAATTTCACTCCTCCCTTCCCGCTGTTAATTAAATTCCTTGATGCTAAGGACATCCTCAGCATACAGGTCCATCCCGACGAGCAAACCTGCCGCACAATGGGCAGAGGAGGGCCCAAGACCGAGTGCTGGTACATCATAGATGCCGAGCCCGGTTCTGTAATTTATAAAGGCCTGAAAAAAGGTACAAGCAAAGAACAGTTTGCCGAATCAATTGAAAAAGGAAGTGCTGCAGAGTTGCTGGAAAAAGTCTCTGTCAGACCCGGCCAGTGTCATTTTCTTCCGGCAGGCACCCCCCACAGCATTGGAGCAGGCCTTTTAGTAGCTGAAATTCAAACCCCATCCGATACTACTTACCGTGTTTTTGATTTCAACAGAATTGACGATGCCGGCAGAGCAAGAGCACTCCACATCGAAGAGGCCCTCGAAAGTATTCACTTCGATGCTTCGAGTGACAATCTTTCGGTTACCACCACAGAGCGGCTGATAGATTGCGAGTATTTCAAAGTTGATAAAGGTGCTCAGGCCAAAGGGGCAGAAGTGCCTCTTACGCCGGGAAAAATAAAAACTCTGATTATTGTATCCGGGATTGGCAGCATCTCAGGAACAGACGGCTTTGGGGTAGAGTTCAAAGCCGGAGAGTGCTTACTTGTCCCTGCTGCTTATCAAGGCTCAATGAGATTTGCCTGTGACTGCCAATACCTTACAGTAACCATCTAATCTGAATCATCAACATCATTTTGAACAGCTCCCCGCAGGCCTTCCATCTTTAGATAACCCTTCTTCCAAACGACCAGACCGGAAACTGCAAAAACAAAAACATGAACAACCACAGCATATCTTGTTTTTATCTGGCTCATCATCACGCCAATTAATGCATAAACGCCGGCAAGTACATAACAAATAGCGACGGTCTTTTTCAAAGGTATCTCTCTGTCAATCATTTGGTCGTAAATATGGCCGCGGTCGGAAACAAAC
>CAZECQ010000294.1:0-2368 GCA_964510545.1 uncultured Pirellulales bacterium | reverse complement strand
CGCCTGTTTGAACGTCACATCATAAAGAGTTGTAACGTTAAGCTGGCCGTCAACCTTTGACGAAGGAATAATATTCTTCTTATACAGCGCCGCCAATGTCCTAAGCCCGTCCCTGATTGTCGCTTCTTTCTCGAAATTAATCAGCTTAATCATCCCATCTTTAGATACTTCTTCTATCTGTTCCGAAGCCGCTTCGCCTTCACTCAAAACACCTGCGCTGCCGCTGGCTTCAAGTTCTGCTGCTATGGCCTCTGCCGGATTTTCAACAACGTCACCAACAGCAATTGCGGCCATAAAAACCAGAACAACGGTCCATATAAACACGTTCTTTCCTGTTTCGTTTTTATTGTCTGAATTCTTATTGTTATACATAATTTGGCTCCTTGTTTTAGAAAGCTCGTCTTGTGATTACTCACAAAACGATACAACTTACATCATCCAGTCTGCGTTTGAATTCGTCTCTCTAAGTTTCAACCGTATTTTCACTTCTCCATATCTTAAAAGCACCGTCTTTTCTTCAATTCCAGCTATTTCACACTCATACATATTCATTCCTTCCCGAATAATCAATTTATCCCCTACAGCCAACATTTTGTCATTTACAAAGGCCCGGGGATTTTCACCCATCACTATCGCACCAAGCTTCACTCTATCTGCAATTTCTTTGGCTACTTCTTCATTGCCACTCTTTGAAATAACGTCCACTTCTCCTCTACCACCTCCCGTTTTTCCTTCTCTAAGAAATCTCTGCCAGTTACCCACAGTAAAAAAATCTCTGGCAAGTACATTATTACGCCCTTCTACTTCCGGCAATTCTATAAAAGATACCTTCAATGATTCCTGATTGGACTGGCCGGCAAGTTTCATTTCCTCTGCTATTGATGCCGCAGCAGCACTCTGTGGACTCTTTTTCGTGAGTACTCTGACCCACATAAAGGCCATTATCGCTATCAGACACAATGCAAAAACGGCCTTTTTCTTGTCCACAGCAAATTGGCTAAAAGCTCTGCCAGCTCCACTACTATTATTTTGCAGGTTTTGTCTCATACCTTCTTATTCCTATCCCGCCTTTGTTCTGTAATAAATAATTCCTTTTGTTTGCATACTCACTTCGCCGCTATAATCGTTATTATTTTCAAGTTTTACCTGCTCAATACGAATCAACCTGTCCATCTTCTGAATGCGTCTGTAAAATTCGAATATTTGTGGTAACCGACCCTTACACTTCATATTGACCGGTATGCAATTCAACTTGTCGGTTTTGATTTCCTCGCCCGGCTGAACCTGTTGCTCGCTGAGTTCAAGCTCGTTCATCAAACCGGCTATCCTGTGCAAAAATCCACCAAGGCTCCTCTCGGCAGGCACATTTGCCTCATAGTTTACGGTTGTCCTTTCTATCTCTGCCAGTTGCCCTTTAATTGCCAAAAGCTGTGCAGCATCAAGTAACGCTCTATTAAGAACAAGCGTCTGTGCAGATTTTGACTGCCTGGCCGCCTTCATCCTTTTTCGCAAAGGCAGATATCGAAACAGAACAAATCCGCTAACCATCACACCGGCCACAACAAAAATCATTATTTGTTTTCTTACTCGAAATACCATTGCCCTTCTGTTACCTTTCTACTCTCCCATCCTTAGTATCTTTTGAACCACGAGACGATTCCTCCAGGTAATTCGCCAAATAACAGACTATCTCAAACTCACTTACCTGATATTTTTCTCCCACTCTGCCGGCACTCTTTGTTGACACTGCTTTGTTTGCCGCAGCACCGGCTGCAGTTACATCTTTGTTTCGCGAAAACGACGGGTACACCTGACAAAAATACGGTGAATCCTCAAGTTTGCATATCAAATCCCCCACGTTGCTCGAATCAGATGCCACCCCGTCTATCACCACCTTAAACCGGCACGCACCAAGCGACAACACCGCTTTATTGTTCAGTCTGCCTCGGGCTGTTCTGACGCCCGAACCACCCCTCGGCGACGTCTTCTCATCAACCTCAAATCGCTCCGCCTTGAACTCCACTTTGCTAAGCACTATATTTTCATCAACCAGAAAGCTTAATTCCGCTAAAACACTTGCGACATCTATTCTGGAATCAATTTCTGTAAGGATATTTACCTTCTTCTGTAATCGTCTCACTTCATTTTTTATCCTGGCAGACTCCTGCGATACACCTTCTGCCTGAACCTGCTTCGATTCGGCTTCAACAAGTTCCATCGCTGCTCTTGAAATCGAATGGACAGCAATAAAATTCCACACCATCATCAACACAAACATACCGCCCAATGCGATATACTGTGTGCGGTAGCTAATCTGCCGCCGCCTGCCCTTCTTGTACCATTTTGGAAGAAAATCAATTTCTTTCAT
>CAZECQ010000293.1:0-2406 GCA_964510545.1 uncultured Pirellulales bacterium | reverse complement strand
AGGGAAAGTGCACACGTAAGTAAGTATAAGAGAGGTATTAACTTAAGGTTATTTACTTATTATGAAGACAGCAAGATTTACCCGTATTAATTGCCTATATTTTCAGCTTTTGTGAGTTAAGTTCATATGTCAGTTTTTTTGAAAAATAGCAGAAGTTCAGGTGCTCCAGTGTTTCGATTTGTTGGTAAACGCAATCCTATTGGTATTGACATGGGGGATGATACTCTCAAGCTGGCGCAGCTCGAGAACAACAATGGAAAAGGTATCAAGCTGCTTGCCGGGGGTAGTAAAAGCCGCCCGAAAGACGTTGTAACCGGCAGTATCAGTTGGCAAAAGTGGGCCATTGACTCGATACGCGAGTTGAAAGCAATGGGCAAATTCAAGGGCAGGGAGGTAATAGCAGCCCTTCCGGCAAGTGAGCTCTTCATTGATCATATAAAAATGCCGAAAATAAGTGATGATGGAGCGGTTGGTAATACCGAGCCTGTTCTTTCAAAAATCAAACATAAGCTGCCTTTTGAAGCTGATGATGCAATGATAAAGTATATCCCAACCGAGCAGGAAAATGTTCTGGTGATAGCGGTTGAGCGGTCCAAAATCGACAGGTATTTGGCGATTTACGAAGAGGCCAATCTGCAGATTAAGGCTATTGATGTCTGGCCTGTGGCTTTGACAAACAGCTACACCAGGTTTTTCGGCAGACGTAAAGCCGATGTCGAATCCATTGTAATGCTGGCTGATATAGGAGCCAGCCGAACCAATATTGTAATTTGTCGTCATAAGAATTTGCTTTTTGCCCGTTCGATACCAATAGGAGGGGCCCAGCTTGATACAGAGGAAGTATTAACAAAAATGCTGCTGGAATTAACGTCTTGCAGGCGTCAGTTCAGCTTGATGTACAAAAAGGGCCAAATAGAACGATTGATTTTTCTTTCGGGCGGAGTGGTAGATAAAGAGTTATGTAAAACGATAGCCCAGAAGATGGAAATACCGGCACAGATAGGAAATTGTCTTTCAGCAGTGCAAATAACAGACTCGCAGGACTGCGGCGTTGACAGAAGGAAGAGCCCTTCGGTGCAAATGTCATCGGTGCAGGAGCTTAGCTGGGCAACGGTTTTTGGGCTTAGTCTGTCATAAACAAGAGCGAATAGAAATAACTAAACGCTAAAAAAAAGGATAGATACCGAAAATGAGCAACATAAATTTTGTGCCCGATGATTACGTCCAAAGCAACGAGTCTCAGCGAACAAATTTGATGTATCTCGTGTTGTTTCTGGTTGTGATGGTAACCTTAGGCGGTTCGTTTATGATAATTATGGTTCGTCAGCGAGCTCTGAGCACCAAGGAGGAAATTATAACTGCAAAGATGGCTCAGGCAGAGGAAACAATAAAGCAGTTTGAAGAGCTTCAGATGAAGCGCAAGGCGATGATGAAGACGGCTCTTACCACTGCCGAGTTGCTTGAGCCGGTACCAAGGAGCATCCTTCTGGCATCGCTGACAAATAACCTCCCAGCAGGGACATCACTTCTGCGACTGAATCTTATTCAAAAAGCTCCAAAAATAAACAGGAGCGCTACTACAACCAGCAAATATAAACAAGCACAGGATAAAAAAGCAGCATCTGAGCCCAAAATATCGCCGGAGAAACTGTTAGAGACGCACATCGATATTGAAGGTGTCGCGCCGAGTGACCTGCAGGTTGCGACTTATATTGAGAGGCTGGGCAGTTCGATTCTGCTGGACAATGTGGCGCTGGTGGAATCAAAAGAATACAAAATGGCAGGCGGTAAAACGCGAGCAGGCACATCCGAAGATTCGGATATAACGTTCAGGCAGTTTAAGCTCAAAGCAATGCTTAAGGAAAGTATCCATCTTACTAAAAATGATATCAACCAGGTCAGGGCGACACATAGTAAATCAGTTCGTAATTTTTGAGCGTGGCTCGGCAGAAGCTGTCAGTGGCAAGGAACTAATATAAGGATAATATTATGACAAGCGGATTAAGAAAAATAGTATTTTTCGTTTTGCTGTTAGGCGTCCCTTTTCTGGCTTACCAATATATGATTAAACCTGCCAATAAGTTATTGGCTGAGCAGAATTCTCGAGTTCAGACGAAAATGGCCAAATTGGCCGAGATTGAAAAGGCCACAGCAACAGCAGAAAACCTTACAAAGCAACTTGAAGAACTGCAGGATGCGATAGGTTTTTTTGAAAGTAAGCTACCGCCTAAAAGTGAGATTCACAAAGTACTCGAGCAGGTAACGGTAATCGCACAAAAGCAGGGACTCAAACCGAAAACGATTCGAACACTGAAGAAAAAAGACAACAGCGGCTACATAGAGCAACCGTTAAAAATGGAGCTGGAGGGGAATTTTAATTCGTTTTATTCGTTCCTTCTGGAGCTT
>CAZECQ010000292.1:0-2416 GCA_964510545.1 uncultured Pirellulales bacterium | reverse complement strand
TCATTGCCTCCGGCTTTCTTTTAATTTATCTGGGCTGCCGGGAAAGAAGGATTAGTCGGGCGGCATCTAATCTTGCAGAGTCTTTAGGAGGTTTGGTCTTTGTAGTAATAGGCCTGCTTGGTTTAGGTTTTGGCGACTATTTTCTTTTAAACTTTTTGCCTAAGGGAACAGCGAATGCACTCTTCAGTGCCGGCATTATCCCCATTATTTATATTGCCATTGGGGTTAAGGTCGGTTCGGAATTAGCCGGTATTATCGACAATCTAATTGAGGAAAGTTAACGACGCAATGGGTTTTTTAGATAATTACATTTATTATATAGGAGCCTTTGGACTTATATTCGTCGGGCTTTATATCATTTTAGTTAAACATAATCTTATTAAAGTCATCGTTGGTCTTGGCATTTTGGATACAGGTGTAAACCTGTTTTTGATTTCCGTCGGTTACATCGCTAAAGGAACTGCCCCCATTTTTTCCAGACCCGGGATAGACTCTGAGCATATGGTTGACCCTGTACCTCAGGCACTGGTGCTCACGGCTATCGTAATTGGCGTAGCAGTCTTAGCATTAGCCCTTTCATTGGCTATTAGATTATATCAGCATTATGGGACACTTAACCTTCGTAAAATAAGGGAGCAAAGATGGTAAATCCTGTACTTCTTATTGCAGTACCTTTGGCTTTAGCTTTTGCTATTCCTGCGCTCTCACTTTTTTCAAAAAGAATAGCCAAATTTGTGCCACCAATTGTGCTTGTCTTTAACCTTATTATTTCTTTGCTGCTGCTGCCGAGGGCATTGGAAAATCCTGTAGTCATCTCTATCGGCGGCTGGCGACCTCCGTTCTGTATCAATTTGGTAGCTGGCCCGGTGGGCGTGTTGTTTTCTGCCATCATTGCCTTAGTAGGTCTTTTGGTTTCTGTCTATTCGCTGGATTACATTCACCCCGACCCTTTCTATATCGAAGAAGTTCTTCAGAGTAAAAAGGGCGGGGTAAAAGAAGGTCCTGCCGAAAAATACCATATGCTTTATCTTTTGCTTCTCACAGGAGCTACAGGTGTTGTGCTTACAGGGGATATATTCAACCTCTTTGTCTTCTTTGAGATTCTCTGCATTTCATCCTATGCCCTCGTAGCTTACCTAAGAGACAAGGCAGGCATTGAGTCAGCGGTAAAGTACCTAATCCAAGGCGCTGTTGGTTCAAGTCTTCTGCTTATAGGAGTAGGCTTGCTTTACGGCCTTTTCGGGACGCTCAATATGGCTCATATTGCTCAGAATATAAGAACAGTTAGTCCCATATCAGTTTTCGTTCCTATGGTCTTAATTATTACCGGCTTGGGGGTGGAGGCAGCTATTTTCCCGTTAAATGCCTGGCTGCCTGATGCCCATTCATCAGCGCCGTCATCTATAAGCGCAATTCTATCCGGCATAGCCATTGAGGTGGGGCTTTACGCCGTGCTCAGGGTTATATTTACTATATTTGGCGCCTCAAGCATTTTATTGTTTTTGGCACTTTTAGGAATCTTAACCCTTTTAATCGGTGAGCTGTGCGCTTTTTGCCAGAGTAATATCAAAAGGATGCTTGCCTATTCCAGCATAGGCCAAGTAGGCTTAATCCTGTTCGCCTTGTCCATAGCTACCTCTTACGGAGTAACCGGCGGTTTGTTCCAACTGGTAAGTCATACTCTAAGCAAGGCACTGCTGTTTTTAGCAGCAGGGTATATGATTTATCGTGCCCGCTCGATGGAAATTTCGGCCCTTGAAGGGATGGGCAGGAAGATGCCACTTACCTGCTTAGCCTTTACTATCGGCGCATTTTCACTTGTAGGACTGCCGCCCTTTATAGGTTTCCCCAGCAAATTTTTGATTGTTCGAGCTGCCCTGGCTGCTAAAGAAACTTTTCTTCTCGTGCTTATTGGCCTTGCTTTGTTAGGCACGGTAATTGAAGGGGCATATTTCTTCCGTGTCGTCCAGGTTCTATACTTCAAAACAGGAAAAACTGACCCTGAAGGCAAAGAAGCTCCTATCGCTGCCTTGTTCCCTATGTTTATCTTCGTGGTACTTATCGTAGTTGTGGGGATATACCCCAAAATTGTAACCGGTGTTTTAAACTCGGCTGCTGCAGAGCTTTTAAATAGACTCGACTATATTAGGAACGTTCTGGGATGAGTCCCGCCCTTCCTTATAGAAATTGGTTTTATGTGTATTTGCTCAGAAGTGATAAAACACAATGGATTTATATAGGATGTACTAATAATCTGAAGAAAAGATTACTGGAGCACAGTCAAGGAAAGGTCTTTTCGACAAAAAGAATGTTACCGGTAGAATTAGTATATTTTGAAGCTTATAGGTTTAAAGAGCTCGCATTTGAAAGATATGATGAAAAACACTTGTGCACCAATATATAATCCAACGAAATA
>CAZECQ010000291.1:0-2425 GCA_964510545.1 uncultured Pirellulales bacterium | reverse complement strand
ATCTTCCCGCGGATTAATAAAATACTGTTTTGATTAATCTTGGGGCAAGAGTAATGCGCCAATCCATTGATGTCAACCTCAGGATCTTAAAAAATCCTAACTACGAAGCATGGCCACGGACATAAATAAAGAGGTTGCAGTGGTTGAGATTCTATTATTTATTAAAAAAACAAATTCCCCAAAATTCCATTTGGGATGAGATTATAACCCTACCCCTCGAATACCCCACAGACAATATGAGGCCTGGCTGTCAAACATAGCTCTATTCCAACCCAGATTAGGTAGTAACCACCTGCTGCGGCCAAAAAAACTTTCCTGTTAAGCCTTGGCAAGATTTCACGATTTTGCTTCTCAACATATTTATTACTATGCCTTTGGCGCAAAATCCTTGCAACTTCGCGTTTCGCTGAGGTTTTTCAACCCTCGTGACGATGCCTCCTGCATAATCTGGGATAAAAACGTATATCTAAACATTTGACGCATGCAAGATGCTGACAGAAAGTTCAGGTTTTATTTTTTATGAAATATGTATCTTGTCGATTTGAACATATTTGTGTTACTGTACCACACAGGCTTTTTGCTCCTGTTTCTCTTTTTCAATAAGGGATGATATCGACAATGAACATACTCTACAGTGCACTAGTCACCTTTATCATACTTATTGCAATGGCTGCGGCTGGCCATGCGCTTCTTTATAAAAGAGATCCGCGGGCCGCCCTTGGTTGGATAGCTGTCTGTTTTTTATATCCCTTGGTGGGCCCAATGCTCTACTTTCTGTTTGGCATCAATCGTGTCCGCACTCGCGCTAAAAAACTCCACCACTATTGGCAATTTCCGATTTATATAGGCTACGAACGTGCGGAAAATGAAGATGCGGCAGCAGTTTCAAGTCTTGAGCTCCCGAAAGAGGTTAAAGCGATAGCTAGAATTTCCGATGCAATTACCAGGAGACCTCCGGTTGGCGGCAATACTATCGAGATGCTCCACAATGGTGAGCAGGTTTACCCGGCAATGCTCAACGCCATACAAGACTCGAAGCATTCGTTATTTTTATCTACCTATATTTTTGAAACTAATGAAACCGGTCGGCAGTTTATCGATGCACTGGCATGCGCTGCAGGCCGAGGCGTCGATGTCAGGGTGATTCTTGATGGCATTGGTGAATGGTACTCTTCCCCTCGGGCCGGAACCTTGCTGAAAAGGCGAGACGTACGCATCACCCATTTTCTGCCGCCAAGACTGTTTCCCCCAGCGCTCCATATTAATTTGCGCAACCACCGCAAGATCCTTGTTGCCGATGGATGTATTGGTTTTATCGGCGGCATGAACATAGGTGACCGCCACCTTGCAGAAAGGGTCGAGAATCCATCTCGCGTGGTAGACGCCCACTTTCGTCTCACAGGCCCGGCTGTTACCCAGATTGAACAAATATTCCTTGAGGACTGGGGCTTTTGTACTGGTGAAAGTATTACTCCACCGAAGCCACGCGCTGTTAGTTCCGGCAATACAATCTGTAGAGCCATTGTAGATGGACCGAATGAGGATTTGGACAGACTTTCCACGATCTTGGTGAGCGCAGTGTCTACAGCGCAGAGTCATATTTCAATCATGACTCCATACTTTTTGCCATCGCGTGAACTTATTGCCGCACTGCAGGCTGCTGCTCTCCGCGGTGTGGTGATAACTATTGTTTTACCATCAAAGAACAACCTCGCCTTTGTTCATTGGGCGACGCGAAATATGCTCTGGGAACTTCTGGTGTGGGGCGCTCGAGTTTTTTATCAGCCGCCTCCGTTCGTGCATACAAAGCTGTTTGTAGTAGATAATCACTATGCTCAGGTAGGTTCGGCCAATATCGATCCTAGAAGTCTTCGCCTTAACTTTGAGCTTGCACTAGAGGTTTTTGACAAAGGGTTTGTAGATGTCCTTGAAGACCATATTCAAAAGTGCAGAAAACAATCCACCGAGGTCACTCTCAGCGATTGTGATAACCGCTTTTTACCGCTAAGGATTCGTGATGCACTGGCGTGGCTTTTTTCGCCCTACCTTTGACGGTAAATGTGGATGTATGAATGTAAATAGGGACATACATAAGATTATAAGTTTCTATCAAGGCTTCCGCGGAACAAATCGCGTGAGTCGCGCGACCAGGCTTCTCTTAGCTTTTTTTGAGGCATAAAATCAAAGCCTCTCCCAAACTCTGTGTTGTCTGAAATACGGTCAGGACATCGTGTTACTGCAGGCAGGTATAACTCCATCGGCGTCACGGACAATGCTTGCTGTGCATTTTTCTCCTAGCAGCTTGGGATTGATGAAGCCAATTTTTGGCCGCTTTACTCTGGATGAATTCGATAACGGAGAGTACCATTACAGTTTCCACAGCAAGAGGCTACACGTGCCCCATGATAGGCAATTTCAGTCCAGC
>CAZECQ010000290.1:0-2445 GCA_964510545.1 uncultured Pirellulales bacterium | reverse complement strand
CACAGAACGCGTAACTAATGTCAAAACAACAGCTTACAAATGACAGTGCCATTAGTGTCTGACCCTAATGGCACTGTCATGTTTTTCTTTCGGTATGCGCACAATACAACCTCTGCGCGCGACTATATTTTAAAATTTTAGCCGAGCGTTAATACTTTCAGTCCTCTCTGGCCGAGATTATATGTAACCCCTCTGGCTTTGTCCTCATTTATTAAGCCAAAGAGGTTTACAATGGTTATGAGTTTATCACAATGCCTAAGCAATATCAAGATGGGTTTTGACGTGTTTGATCGGATTTCTTATTCGGATAGCTCTATTCCATTTGGCAATGTGCTTTCTGCCGATCGGGTCAGGGAGATATTTGCAGATAGTAACGTTCTCTTTGGCTGTGGGGAAAACGACCTGTGGAATACGGGATTAACTTTATGGTCGTTTATCGGCCAGGTACTGCAAGACGGCAAGCAAAGTTCGTGTAATGCTGCGGTTACCAATGCCGCCCGATATATGATTGAGCACGGAATGCAGCCGCCCAGCCCGGATTCGGGTCAATACTGCCGGGCCCGGAACAAGCTTAATGTTGCAGTGCTCAAACAGCTTGTTCGCGAGGTGACTGAAAGAATGTCATCTCAGAATCCTGAACACTGGCTCTGGCACGGAAAAGATGTAAAGCTAGTCGATGGATTTACATTTACCATGCCCGATACGCCGGAGAACCAAAAGGAATTTCCCCAGTCAAAAACGCAGGCCCCGGGCGTTGGATTTCCAATTGCTCGTGCCTGTGCGGTTCTTTCACTTGCTAATGCTTGTATTGATGATGTTGCCATCGGTCCTTATGCCGGCAAAGAAACAGGCGAGACTGCTTTATTACGAAAAGTTATCGACAGCTTTGAGCCCGGCGATGTCATGCTGGCGGATCGCTACTTTTGCTCATTTTTTATATTGGCCATTTTGAAATTACGCGGCGTCGATGTGTGTATGCGTTTGCATCAACTCCGTAAGGTTGATCATTCCAAAGTTAAATGGCTGGGCAGTAACGATTATATTGACACCTGGCATCGCCCTCAAAGAGCCAAATGGATGAGTCAGGAGCTTTATGATTCAATTCCTGAACAAATGAAAGTACGTGTCATCACATTTAATGCCACCACAGAAGGTCAGACCGAGCCGCTCAATGTGGTTACTACGCTTCTTGATCACGAGGCACATTCAGCCGGTGAAATAGGCAAATTGTACGGCTATAGATGGAATGCCGAGCTTGACCTGTTTTCTATTAAACAGTCGTTAAATCTGGATCACCTGCGTTGCAAATCTCCGGATATGATTCGCCGTGAACTATGGACGACATTGCTGGCCTATAATATGGTAAGGTTGGTATGTGCTCAAGCCGCCTTCGTTCACAATAAGCTTCCCCGGCAAATGAGTTTTACTGTTGCGTGCAACACGCTTCTGTCGCAATGGCTGATGCCGCCGAAAAAATCTATCCGGCAGGCACTCGGCAAATACAACCTTTTTCAAATTGCCTGCAACGAAGTCGGCAATCGCCCCGGCAGAATCGAACCGCGCCTAATCAAACGCCGACCTAAACCCTATAAACTGATGACTAAACCAAGGAGCCAATACAAGCAAGCAAAGACAGGGAGCCGCACTACTGTGAGAAAGCGAGGCAATAGTTAGCGCGGAATACAATTCCCTGACGGCACAATTCATCACGAATTACCGCTTCGGCTGCGCACCAACACTGCCGCCGGCCCGGACATATTGACTGAACCGGCACCAACGCATCAACCCCAAAACACAGAACGCGTAACTAATGTCAAAACAACAGCTTACAAATGACAGTGCCATTAGGGTCAGACACCTTTTCTTGGCCTTCCTCTTTGCATTAACGAAGATTCCAGTAATAATTCCTTCGCTGTCCTTAATATCCATTCTTTGCCGCCGAACGGCCGACCTCGCTGGATGCAACTTTGAATCTCATTCACCGGCAATCTGGAACAATCATCCACAAGTCTTTGCCATCGGGCTTCTCCCCCCGTTTTTTGCTTGAGGGAGAGCACATACTCCTCATCGCGCGGACCACGAATGAGGCACAAGCGTCTATTAAGCACGCCTCAAGAGTGGACTGGGAAGGCCGAGCAGCGGTCCGCGGGGGCAGGGAAAACACGGGCCGAGAACAACATCATTTCCGCTGGTCCAAAGCCAATTGGGCACGTTTCTGCGCCAAGACGGCGTTTGAGGCCCTGTGCCTGTTTGAGGGTGGGGAGAAGTGCCTTCGGCCAGGATTCGCGCTCGTCCGAGACTTCGTCACTCGGGGCCAGATACAACCCGGACGGGAAGTCGTCTTCGATGAGAAAGGTCCGCGTTCCGCACAGGACGTCCCAACCCCACTTTTCCTCGATCTGACCGTCAGCCAGGCAGCGCCGCAGCCCATTGCTGCAGTACTTC
>CAZECQ010000289.1:0-2451 GCA_964510545.1 uncultured Pirellulales bacterium | reverse complement strand
CAGGCAACTGAGGTGATTTACAACTCACTGCCGAAACCGGGTTTTATTCATATTCAGGGCAGAAGCGAGCTTTATCAAAATAATCTGCAAATCATTATAAATAACATAGGTATCGTCGATGCAGACAAAGTATCACTTGAAGATTTTTTGGCGCGAACGGATAAAGATACCAAACAGATGTTCGCGGAGGTAAAAAGTATAGTCGGCGGGATAAAAAATCCACAGCTAAAGGCACTGGCCGGAGAGTTTTTGGCTGATACCGAGTTGATGAAAAAATTCTGTGAGGCACCGGCCGCAACGAAGATACATCATAACTGTCTGGGCGGATTGTTAGAGCACACACACAGTATGCTGAAAGTAGCTGATGTGATACTGCCGTTGTATCCACAGGTGCAGGCGGATTTGGTGCTGGCGGGGATATTTCTGCACGATATGGGTAAAACAGAAGAGCTTACATACGATATGGCGTTTTCATATACGGATTCGGGCCAGCTAATCGGGCATATTGTTCAAACTCTGCTTATGGTAAACAAAAAAGCCGATGCTCTGGCGGCCAATGGTGAGCAGATTGATAAAACGGTGATGGACGCTCTTGGTCATATAATTTTATCGCATCACGGTCAATATGAATTTGGCTCGCCGAAGCTGCCAGCAACGGCTGAAGCATTTATGGTAAATTATATCGACGATTTGGATGCCAAGATAAACCAGGTAACATCGGCGATTGAGAATGAGAGCGGCGATTCGGACTGGACCGGCTGGCAAAATGCCCTTCAGACACGGCTTTACAGAAAGCGCATTGAATAAAGGGTATATGAGCACAGGTGTATTTTTTTTCGAAGGAGGGGTGAAGATTTATCCCTGCCGGGCTACCGCCCCTGACTCCCTTATGGGAGTTAGCCCGGCCGGGTTTCCGCAGCTTTGTTTGTCCTGGTGATATTTACCGCAATAACTGTACGTCATAATGACTCATTGGGAACGATTTGGCCAAAAAATAAATTCAGGCAGTGACAACTGTATGTCACCGGCGCAGAAAAAAGTTCGTAAAACTTCCGGCAATGTATAATTGCGGCTTTGAAAAGATGTTTTAGAAACAATGGATTGGTTTGGGAACGTGCGAGGAAATGGCAAATAGGCCTTTGGGCATCGTTGGTGGTACAGAAGTTATAGACCGCGGTTAGATACTGTCAGCGAAGTCTCTTTTGAGGACGATACCGGAGAACCGCCATATTTTTGCAAACTGCTTGTGGGACATCATCATTTTTCCAAGCACGGGGTCTGCAATAGTGACCATACGGTCTGAGACTTCGATAATGGCAACACAGTGGTCCAGCAGAAATACGTCGCGAACAATGGCCAGGGTAATTGGGGCATCCCTGAGCTGGGCAACTGAATCAAAACGTCGGTAGCGACAATTCAAGCCATCGGGACCATAGCGGCTTTCAAGGGCGGCAGAAAGGCATCCCGGGACGGTGCCGGTGAAGGGAGAGGTACGCGAAAGTATGGCCAACTCTCCTTCGTGGGCCTGAAGGCCCAATTTTCCAAGTGCTGTTACCGCCGCAGCGGGGCCGCACGTGTAATCTCTGCTCTGAAAACAAATTCCCTCCGAACTGAGTGTGGTTTTGATACTTGCAAGGTCGTTCTTTATTAAGGCGGGACCGAGAAAAGGAAAAACCGAGAACCAAAACACAACCATAACAATCAGGAAACACACTAAAACCTTTTCACACCTGCGAGGAAGACGTGAAAATGGCGTGGTGAGGCCCATTGTAACGGCCAGTGCCAAAATGACGAACCTTGCCCGTCCTGCTGCGACCCAGTAAAAAGGCCCGATAAAAGCAAGAGCATCGCAGAACCTTATTAGAACGAGCATCCCGATGAGCAAAAAGGGGAAAAAATAGCCCAGCAGCCACCAGGATTTTCGAAAGCTCGAAAATATCCTGCCGATAAAAATGCCCGACAGGGCCACCATTATAACGCCTATTGTCTCAAGCCAAGGGTTCATTTAAGACCCTATCTCCTTTCTAATACCTCTTCGATCCCACTTCTTTAATATATCAGATTAGAATCCGCTAATCAAGGAAATTCTTGGAAATTTGGCCAAAAAATAGGTTTTTTTGTGTTGATTTTGTCAATTGAGGGACAAAATCGAGTGATTGGTGTGGTCGTAAGCACGAATCACAGCGGAGTATCGAATCGAGGCATATTGACGATTGATGATTGTCTCTGAGAGGACTATAATTGCGATTAATATGGCAAGGAAAGAGATTAGAATATATTCAGTAAGCCAGATAAATTCTCTTATCAAGGCGGCGCTTGAGGAGAAGCTTGCGGCCCGGTTGATAGTGGCCGGGGAAATAAGCGACTGGAAACACCACACAAGCGGGCACTGCTACTTTTCGCTGAAAGATGAAAACACTGTATTAGGCTGTGTTATGTGGAAGAGCAGTT
>CAZECQ010000288.1:0-2530 GCA_964510545.1 uncultured Pirellulales bacterium | reverse complement strand
GCTCGTTGTCTTCATCCCTGTTAAGTCGGCGGCCAAAGTAACAAAAGCAATTTTCACCGCCGGTGCCGGGGCAATAGGCAACTACAGCAATTGTGGATTTGAAGCTGTGGGTACGGGCAGTTTCCGGCCGCTGGAAGGCGCCAGACCGGCCATCGGGAAAAAAGGGGAAGTGGAAAATGTTGCTGAGGTAAGATTTGAGACAATAGTGCCTGCTGAGAAACTCGATGCGTGCGTCAGGGCAATGAAAAAGGCACATCCTTACGAGATGCCGGCCTTCGATTGCTTTAAGCTGTACAATACCAATACTAAATTCGGCTTAGGCAGAATCGGTAAATTAGCCAAACCGAGGCAACTGGAGCAAATCATCGAAAAAATAAAAAAACACACCGGCGCAAAGGCCATCAGCATAATCGGCAGAGAAAAAAGACTAATCAAAAAAGCGGCGGTTTGTGCCGGCTCGTGCGGCAAAATTATCAACTCAGTCATCGTTGAAAAGTGCGACTTGTATCTTACCGGTGAACTGAAACATCATCAGGCCCTGGCGGCACAGGAGGCCGACGTTACCTGCCTGTGCCTGAGCCATACCGTCTCAGAACGATTCATACTAAAGAAACTCGCTAAACAGTTGCAAAAACAAATAAAAGAAGTCACAATTAAGATAAGCAAAAAAGATGTTGACCCGTTTAAATGGAAAAAGCTATGACCCAGCAGCAAAAAGAAACGTCGAACGACGAACGCGAAATATCGACTGAAGAGCAAACAGATTTATCGGTAGAATCGGTGGTGGAGGCGGTTTTGTTCGCCAGCGATGAGCCGCTGACGGCGGAACGGCTGGCCAATATCGCCGAAAGCAGAGTAAAACAAATCCGCCAACACGTAAAGAGCCTCAACGAGAAATACCAGGCCAATAAGAACGCCTTTAGAATCGAGCAGGTTGCCGGCGGTTACCAGATGATGACACTTAGCCCTTACAAGCACTGGCTGAAAAAACTGCTTCGTGCCCGCAGTGACAGCAAATTAAGTCCTGCGGCCCTGGAGACACTTGCCATAATTGCATACAAACAGCCGGTAATTCGGGCTGATATAGAAGCCATCAGGGGCGTTGCCGTCGGTGAGATAATTCGGGGCCTGATGTACAAGGGGCTGGTAAAGATTGTCGGACGGGCCGAAGTCTTAGGCAGGCCGATGCTTTACGGCACAACAAAAAAATTCCTCGAAATATTCGGCCTAAACACCCTAAAAGACCTGCCAAAAGTAGAGGAACTCAAAAAACCGGATGCTTAGAAAACCCCGTTATATAACGCATACTGCCCGAAAGCATCTGTTATTTGTGCGTAAAAAATGCTTTTAACAAACAATTTCAAAATCCCAAGCACGAAATTTCGTCTTGCCTTATATGGCCGTTTATCTTAAAGCCCGTTTTACCCTATCTGTCACTACCTGTTCGGCGCTGAAAGTCCCATTGAGCTGTCGGAACCGGCCTAAAAAATCTTTTTTTTGCTTGAAATATGAAAGTAGTCTATTATACTGCTTGTTTCTGGCTGTTGGAGAGGAATGCTGAAATACGCTTCTTTTAGTGATTCCCCATGAATTGCCATAAGGCCAAGGAGGTTTTGACTGTACACAAGACGTAGAATAGCTGAATTTTAGGAGGTGGAAAAATAGGCAAAAAAACAAATCTAAAGACTTTGTTGGTAACGGGAGTGTTCTTGCTGGGGCTTGTTGGTAATGCCTCGGCGACCCTGTTGGGCAGGTGGGCGTTTGACGACGGCACAGCCAGCGACAACAGCGGTAACAACCATCACGGAACACTCACGCCCGGTGATGCTACTACCAGTATCAGTATCGTTTATGATGCCGACAGGGACAGTAATGTCCTTGAGTTAGACAACCCGGTCGGCCATGTTACCGGCGCTGTTGTGAACTGTGGCTCAGGTAGTTGGGCGGACATCACGAGCCAAATCACGATTACAATGTGGGCCCAGGTGGACACGAAACATAATAGCAGTTATTTACTCAGTAAGGGCAATTCCTACCAACTGCACCAGAGAGGAGAAGATTTCGATGGACTCCGGGTCTATATGTTTGGAATAGTTCCTAATGCCTTCGAAACCTCGACCCCAATAATAGGCGCCTGGCATCACATTGCAGTTACATATGATTCGATTGTCGAAAAAAGGCTTCTATATATTGACGGTGCACCGGTATTTAGTGACTTACCGTGCAATGCGTTAACTGCCCATACCGAGAATTTGGTAATTGGCGGAAGACTTAATCCCACCTACGACCACAGAGGCTGGGACGGCTGGATTGATGATGTTCAACTCTACGACCGTGCTCTTTCTGAGAGTGAGGTACGTGGAATTGTCGGCTTGTACATGGCGTACGACCCCAGCCCGCAAGATGGCGTGGTCGTTTCGGAGACATTAGCATCTCTTACTTGGAAGCTGGGAGCCAAGGTGGCTGATGTGAATGGGCACAAGCTGTACTTAGGAACGAATAGAGCCCTTGTTGAGGCCAATGACGTGAG
>CAZECQ010000287.1:0-2566 GCA_964510545.1 uncultured Pirellulales bacterium | reverse complement strand
GCAACAAATCATATTGCAACATACTCAGCCATTCAAATGAGGAGAGCTCTCTCGGCGTTCAATTGTCAGCAGCAAATAAAGTGCCGAACACTATTGCGTTTTTTTACTCTTTTTTGCACTATTTTTCACTTTTTGACGCTTTTTTTCTTACCCAATTTACCCAATCGTTACAAACCCACCCTCCAATCCCCTCTTTCCCATAAGCTCTGCTTATAATTTTATCAGTCTAATTAATTATATTGTCACCTCCTTACTCCCGCTAACCCCTCTCCTCAATATATCCCTGCCATTTTCGTCATTTCTTCATTATTTAAGGAGCCGGGAACACGAAATCCTTATCAAAATCTTCCCATTTTAACAACGTCTTATAAAATATCATTTTCTTAGCCAAAAATCTGGTTTTATAATATTTTTTATCCTTGACAACCCCACCGTCCGATAGTTAAATTAGGACATAAAGGTAATATAGATAGCCCATGCGTCAAATGGATTTGGTTATTGGAGAGGATTAGATAAAATGAAAGATTTATTTACTACCGGAGAAGCGGCCGAAATTTGCAAAATCAGCCAGCAAACTATCATCAGGTGTTTCGATTCCGGCCGATTAGAAGGATTTCGCGTGCCTGGCTCGAAGTTCCGCAGAATCCCGCGCAACAGCCTCGTAACTTTTATGAGGTCCAACAACATCCCGCTGGACAAATTAGAATCCGGCAAAAAGAAAGTGCTCATCGTCGATGACGACGCCGAAATCGTTGAGCTTATGGTCGATATCCTCTCGCGCGACGGCAGATTCGAAATTAAAACCGCAGCCAGCGGCTATGAAGCGGGAATATCGACCGAGCAGTTCCGCCCGGACCTTATACTCCTGGACTATATGCTGCCTGACGTCAACGGCAATATCGTATGTCATACAATAAAGAGGAACCCGAAATTTGAAAATATCAAAATTATTATCGTAAGCGGCGTGATAAAACAGGATGAAGTCGACCAGTTATTAAAATCCGGCGCCGAAGATTTCATAAAAAAACCGTTCAATCTTGCCGAACTTACCGACAAAATCACCAAAGTTATGCAAATGCAATAAATAATTCATCCGGCCCGGCAGGTGTGTCTGTGAAAAGAACAGGAGGCAGGAGTTAGAAGAAAAAAGCTAAGTATTTCCCGGATTGCGCATTTTGGTCTGCGATTTTACCGATTTAGCGGGAATTGTTCTATCACCCGGAGCACCGAACACAGAGAGTTTTCTCAGATAGATTAATCCTGTTCTAAAGGGAGTTAAAAACAGCAATACATAAGGACAACGTAAATGTCGGACAAAACGACCGAAAAGGCAGGCGCCCGCCAGGTAGAGCTTGCCGTCTATCAACTCGATTCGCTTTCTATGCTCCCCTCAACCGCAGCGAAAGTCTTATCCGGGCCTGCCCGATATAAGCCCTCCGATTTGGCTGAGGTAATCGAATCAGACCCTGCACTTACAGCCAAGGCCTTTTCGCTCTTCGGCAAGGAAGGTATAAATCTCACTGAAGAAAAGTTCTCAATGGGCAGGGCACTCGATAAACTGCCGGCAGATGTTATCCGCAATGCCTTTTTTGCTATCAAAGTTTCTCTGCCCTCCGACAGCGAGAGGGCTGCTGCTGCAAAAGAGCTTTTGCTGCATTGTCTTGCGGTTGCCTGCTGTGCTAAAGAATTAGCGGGAATGGTTTCATCTGAAATTAATCCACAGTTGGCTTATTCGGCAGGGCTGCTGCACGATATCGGAAAGCTTGCTTTGAATGATGTGATGCCGAAAAGCTCGGCCCGAATTGCAGAAGAGGCAAAATCACAAAACGCCCCGTCGCTGGCCATCGAGCAACAACAGCTCGCCACCGACCATACAATCCTCGGTAAACGGTTAGGGCAAAAATGGCGATTTCCTGATGAAATCACGCTGGCTATCTGGCTGCACCACAGTAATACCGCTACAATTTCTCAAGGTATGCCCGAGGCGGCAATCGCCCAAATTGTTCAGTTGGCTGATTTAATTGCACGGCGGTGTGGTATAGGGCAATCGGGCAGTTACGATACGGTCGATTGGCCGGACGATATTGCCCGGCCGCTTGCAATTACACCGCAGCAGTTAGAGCAGATCGGCAGCGGCCTTGGTGGGAAAGTTGAACAAAAGTCCAAAGTTCTGGGGCTGGACTTACCGAATGCAGTTGAAAATTACTGCGAGGCTGCTCACAGCGCTGCTTTTCAATTAGCACAGGACAATACAAAATTGTCTCTGGAAAATCGCTGGCTGCAAGGCGATTCGAGCCATCTTGATTTTACAAAAGAGTTTCTTCTTAGTACGGATTCGACTAAACCGCCGATTGAAATAGCCCAGAACTTTGCTGTTCGCTGGCAGAAGTTTTTCCAAACAGGCAAGGTTTGTTTGTATCTTACACCTTCGGCTGGTTCGGAGATTTTCGAAGCTGTTGTTGTAGAAAACCTGTCAGAAGCGAAGAAAATCTGCCTTACAAGAGCGATAGATTCTGAGCCGATACCCAAATCAATAACAAAGGATTTTGCGATTCTTGAGGCGGGG
>CAZECQ010000286.1:0-2622 GCA_964510545.1 uncultured Pirellulales bacterium | reverse complement strand
GCAAAGAATTTCTTCTCTTGCCGCTCAACGTAGCGACGGTCCTGAATCGTGCTTATGATTGCAGCGTATGTGCTTGGCCGCCCGATACCTTCTTTTTCCAGCGCCTTTACCAAAGATGCTTCGTTATATCGCGCCGGCGGCTTCGTAAAATGCTCCTCCGCTTTTATATCGACTACCGATAATTTAGCCCCCTTCTTCACCGGCGGCAGCTCCTGCTGATTATTGGATGAATTAACCCAGATTTTGCTGAAACCGTCAAAAACCAGCACACGTCCGCTTGCCCTGTAAAAACAAGGCCCGACAGATGTTTGAGCAGCTATATCAAGATTGGTAACGTCCCACTGGGCGGGTGACATTTGACAGGCGACAAATCGCCGCCATATTAAATCATAGAGCTTAAACTGTTCATCGCTAAGAAATCCCTTTATGTCCTCTGGTGTAAGGTCGACGTCCGTCGGATGGACGGCTTCATGTGCCTGCTGAGCGGTTTTCTTAGAGGCATAAACCTTTGCCTTCTCAGGCAGATAATCAGCGCCGATTTGGGCGCCGATGTACCTGCGCACCTCTTTTATTGCCTCACCCGACAGATGTGTACTGTCTGTTCTCATATAGGTAATAAGCCCAAGAAATCCCATCGAGCCCAAATCGATTCCTTCGTACAATTGCTGGGCTATCCGCATAGTTCTTTTGGCGGTAAAGCCTAATCGATTCGCACCGGCCTGCTGCAGTGTGGATGTGATAAAAGGAGCCGATGGCTTGGAAACCGTTCGCTTGGTCTGTATCCGGCCAACCTTAAATTCCGCCTGCTGCAGTGCGGAAAATACCTTATGGGCTTGCTGCCTGCTGTGCGCTTCGAATTTTTTATCGCCTACCTTCTGCAGCTCCGCCTTAAAAGCGTTGTGTTTAGCCAGCCACTCGTTTTGTTCGGCGACGATTGGCGGTTTATCACCCTCTTTTTTGGGCGTAACAAACCTAAGCCATTCCTGCGTATAGTCACTCTGCAAATCAGTGGTGAACACCGCCGGGATAAGCCAGTATTCTTCGGCTTTGAAGTTTCTGATTTCTCTTTCTTTTTCAACGATTAGCTTGACTGCAACAGACTGAACTCTGCCCGCCGAAAGGCCCTGGGCCACTTTTTTCCAAAGCAGAGGGGAAATCTGATATCCGACAATCCTGTCGAGGATGCGCCGGGCCTGCTGGGCCATAACCTTGTCCATATTGAGTTTGCCCGGCTCGGCAAAGGCGCTTTGTATCGCTGTTTTGGTTATGGCGTTGAAGATTACGCGGTAGGTCTTTTCTTCCGGCATGCTGAGTATTTGTGCCAGATGCCAGGCGATTGCTTCGCCCTCACGGTCCAGGTCCGTCGCCAGAAACAGTCTGTCGCATTTTTTTGCCGCCGCCTTCAGCGATATTACAGTGCGCCTTTTGCCCTCAAGTATATCGTAAGTCGGCTCAAAATCGTTTTCTATATCAACGTTAAGTCCCTTCGCAGGCAGGTCGCGCACGTGCCCCATTGACGCCTTGACTTCATACTCCGGGCCGAGATATTTGTTTATCGTTTTCGCCTTTGCAGGTGATTCGACGATTACCAGCGATTTTTTGGAACTCGTTTTCGCCATAAAAACTGCGTTTTTACTATCATATCGCTGCCTCTTGTGGGCCGCTAACCTCTAATCGGCTATTTCAACAAAAAAATTTAGCGAAGAACAAATAACGCCCCCCCAATGGCTTTGTCAAGAAAAAACAATTTCCCCGCTTTTAAGTTGTTCTTAAAAGCTTTTCGAGCAGCGGCTTTAATTTTCTAATAGCATTGCCCCTGTGCGAGATTGCATTTTTTTCTTCAGCTGTTAATTGCGCAACAGTTCTTTTCAAACCCGGCACAAAAAATATCGGGTCGTACCCAAATCCGTTTTCCCCAATTTCTCTCTCGGCTATAAGACCTTCCAGTTCCCCTTCGGCCTCAACCAATATTTTCTCAGGACTCGCCAGAGACAGACAGCAGATAAATCTTGCAGTCCTTTCTTCTTTCGGCACGCCTTCGAGAAGTTTCAGCACTTTGGCTGTATTCTTATGGTCAAGCGTTTTTCTGTCGGCTTCTTTCTCCCCGCAAAACCTCGCAGATTTCACGCCGGGTTCTCCGCCGAGCACATTGATTACCAGTCCGGAGTCATCGGCGATTGTCCAGCAGCTGGCCGCTTTTGCGTAACCCAGCGCTTTCCTGCGGGCATTCTCTGTGAATGTTGTGCCGTCTTCGGCAATTTCGGCGATGTCGCTAAAATCCGACAGCCCCAACCACTCGACATCACCGCCGAGCATAGCCCTCAATTCCGCAACCTTACCCGGATTCGTACTCGCAACAAGAATCTTTCTCTCTTTATTATGCACAATTTCTGAGTTGATAATTTTCAGCCCTGTAATCTTTGAATTTCTTTTTGAATTTTTTCGATTACTTCCACATTGTATATTTTTTTCCTATCCCCCTCTTTAATTGAAATGAGGTAGAAAACTTCTCCCCCGTATTTTTCTGTAAATTTTTTGTGTGTATCTTCTTGTATCAATTGTTCTTTGAATATTTGAGGAATATGCGAGACACCCCCAGCAGGTTTAACCTGAAGACCAATG
>CAZECQ010000285.1:0-2663 GCA_964510545.1 uncultured Pirellulales bacterium | reverse complement strand
AGGCCGCAGAAGATTTTTTCAAAGCCGAAGAAATCCTTCGAAGCTGCCCTGCGCCTGAGCCGGATGGTGAAGTTATAGCCGGCATAAAATCGCAAATTGCGTGGGCATTACTGGACAGAAAAGAAAATGCTTTTAAGCGAAAGGCCTTAAAAGCTGTGGCTGTCGCCGCTGTTTTTATTGTCATAGCGGCTTTAAGTGTAAAATTGCTTGAAAAACAAAGCCCGCCGCAGGAAATCGTATATGCCTCAATAATACCCAGGGCAATTTGGGAAAGCGAAGATATTGCCAGCGATGACGCTAATTTGTCAACTTTGACCGCTGAAATCGAACAAATCAAAGATGAATTATTGGCTTTGCAGTTGGGCGATGACGGCGAAAACGGCAGCGGCATCGTTGAAGAGCTTGAAATGGAGTTTATCGAAATAAACAGCGATTTTTGGAAAGGATAACAAAATGAAAATAAATCGCATTATTAACCTGATTCTGACACTGACAATCGCAGTAGTGCTCTCTGCGAATTCGGCCTGTTTGGCCGGCCAGAGTCAGAAACCCCCTGCCAAAGGCGAACCGGAACATTGGAAACTAACAGACCAGGGCATTGAACGCATAATGCAGCGTCTCGCAGAGACTGACCCTAAAAAGGCCGAAGAACTACAGAAACTGCGCGATAAAAACCTGGATGAATTCAAAAGACAACTGAGAAATATACAGCGTGAAAGGTTCGCTGAGCATAGAAGACCGGCCGAACTTGGCTTTATGATGGATGGCGGGCCCGGCAGAACAAGACGAAGAAGAGGAGAAATGCGCCAGAGGTTTGT
The DNA here is from genome assembly GCA_964510545.1 of uncultured Pirellulales bacterium. GTDB lineage: Bacteria > Planctomycetota > Phycisphaerae > Sedimentisphaerales > Anaerobacaceae > CAYXPG01. Next base: position 1,845 of record CAZECQ010000285.1, on the reverse strand, counting down.
CGAATACCTCGAAGAGCTGGAAAAGATTTACCCCGAAGAGGCGAAAGAATTAGCTGATATGAAAGAAAAACAGCCGGACATGTATCGCAGACGTGTCGGGCTTAGCTACAGGAGATACGGCAGAATCGTAGAAAAGGCAAAGGATGACCCGAACCTTGCCCAGGTGCTTAAGGAAAACTTCGAACTCAAAAAAGAGCGAAATGAGCTGGTAGAGAAAATCAAAGCTGCGAGCGATGAAGGCAAAAAGAAAAAGTTGAACCGGGAACTGCAAGAGGTGCTGAGCAAAAGGTTCGATGCGCTGGTCAAGTGGAAGCAAATAGAATATGAATTGCTGCTGGAAAGACTCGAGCGGATGAAAGAAGAGATAAAGAAAAGCAGAGCTAATATCGAGAAGTGGAAAGACGATAAATTCAAAGAGGAGAATATAAAGGCCCACATTAAAGAGCTGCTCAGCCCCGAAAAGGACAAAAAATTCAGGTGGCACTGATTAATTGCTCATTGATTACTGATTGATTATTTCCCTTAGGCACTGCTCAAAACGACAGCGGCGATAAACAAAGCTCTACGGGTAAGGTTTTGGATGGCACTTTATAGTTTATTTTTCATTTGCTGGGCTTTGGTGGCCTGTTTGAGTGTCTTTTTTTCCTTTGCAGTCAGGCTTTGGATACCGTAGTCATGGACCTTCTGCAGGACGCGGTCGAGTTCGGCCTGCAGGTCTTGCTGTGTCTCAATTTTCTTTTGCCATTGGCCCGAGCGGGCCTTTAACTTAAATTTATCGCGCCAGGATTGTGACAATACGTAAACCGCCCCCGCCGCCATACCAGCCAGATGGGCCGCATCGCCGCCGGCATTGCCGCCGCCCCTCAATAAATTAGCTGTATAAACAATAATTAAAATCACGGCAGCGACTCTGATTGGGACAGGGAACAGAAAAATGAAAACAACAAACTGCGGGAAAAGGATTGCACAGGCAGCTAACATCCCAAGAATCGCGCCGGAGGCCCCTATCATAGGGGCAACAGGAAGAAAGTCGGCAAGCGCAAGCAGAATATAAAACACTCCTCCGGCAACACCACAGCCAAGATAAAATGTCAAAAACTTTTTCCCCTTCCAGTGTCTCTCAAGTGTCGGACCTAAAAAGAACAGCCCGAGCATATTAAAAGCTAAGTGCCATCCACCACCATGCAAAAATTGATACGTTATCAACCGCCAGAACTGCACCACAACCATAAAAGAGAACGGATAAACGGAAAAACTCCTCACCAGCATTTCATCGCCCCCCAGAATCTGCATAAAAAAAACAGCAACATTAATAATCAACAGCCACTTGACCACCGGCGTCATCTGCGGAAAAGCCAGCCGCATTTGCGGCCCACCACGGTAATGATGCCGATAATGTTCCTGAGTATAATCTCTGTCGTAAAGACCCATAGTCAATCAAAAATTAAAAGTTAAGCTGACAATAACGACTTTCGGTTTTTTTAGAGCTTATCTTTGTAACCAACCTGAAAAAAAACAGCAATTTACAAGTCCTTAGCGCATATCATACCATATTCAATACAATTATTGAACTAAATTTCCCTTGGGGCATACTATGTAGTATCTACAGTTTTTGGCTTGAACATCTGGAATATCAGCATCAAAATTATACCCAGAATTATTAGGTAAATCCCTAAATTCTGGGAGACCGTTGCCCCTTTGTAAATTGCCCACCAGCTATACTCGAATGGGTTATCATCGCGTAGAAATTCCATAAAGAAACGCGTGATGCCGTAAACTACGAACATTAGACCGAAAGTGCAGCCGGGCCTGGCGAACAATTTACCTTTGTTTTTTGATTTTTCG
>CAZECQ010000284.1:0-2666 GCA_964510545.1 uncultured Pirellulales bacterium | reverse complement strand
ATCATTACTACCCGCAGCCGTTCCTTTGGCCAAAACCGCGTGAACGCTTACGAAATTTTAAGATAATGAATGATTTGGTTGTAGTTAAGTTGTATGAGTCGGGCATAACAATGGTAGAGCCTAACCATCAAAAGTGGAACCACAAAACAAGCAGATTTAGCTTGATAGCTTGGTATACCCAGTGTCAGAACATCTCAAGTGCTCAAAAAACTGAAGGTGGTCAAAGAATATAGGTTGCAGACTGGAAAATTACTCTTCAAAACAATCGCTTAACCAGTGATATGCAAGTATTTCTAAATCATAAAAATCGACAACATTATCGCTATCAATATCACCTTCCAAAGCGCTATCCTGATGTAACCACTCAGATGCGAGAATTGAAAAATCCAAAAAGTCAATAAAACCAAGCCCATCAAGGTTAGCAGCAATACATTCACACACATCCCCCCATCCATCCGAGTTCCTGTCTGCTTGATTTGGATTAGGAACATAAGGACAGTTATCGTTTGGATCCATTATACCATCCCCATCAGAATCCACCGGCTGAATAATTACGAAATCGTCCCAGTATGCTTTCCCATAATCACTACTTCCATTTTCTCTATCCCCTATTTGAAAACTATTCTCAAGACCGGTATGAATCCAGAATGGGCAAGTTTTCTGAAATTCTTCGTCTATGTAAACATCATAATTTTCTGAAGCAGGATAGACTTTAATCTTGATGTGATGCCAATTATCCGTTGACAAATTATCAATTAGATAGCTTATGCTACCATCATAACATTTTAAATCATCACCGGAATCAATTACAAGGTAGGTCTGATGGTTGTTGAATACTTCAAACCAGTGGTTACTCGTATCCGGAATTAAAAAGTAGAATGAAACATGGTAGTTTTCTGAAAGATTTACATCATAAGTAGGTGATACGGCCTTGGCTTGGGAATTCTCCATAGAGTCCATATAAAAGCCATAAGGCGGGCTTACAGAATTTGCAGTAGAAGTGATAAATGAACCTAATCCTTGCGTCGTAATTGTCCAATCAGTTATATCACCGTCATCAAAATTTTCTGAAAAAACACTTGCTTCAGCCTTGGAAAAAAATACTGCGATAAGCACCGAAAGGATAAAAATTAACTTTTTATTCCTCATTTTTCACACCCCCTCTACCACCAAATGTTTATTTGCGACTGTAAACCGCCGAAAAAAGCTTTAACTATGGTCAACCTTCCTTTCCTGTTGTAGAGCCTCCTGAAATAACAATAACTTTACAACGCTTAAGAATTTGAGCCGTTTCGTCGGTCGGCTTCAACTTGAAAATGTGCGAAATTTTTAACCTTCTTCTTTCTTTTCTTCTTCGGCCTCGGGTGTTTCGGCTTCAACAGCTTCGGCAGCGGCTGCTTTTTCCTTTCGGCCGGTGTGACTCTTACGGTTGCCAACTTTCGGCAGACCGAATAGTGAATCACTCTCGCTCCACTGTTCTTCTTCTTTTAGTCTTTCGATACGTTCAGCTCGCGACAAAACATTTCGGTGCCGCTCTAAAGCGCCTTTTATTTTTAATGAACGGTCAATTGACATCCAAAAATCTCCTTGAAATTACTTCAGTTTCTTGCCGTATGCATCTCTGAAAAAGTTCGGTGCAAAAGTTTCATAGCCCTTCGGAGCTTTATTTTTATATTCGGCTCCGACTTTGATAATTTTCTGTTTGGCTCTATATCCGGCTGTGCCGGGCTTGTCCGGGTTTTTTTCATATCTATCTTTCGTAATCAAAAAGTATCGTCCGTTTTCTATTATAATTTCCGTTCCAATACCGTAGCCGGCAAAATGCTCCTGGACCGGCACCAAATCCGCTTTTGCCTTATACTCAACCAGAACGATAACATTGTCGGCTATCAGCGGTCCCGCAGCTTTTGTCTGCGGAAAAGCATCTACCTGCTCAGTTTTGACAGCGGCAGGTCTGTCATCGATAATCGCCGATTTCTCAATGTCCGCTACCGCTGTTACCTCCTTAACAGCAGGCAAATCCGCCGCTTTTGGCCGGGCTGGACTCGTTTTTACATCCTGGCTGCTGGCAGAAACACTTGTAATCTGTGGATTACTTGCATGCTGGCCCAGCCGAAAAACGACTAAAAGCAGCAAAATAACGCCCAGCAGTACAGCAATAGCAAGCTGGTATGGCATTGAAAACTCAATTCTGCCGGCGTTAAATTGCACGATTTTTGGTTTTCTCGGCCATTCAGCCACACTTTCGGGCATTTCAACTTCATCCTGAACGGTGGCCGGCTTATCGCGGCCGATTTTGGGCAGATGCAGCTTTTCTAACATTCTGCCATAAGCTGACTTAGAAGTACCTTTGCTTATTACTTCGTACAATGATATTTTTTTGCGATACCGTGCCATAGCTGAACCAATTTAACTTCTTAAAATATACGGCAACTAAGAAATGTGTTGTTTTCAATGTACCCTAACTAACCAATTAAGAACCAAACAAGAAGTAATAGCCATATCTACAATATTCCAATATTAATTTCAACAATAAAATGGCAATATTTATTCAATAAGGTCATGGTATCAAATAGTTTTTGCCCTGAGTTTTTTAAAATTTATGGTATATCTTAAAAATTACGGTCCCCCCGGGTGTTAAGGGCGGACCGGGGTCGGAACACTGC
>CAZECQ010000283.1:0-2731 GCA_964510545.1 uncultured Pirellulales bacterium | reverse complement strand
TATGTTCCTAAAAAAGATTTCGATTTTGTAAACAATCATTTAGAACACCTTCAGGTATGTTGGAATACTCTTATCCAATATACACAAAAGCTTATCACGGTATATGATGAACAGCAACGCAGCTTTACTGAGAAGCCGGGTGAGATACCTGCATCATACCCAGCTGCTCTTCGTGAGATGATGGATCGCATGCAGCTGGTTGTTGAAGGTGTAGGTTGGCTTGGTCTGGGCCTGCCGCGAGAGAATATTATTGAACCTCAGTTGGGATATGCTCTCCGCCATCTGATTATGAATCTGCAACAGGGCATAGGTTGTGGCCATGGTTTTTCCGGTATATTTGAGGTGGATAAAATTTAAGAGAGGCCTGTTTTGATAAAATTTGATCATGTAAATAAAACTTACCCTAACGGTTTAAAAGCTGTTCGCGACCTTTCACTAGAAATAGAAGAAGGGGAAACGCTTGTGTTGTTAGGAACCAGCGGCAGCGGCAAGACCACTACTATGAAAATGGTTAACCGGTTAATTGAGCCTACAGAAGGTCGTATACTCATCGAAGATATCGATATTATGGAACAGGACACTATCGAGCTAAGACGTAAAATAGGGTATGCAATTCAACACATAGGTTTGTTCCCCCATATGACTGTAGCAGAAAATATCGCTGTGGTACCCAAACTTCTAAAATGGTCTGAGGACAAAATAGATAAACGTATTGATGAACTTTTGAGCCTGGTCGGTCTGCAACCTGAACAATTCAGACTCCGCTACCCTACCCAACTCAGCGGTGGACAACGGCAGAGGATTGGTGTTGTAAGAGCTTTGGCAGCCGATCCACCAATTGTTTTAATGGACGAACCCTTCGGTGCTTTGGACCCAATTACCCGTGAACAGCTTCAAAATGAGTTTATTGAGCTGGAAACGGAGATTGAAAAGACAATTATTTTTGTAACTCACGATGTATTTGAAGCAGTTAAGATGGGGAATCGCATCGCTCTATTGGATGCCGGAGTCTTGCAGCAGCTTGCGGCACCGGCTGAGCTTATTGAAAATCCTGCTAACGAATTTGTAGACCAGTTTCTTGGCCAGCATCGATTCCAACTGTCTCTGTTGACGAGGACGTTAAAAACTATTGTGCCACAAATAAATCAAGAACCAATTTCTGATGAATCTTCTGTACCACCGTTATGTTTGAGGGACAACAGTTCCCTTATCGAGGCTCTCGATATGTTCAAAAAAAGCGGCAAGGTTGCTTTGCCTGTCTATCGGAAAGGCTTGTTTATTGACTATTTACAAAAGACCAAACTTCTCAAAGCCATCACAGGTATACTCGGGGAAACTGGAGGGACCACATGAGCACGCTAATATCATTTTTACAGAAACTAGGACCTGAGATACTCAGCCGCAGTTATGAACATATTTACCTCGTATTCCTATCGATGATGGTTGCAGTTTTGATAGCACTGCCTTTAGGCGTTTACTTGTCCAAAAGTCGGAATCTCAAACTGGTCTCAATTATTATGGGCTTGACAGGTATAATTCAGACCGTTCCGAGTTTGGCACTTATTGCTTTTATTGTTGTCATTTTTGCGATTATTTCACTGCCAACCATCGGAACGGTACCAGCTATGGTAGCTCTCATACTGTATGCTTTACTGCCGATTATGTGTAATACATATACGGGCATCAGGCAGGTAGATAAATCGGTTATTGAAGTGGCAACAGGTATGGGGATGAAACCAGTGCAGATATTATTCTCTATAGAACTGCCGTTGTCACTGCCTGTAATAATGACTGGAATACGTATATCAACCGTTTGGACAATTGGTGTTGCCACTTTGTGTGGGTTGATCGGCGCCGGGGGCTTAGGGGACCTTATTATCAAGGGCCTGCGAAGTATTCGGCCTGATTACCTCTTAGCCGGAACCTTGCCTGCCGCAGCATTAGCACTTTTTTTTGATTGGGTTCTGGGCCTTGTGGGAAAATGGCTAACACCGGAAGGTTTGCGAGCCGGAGTAGAAAATCAGCTATAAGGACACTATATGGCCAGGAAAAGTAATGATTCTGCCGATAAAGAAATTAACCAAGCAGGGGCCTCTCTTGACGACAGAGTCGAAAAGCTCGTTCATGCTATCGTGGAAAAATTAAAGAGCGGTAAGGGCTTGGAAGCTATGAGCCTATTTGCCAAGGGACAGGCACACCACATTTTGAGCAGCACGCCTGATTTGCCGAGACGACTTGTCGAACTTATGGGTAAAAAAATGACTGATAGGTTTATAGCTCTGTTCGTACATTCTCCCTGTCCTTTCTGTAAAAAAGGTCGGGTAACGTGCGAGAATTGTGATGGACACGGACATATAGAGCACGAAATGGTATGTACCGATTGCCTTAGTCTTGGCCTGATAAAGTGTGACCTCTGTAATGGATCAGGTTGGAGTACGATAGATTCAATACCGGCAGGGCTTCGTGCCCTGGTGTTGTACCAAAGAACAAAGGTTGCAAAGGCCAGGATCAAAAAAATACTTGTAAGACAAGTTCCAAATGTTGCTCGACACAAACCTGCCATTATTCTCAAGAAATGTGCTCAGTTGTTGATGGACTTGAATAGATACCTCGGTGTGTTGGAAAATACTGTAGTAGGCAAAGATGAATTGAGTGAAACACGTTACTGGACCAAAAGCAAGGTCAAGAAAATAGTCATCTCCTGTATTCAAACCGCGATTGATGCAGAAAG
>CAZECQ010000282.1:0-2758 GCA_964510545.1 uncultured Pirellulales bacterium | reverse complement strand
CTTGCGGCGGTGGCGGCGGCTAACTTAAGAAAATCTCTTCTTGAAGACATAATCACACTCCTGCATTACAAAAAATATGTTAAACAGGTTCCTTCGGCTGGAAAATTCCGTATTTTTCAATCGGAGAGCATCTTATTATTTAACAACACAGTGTACAAAAAGGGTTATGCATTGTCAAAGGAAAAAACAGTTGAATAATTCCATTCCCAGCGTTTACTACCAAGGTCATCTTTGACCGTACCACCAGCCTGGTAAAGCGAAAGTGGACCAAATCGCCACCCGCCCGCCAGATCAATCCTACCGCATCCCCACCCAATTTCCAATAATTTCCCCACAAAGCCACAAAAAAAACCCCCGTATTTTTACGAGCCCCCCATTGATTTTCTCCCAATCACAAGCCGCCAGCGGCAGCAACCGGATTGAATTTACCGCCACCTTTATTTTCAGAACCCATAATACCCCTCCCCAAATGTCATTGTGAACGATTCTTCGAATCGCGCGGCAATTTCCTTCCGGCCGGTCAAGCAATGGCAGGCCAGGCAGGGCGAAGCCAGGGCCATTTTTTATAGGTATTGACAATTGATGATTTTGGCTTATATTTAGCGTTTCGGCTTTTTAGTTTCGGGATTTAGTGAGAAGTAGAATGATAAATGTCAATGAGAATTTTCTTAAACTGCAGGCGGGTTACCTGTTCCCTGAAGTCGGCAGGCGGATAGATGCCTTTAAGGCAAAAAACCCCGATGCGAAGCTCATCAGCTTAGGCGTCGGCGATGTAACACAGCCATTAGCGCCGGTGGTAATCAAGGCGATGAAAAAAGCGGTCGATGAGATGGGTGATATAGATACCTTCCGGGGCTACGACGGCGGCGGGATAGGTTATGAGTTTCTACGAGAGGCGATAATCGAGAACGATTTTCGGCAGCGAGGAATCGAACTCGAAGCCGATGAAGTTATTGTGAGCGACGGGGCCAAGTCCGATACAGGCAATATCGGCGAGATATTCGGCCTTGCAAATGTTGTGGCGGTGGCCGACCCTGTGTATCCGGTGTATGTCGATACGAATGTTATGGCCGGCAGGACAAAAGGCGCGACGGAAACAGGGCAGTTCGAGGGTATTGTTTATATGCCTTGTACGGCAGCGAATAATTTTACGCCGGCCCTGCCCACTGAACCGGTTGATTTGATTTACCTGTGCTTTCCGAACAACCCTACCGGTGCGGTGGTGAGTAAAGAAGTTCTGCGTCAATGGGTCGATTACGCGAAAGCCAATAAGGCGGTAATTCTTTTTGACGCCGCTTATGAAGCCTTTATCACCGATGCCGATATTCCGCATTCGATTTATGAGATTGACGGGGCCAAAGATGTTGCGATTGAGTTTCGCAGTTTTTCCAAGAGTGCGGGCTTTACCGGTGTGCGATGTGCCTTTACCGTTGTGCCGAAACAGGTCAAGGCATATACCGACGACGGCAAGGCAGTCGAGCTTAACAAGTTATGGCGGCGTCGTCAGTGCACGAAGTTTAACGGTGTATCGTATATTTCGCAGTGCGCGGCAGCGGCCATCTATAGTCCGCAGGGCAAAAAGCAAATTCGGCGGACTATTGATATTTATATGAAAAATGCGGCGCTGATTTGCCGGGCGCTCGCTAAAATGGGTTATCAAGTTTACGGCGGTGTGAACGCACCGTATATCTGGCTAAAGACGCTGAACGGAGTAAGCTCTTGGGATTTCTTCGACCTTCTGCTGCAAAAGGCGAATGTGGTCGGGACGCCGGGAGCGGGGTTCGGACCGGCGGGCGAAGGATATTTCAGACTTACGGCTTTTGGCAGGCCTGAGGATACGGCCGAAGCTATGAAAAGATTTGCCGCACTTTAATAATGGCAGAGCCGACAACAGCATATATTGGTTTAGGCAGTAACCTCGGTGACAGAGCGGAGTTTCTGGATAAAGCGATTCGGATGTTAGGCGAAAGCAAAGGAGTCGAAGTTGTCCGGGCCAGCGAATTAATCGAGACGGCTGCACTTGGCGATAGTAATCAGCCGAAATATCTCAACAGCGCTGCCGAAGTGAAAACGTCACTTGAGCCGGAAGAGTTGTACAGGAGAATGGCTGAAATCGAGGAGGCGCTTGGCAGGGTAAGGGCTGAGAAATGGTCGCCAAGGGTCATCGATTTGGATTTGCTGCTGTATGGAGAGCAGGTAATCAACAGTGGCGATTTAACTGTGCCGCATCCGCAGATGCACCTTCGCTCGTTTGTGCTCAAAGGTCTATGCCGGCTCAATGCTCAATTGGTCCATCCTGTTATGAATGTATCGGTAGCAGAGATGGCAGGGCGGCTGGGCGGGGGAGATTTTGCGCTCAATCGCGATTTGCCTCAGGTTGTGAGTCTGGCGGGCGTCATCGGCGTCGGCAAAACGACATTAACGAAAAAACTCGCAAATTATTTCGGCAGTAAGACGTTGTTCGAATCATACGATACGAACCCGTATATGCCACAGGTCTATGCCGGCAGGAAAGATTTGGCGCTGGATTCGCAATTATATTTTCTCATCAGCAGAGTCGAGCAGCTAAATCATAATGTTTTAGGGCCGGGCGAAATGGTCATCAGCGATTATGTCTTTGACAAGGAAATGATTTATGCCAGGCGTCTGCTGGGGTCGCAGCAACTGTCCAATTACCAGAAGTATTATCAGCCGTTCAGGGTAGCTGTTGCTGCGCCGGTATTGGTGGTATATATGACTGATTCAGTGCAGAATTGTC
>CAZECQ010000281.1:0-2770 GCA_964510545.1 uncultured Pirellulales bacterium | reverse complement strand
GTCCGCAGCATGACGATGATGGTGTCATATCTTGATGGGCAGATGGTTGCCTGCAACACATACACCACAAATCCAATCAGTGGTGCGGGGCTTCTTAACATCGGAGCCGACAGGAGGCTGCGGAACTTTTACAAAGGTCTGATAGATGATGTCCAGGTCTATGATTATCAACTCAGTTCCGACGAAATTGAACTGCTCTATCAAGGTTCTCCGCTGCCTTCATCACCAGTTGAGGAGGTATGTTATTTTAACCCAACAGGTGACTTAAACGAAGATTGCAAAGTCAATTTTCTCGATTTTCAAATAATGGCTTCTGACTGGCTTGAGTCGAACCTTTGAAATGATGATAAAATAAATGCCATTATATATTTATATATTAATAGCATTAGCAGCAAATATACCACTGAGCTACAGGAGGGAAAAAGGGGATTTATGTCTAAAAATAGATTTTTATTTTTTTACTTTTTTACGGTGGTTGGTTTTGCCTTAAACACAGCGTTTGCTGACCCTAACCTACTGGGATACTGGACTTTTAACGATGGCACTGCTTCCGACAGTTCTATCTATGGCCATCATGGTACACTTATCGGCAGCACTGCTATTATAGACGACCCAGAGCCTCACAGAAGCAAAGTGCTGAGCATAAACAGTACCAGCGGAAGCGGTGTCAACTGCGGAGGAGGCGATAGCGACGGCGACTGGGCCGACATTACCGAGTCGGTTACAATGTCAGCCTGGGTAAAAATCAACACCTTTGAGTACGACCGTCAGTATATCGCAAGTAAAGGCAATGCCTTTATGATGGGCAGGTTCGGCACTTCAGACCACCTCAGATTCTACACCACCGGCTTTGGTAGTCACGATGATGAGGTTGAAGGAACCAAAGACATACAGGACAACCGGTGGCACTTTGTCGTGTTTGTTTATGACAGATTCACCGGCGCAAGGTATCTTTATGTAGATGCGAGGATTGACGCTTCAGGCTCATATAAACAATATCTGGGCAGTAACGGGTATGACTTTTTTATCGGTGGGTATGAGTATTACGCCAACCGCCGCTGGAAGGGTCTGATTGATGATGTTCGCCTCTATGACAGGGCACTATCAAAGAGAGAGATACGAATCCTTTACGGCAGCGGCTTTGCCACAGAGCCGAGCCCTGCTGACGGGGCCGGAAATGTATCTATTGGTGTTAATAGTCTTAGCTGGAAGCCGGGTGAGTATGCCGCTGATGTTAACGGTCATGATGTCTATTTCGGGACTGATTGGTACGAGGTAAATGAAGGCAACCAAGCGGTACATATCGGTCTGCAGGACGGCAACAGCTTTGACCCGGGCACACTCGAAGGCGGCACAACTTACTACTGGGCCATCGATGCGGTTAATGACGGCAACGTATGGCCTGGTTATATCTGGAGCTTCAGGACGGCAACCGAAGGTTTTTACAAAGAGCTTTTCAAGGACTCGGGGCTTAAACTCAATGGCACTACAGAGATGCCCGCTGTAGAATATCTGGGACTTTCAAGTGAGCATCTTTCCTTAAGTTACGGCGGGGACATACCACCAGCTGAACAAATCATCCAAGATGCGGTATTCATTGGAGACGGCAATGACGATAACGGCGTGCTTCTTTATCCTGATGGACAGCCGAGATTTCGCTGCATGTATGTAGACGGCGGTCTTTCCACAAGTCACGGTGATTCTCTCGGCGAAGTCGGTCGGCAAAGAGTAAGGGATTTTTATCATAATGGCGGCTGTTATTCCGGTTCCTGTGCCGGCGCCTTTATTACTTCAACAGGAGTGGGTGGTACTTACAAGCCGGAATATTTTCATATCTGGCTGGCTCGAACTTTAAGTCAAATCGGCATATTCAAGGTCGGCTATGACCTTCCCATTAACTCACCGTTGCTTGACTATTATGATTTCGGCGGCGACCTGTATATTGAGAATGTACAACACTGGAATGGCCCTTATGTTATCAGTGAAGACCCGACTTACTGGTGCGATGGTACCGAGGTTTGTACCAGATTTGACGCCTCAGGCAAAGTTAGTGACGGTCACGTAAGCATCTGGGCGTATAAAGACGACGCCAATTCCGGCCGACTCGTCCCGATTGCTTCCCATCCCGAACGTATAACTTCCGGCGAGCAGAGAGACCTTATGGCAGCAGTATTGCAATACGCAATGGATGGTCAGGGCTCACCAAAAGTAAAAGCTTCCCTTGAAAACGGTGTTACCAGAAATATGTATAGCAATTCCATTGCCGCTCGTGAAAAAATAGGTGACAGGCAGTATCATCATTTCACCGTTCATATACCGCCGGGGACACAGCAGTTGACAATTACTCTGAATGGAGATGATGCTTACGACTTTAATTTGTTCGCAAAGCCTGGCGATTTTGCCTTTAAGGGCGAAACAGGGACTATAGATGCAAATAATACCTCGACTGCTGACGAAGCAATTGTTATAAACGACCCTTGGGCCGGAACCTGGTATATAGGGGTCAAGTGCGTTACTACTGTCTCAACTACCAAGAGGTTCTGGGGCTGGTCTTATTGCGGCAATACCGAGGTACTTAATGGCCTCTGTTACAATATTACCACTGAATGGGATACGATACCTGGCGACGTTTTCGCTGATGGCAGGGTCGATTATAACGATTTGAAAGTTCTTTCAGAAAACTGGCTTGATAACAATCGTCGTTCACGAGAGGTGGGAGAGCTTATCGGCTGGTGGGAGCTTGATGAGGGCGACGGCAATACCGCTGCTG
>CAZECQ010000280.1:0-2778 GCA_964510545.1 uncultured Pirellulales bacterium | reverse complement strand
ATGGAAACAATCGATGTGCTGGAACAGATTTAGCCGCACTATTTGAAAATTAATAATTCCTGCTAATAATCAATTATCAATAGTCAATGTAAAAAGGGCTGGCAGGTGGACAAAAGAACAAGGGCCAGAGAACTGGCAATGCAGGGGCTATACCAGCTTGATGTACAGGGCCCTGAACTCTTAGAGCGGTTGGGTGAGTTCTTCAGGGAAAATGAACCCGACGATTCTGTCCGCAAACTTGCCCTGGACTGGAGCAGAGGTGCATGGGAAAATTTGGCCAGGTGTGATGAACTGATTGTTGCCTCAACAATAAAGTGGGGATTGTCCCGGCTCTCTTTTGTTGACAAAAGCATTTTGAGATTGGCGGTTTACCAGTTGAAATTCTGTCGGGATATCCCGCCGAAGGTTGTTATAAACGAAGCTATCGAGCTTGCCAAAAAATTCAGCACTGCTCAGTCGCCGGCCTTTGTTAATGGAGTGCTTGATGCCGTTTTTAAGAAAATTACCGTCGCTCAATCAAATAACGAATCACCGGTAACTAACCGCGAGAATCAGGTATGAGAACAATTGCGGTCTTAAATCAGAAAGGTGGGGTGGGAAAAACCACCACCGTAGCAAATACAGCCGCAGCTCTTGCACAGATGGGCTTGAGAGTGGTTGTTCTTGATTTGGACCCTCAGGCGCATCTGACGATACATCTCGGAGTTACCCCTCAAATCGCCGGCTCCGGGTCATATAAAGTCCTCACTCAGTCAGCCGGATTTGAACAGGAAATTATGCTTGTAAGGCCTAATCTTTGGCTCCTGCCGGCGGATATTAACCTTGTCGGCGCAGAAAGCGAACTGGTCAGCGTCGTCGGCAGGGAAACCATCTTGCGAGAGGCCCTCAGAACCGCTCAGGACAACTTCGATTATGTTATGATTGATTGTGCCCCTTCGTTGGGACTGCTCACACTAAATGCCCTTGCTGCCGTCGATGAAGTCTTAATACCGCTTCAGCCGCATTTTCTCGCGCTGCAGGGCCTCGGTAAGCTCCTCCAGACAGTCGGTCTCGTCAACAAAAGAATCAACCCTGCCCTCAAGGTAAAATGGATTTTGCTTTGTATGTTCGACAGTAGAACTTCATTGCCAAATGAAGTCAGGGCTGATATACAGCAGTTTCTTGATAATGCTCGTGGAACCGATTGTCCCTGGGCACAGGCACAGATTTTACCTGCTTATATCAGAACCAATATCAAGCTCGCAGAAGCCCCCAGTTATGGCAAAACAATCTTTGAGTACGAGCAAAATTGTCATGGTGCCGAGGATTACCACAAAGTAGCCGAATTCATACACACGCCATTGCAGCTGCAGGTTCAACCTGAACCGGAAACTGTCGCCGAAGAAGAGGCAACCACATCCCCCGTCGAAATCAGGCCAATCCCACAGTCTGATTCACAAATGCACCCCTCGGAATTCACACAGACACACTCCGAGCAAAACCAGCCGGAGCCGGAATCTCTCTGACAGAAAGTTACTTCTGTTTATTTATTGTCTCCGTTTTCTTTTATCAATTTGTCAGGATTTGACAGTTGCTCTGTAATACAGCTTAGAAACTTTGCCGCATAGTATTCATTTATAACTCGATTGTCAGCAGCTAAAGTCAGACTTACCATTTTCCGCACCCCCACCTCGCCTCCCTGTGGCACAACCACTGGAATTATATTGCCTACTGCCATAATAGTACTGGCCAGCGGCGGCACTATTCCAAAAAAGGAATCGATATCGTAGGCACCGAGATTGCTTAACGCTATCGTTTCTCCTTCCATATCAACAAGCGTTAGTTTATTGTCACGCCCCTTTTCAGTCAACGCCTTTTCCAGTTTTGCGATTTCAACCAGGCTTTTTTTATCCGCTTCTTTTATCACCGGCACAACAAGACCCTGGGGAGCATTGACCGCAAAGCCCACGTTAATCGAATCGGCTATCCTGATATTGTCACCGTCAAGTTTACCTGTCATTAGGGGATATTTCCTCGCCGCCAGTGCCAGCGAACGAATAAAAAAGGCATTTGTTGTTATTTTGACCCCAAAGGTTTTGCGAAGTTTAGGTCGAAGTTTCATCATTTCTGTAACGTCTGCCTTTGATTCGAGATAAAAACACGGCTTATTGGCTTTCGATTCCAGCATTCTTTTGTAGATGAGCTTCTGGATTCTGGTCAGCCCGATAGTGTTGCCGGAATGGCCTTTATTGAGTTTTGGCGACTCAATATTATTTTTAACCTGATTTCCCAAAGCCACCTCTGGCATTTATTGGTTCCTATGTGGAGCAACTGTTTTTGTATATAATAATTGGGCGATACTGGATTCGAACCAGTGACCTCACGGGTGTGAGCCGTGCATTACCGAAAATCAGAAGTCATCGCCACAAGTAAATTTCCACGGGTTAAAACCCGTGGAAATTTCCAGGACGGGCTTGCCCGTCCGACTACGTCGGATACTTCCATCCACGGGTTGAAACCCGTGGTATTGCGAAGGAAGAATAAACTTACAACAATTATTTTTCATAAATGCTTCAATATAAATAAGATACAACTCATCACGCCTACTCTCGTCGTATCACAACTTACCTCGCTATTTCTCATTATTATGGTTTTTTCTTGCATTCTGTCTAAAAACTGTCTAAACTATTTATATGGCTGGACGATGCAAGAAACCAAAGTTGCGAATCAACGAAGTATATTATACCACCTATGAAGAGCTCAAAGTCAAGTGATAAAATTTCTTTTCCCTCATTTTTT
>CAZECQ010000279.1:0-2788 GCA_964510545.1 uncultured Pirellulales bacterium | reverse complement strand
AACAGGTGGATAACTCTCTAATCGAGTGTGGTACATAATTCGGGGTCAGATCACAGCTTGTGAGGCTCTGATTTTATTATAACTTAGCGTATTGTTTGAATACCTTTTTATCTCCCAAAGTTCTATGGGTAAATTTTCGAAATTAATCGCTTGTTTTTGATAAATAGTGAAAGAAGGAGAAACAAACAAAACTCTAGATTGTGACCAATCAACATCGTTTTTCTTTAGTGGGCTCTGCATTTTGTCATTATATTCAATTATAAAATCGGCTTTATTACTTAACATTAATGCTAAGTATGCATATCCCTGATCAATAACGTGGAAATTCTCATTCTTCTTGTATTCAATGATTGCGAAAGCATTGCTTTGAGGGTCAAAAGCTAATGTATCAATTCTGAAATTGCTGAGGGCATATTCTGTCTGGATGAATTCTAAACCAAAAATTACATCTAAATTTTTTTCTGTAATTATCTGGCTCTCTTTTTCTTGTGAAAAAGGTACGCTTTTTACGGGGCTTAGATTATTGTTATTTATTTCATAAATAGCCATTTTAAAAACCTCATAGCTTCAGCTCGATTTGAAAATTTGCTGTGTGACCAAAAAATTGCGATCTAATTTCTTATTTGCCATTCCGCTAATTTCCTTAATACCTATTCTTTAACGAGAAACATCTCCGCCCAGAATTATACCTACTTTTCAGACCCCGTAAAACAATTTTCAACTTTTCTTTGTTTTATATCTTGTATTACGGGTTTATACTTATTGTTTTAACTTTCTCACTTTTTCCGCTGCCTCCACCACCAACAGCAACCAAATATAATTCCATTTTTGCGAGGAGTTTAGGGTCAGTACAAGGCGTAATTTGTCCGCCGCCCGGAGGCGTACTATTGTACATCGAGGACTTTTATTTTAGCCGTTAGCCCAGCACAGCGGAGTTCAGCCCCCGCGGCGCCTGAGCGGGGTAAAACAACCGCAAAAGTCACTTTTTTGACAAAATTTGACACTTTTTGACGTTTTTTGCCATTTTTTGCCATTTTCTTGCATTTTCTTGCTCTTTTTCCGCTGCCTACGGTTCGGACTGCGCCCTCATTCCGGCCTCCGGCAGCTCCCGCGGTGCTTGAGCGGAACAACAGCCCCCGCGGCGTTTGAGCGGAGCAATAGCCCCCGCGGCGCCTGAGCGGAGTAGAATCATTTGCGCAGGTATTGTTTTGATTGTTGGAATTTTTTTCAAATTTTTTTTATCTCTTTCCCCACAACAACTTACAAACTTTGACTATCCCAAAATCGCCCGTTTTTTCGCACCAAACGCGCAGGTTCATCTAATTATGGGGAGCATGTTTTTTTTAACCCCCCTTAGGAGAACTTAATAATGGCTACCAAACCTCAAATCCACCAACCCCGCTTGTCCCAGCCAAGCCTCTGGCGAAGCCGGATCACTTATACCAGCGCACAAAAAGAATCAATTATGCAAAACAAACCCAATTTTCCCCGTTTTTGCACCAAAAACTCACTTTTACAAGAAAAACAAACCCAATTCAAACCCAATCAAACCCAACCTGTAGTGAGCTTGTCGAACCTATTTAAAACCACCCCCACTTGTCGCGGCCAAGCCGGACCCAGCAATTCCGTAATTTTGATTTGCTTCGATGTCCCCCCAACTAAACCAGTTATGAATTATCTGCCCCTTGTTTTTTCCTCACAGGGCAGGAAAATTGTTACCGTCGTTCCACCGCCGACTTTACTCCTTATATCCAGCGAACCACCGTTAAGCTCCACTAAACGAACGGCATACGCAAGACCCATCCCGCGTTTTCGTCCTGCCGGCCTGTATGAGAAAAACGGCTGGATAGCTTTCTGCAGCGTCTCGAAATCCATCCCGCAACCCGCATCGATAATTTTAAGTTTCACAGAACTGCCAGATGCGTTATTAACTGCGGCAACCTCAATCGGCCCGGCACCCTCCTCGTATGATTCGAGACAGTTACAGAAAATATTCGCTATCGCCGAAACAATCTGTGCCGAGTCCACAAAAACTTCTTTAATATCTTCGGCAACCTCAAGCTTCACATCGAATTTTTCGATTTTTTGTTTCATGGCGGCCAGCTGTATAGCTTCATCCAATAGTTGTTTAATACTTGTGCTGGTTACTTTTGGCTCCGGCGGGGAGGCAAAGCCCATCAAATCATCTATAATCTGTGATAGCTTGCTGGCGTTCTCCTGTATCTGTTTCAACAGTTCTTTCTTGTTTGGGTCGGTTTCGCTCTCAGCAAGTATTTCTGTTCGCCCCGATATCACTGAAAGCGGGTTATTCAATTCATGCGCCGCCCCCGCCGCAATCTCAATCAAATGCGAAATCCTGCTCTCTCCAGCAGGCGCCTGCCGCAAACCTCCCTGTTCCTGCTCAACCTCAATCTCTTCTTGCTCTGGGATGGCCTGCTCCTCTTGCTGCGGAGTTATTTGCTCGCCCGGCCGCTCACCTGCTTTTATCAACATTTTAGAGAATTGCTCGGCAAAATCCTGCTGCTTCTGCTGCACAAGAGCAATAGCCAAAACCGCAGCCCCTACAGAAGCGGCCCATTCAAACCTCTCACAGAATTCTTCCACATCGCCCGGATGGCGAAGCTCAAAAACTATTGCTCCAACCGCTTTGCCTCCGCTGAGCAGAGGCAAAATCTTGCTCTGGCCCAGTTCAAAATCAACGTCCAATTGGTCAAACAGCCACTCAACATGGTCCCCCGCCTCAAGAATCGCAAAATCCTTTGTTATTGATTTGGGTATCGGCTCAGAA
>CAZECQ010000278.1:0-2809 GCA_964510545.1 uncultured Pirellulales bacterium | reverse complement strand
TGAAAAATACGAGGCGATGTATATAAAGGTAAGAAACGTTGCAGTTGGTGACTACAATGATGCCTGTTCACACAGGGACAATTATTCAATCGAAGCTAATAATGACCCCAATAGTTACTGCTGGGCATCGGATTATATGAATATCGATAATCCCGATTACACAACGCCTCATCCGATTGTTCAGGCCGGCCTGAATTTGTGTGGTGTCGCTGGAATACTTGAGCAATATACGAAGCTGCCCGACTGGGATTATTATCAGCTTTTAACAATTTCCTCAGACTCCTTTGTTAAAACTGATATAGACGGGGACTGCGACTTTGACTTTTGTGATTTCGGTGTGTTTGCTCAGCACTGGCTCACTAAGGAACTATGCACAGCCCCCGACTGGTGCGGTGGAACAGACTTGACGCAGAATGGTACTGTGAATATATTTGACTTGAAGGAATTTTCAGAACGCTGGCTGGAAGGAAAATAAGTGTTTTTTAGGAGACAGAAAAATGAAGAAAGAATATGTCTTTGGGATACTGCTTTTTAGCGGCCTGTGGGGTATTTCGGAGGCGGTACTGGGCGGGGTGCTGTATCGTTTTGCAATACCTCGTGCATCCGTGTATTTAACAATAATTGGTTTTAGTATATTGACCATTGCAAAAGTCTATCTGCCGGGAAGGGGTAGTGCAACTACCATTGCCGCCTTTGCAATGCTATACAAGTTTATGAACTTACCATTTTTTGCGTGTCACCTTTTGGGCATATTCCTGTTGGGAGTTTGTTATGATTTGTTTTTCAATGTTTTAAAGTTAAAAAACCGGTCTATCAGTGCGGTACTGGCAACATACTCAGGTTACAGCTTATTTGCTTTGATGATAACCTATGTATTTAGATATCACCATTGGGTTGAAGCAGGGTTAGCTAAAGTTATGGACCATATCGTTATAGGCGGAACATTAGCAGCTTTGGGGTGTGCCGTTTTTGTACCGTTAAGTTTCTGTCTTGGCCAGCGGCTTAAGGCAAAGCTTGACAATCCATTCAAATTTCGACTACAGTTAGCCTCGAGCGGTGTGTCTGTGATTACCGTCGGATTGTGGGTCTTCAGCATAGCTGTATATTTGTTTTCTTGAATTACTAATCGGCTGATGGTGATGATGGAGAACATACTTGTTTTGTGGACGGGCAAGAAACACTCCGGCAAAACTACTGCCGCCGCCAAACTCGCTCAGACCGCCTGTGTCGAGGGCTTTGTAGTTGCCGGTCTGTTGGCCCCATCCACACAACGTAACGGCAAGTTGAGTGGATATGACATCATTGACCTGCGAAGTAAAAGCCGAGCTTCGCTGGCACAGCGCAAAACTGACGGCAATAAAACCGAAGGGTTTACTTTTATCGCCGACGGACTAAAACTTGGCAGAGAAGCCCTGAGTCCGGCTGCGACGGAATCCGCTGATATTATCATTATTGATGAGTTCGGACCACTGGAGCTTCGCGGCAATGGATGGCGTAGAGATGTGGATTCATTGTTGGCCTTGTCCAATGCCCTCATATTGCTTGTTGTTCGAAGCGAATTGGCCGACAGAGTGCAAGAATTATACGCTGGTTCACCCAGCCGGATACTTGGCGCAATTGAACCGGAGTCTATCGAAAAAATTATCACCAGCCTTACAAACCGACGTCATTACCGGTATCTTGAGGGATAAAATGATAAAGCTTGATGGTATGTTGATGATAGGCTCTGCGGGAAGAAACACCGGCAAGACTGAGCTTGCCTGTGCAGTGATAAAGAAATTCTGCAAAAGCACAAATATCACAGGTATAAAAGTTACCGCGATAAAGGCTAAAGACGGTACGTGTCCTCGCGGCGGGCGCGGATGCGGAGTATGTTCGTCGCTGGAAGGGAATTTCTGCATTACCGAAGAGCTCAGAAGAAATTCAACCAAAGATACTTCGAGACTTTTGGCTGCCGGAGCAAGCAGAGTTCTTTGGCTTAGAGTGCTCAGGTCCCATCTGGAGCAGGGACTGACCGCCCTGGTGAGTATTGTGGGCTCCGATACAACCTTGATTTGTGAATCTAATTCACTGCGGCACGTAGTAAAGCCGGGATTGTTTCTTATGATAGCAGCACCGAATCTTAAACAATGGAAAGGCTCTGCCGGAGAGGTTAGAAGATACATTGATAAAGTTGTCGTCTCGGATGGGGCCGGTTTTGATTTCGATATTGACCGGATAAAGCTGACCGGAGGAAAATGGACGATAATGGAAAAAGCAACGGCGATAATCTTAGCAGGGGGTTCAAGCGGGCGAATGGGCGTCGATAAAAGTATGCTGCCAATTAAAAGTAAACCAATAGTAGAGCATATCTGCGAACAACTATGCGATTCGTTTGAGCAGATACTCATAAGTGCCAATGAAGCGGATAAATTTGCCTTTCTTAGTTTCGAGGTTGTCCCAGACAGACAGAGTAGGCAGGGACCTTTGATGGGTATAGCTTCGGCACTGGAAGCTTCGGAAAACGAGTTGAATTTTGTAGTGGCCTGCGATATTCCCAATATTGACTTAACTTTTGTTAGAAGGCTTCTTGTAGAAGCCAAAGAAGCGGACATAGTTATCCCGAGGAGTGAGGGTAAAGAAAAGCTAGAACCGCTTTTTGCAGTATATAGAAAAAGTACGCTTGGAGTAATAAATGAGGTGCTCTCATCGGGGGGCCGTAAAATAAGTGATGTTTTTTCCAAGTGCAAGGTCAAATATATCAAGGCCGAAGCAGGACAAATTACAAACTTAAATACGATGGATGAATATGAGCAATTTCGGAAAAAAT
>CAZECQ010000277.1:0-2840 GCA_964510545.1 uncultured Pirellulales bacterium | reverse complement strand
CAGAAAATCATCAAAAACAAAGTCGGCCTGTTGGAACTGGCCAAACAACTCGGAAATGTATCAAGAGCATGTAATATTTTAGGCTACTCACGGGACAGTTTTTACCGCTACAAAGAACTCTATGAAACTGGTGGAGAAGCTGCACTGCAAGAGATCAGCCGAAAGAAACCTATCCTCAAAAACAGGGTTGCTCCTAAGATTGAGGAAAAAGTGGTCGACCTTGCCTTTGAACAGCCTGCCTGGGGGCAGCAAAGGGCATCCAATCAACTCCGCAAGGAAAGCATATTCATCTCGCCTGGCGGAGTCCGCAGCGTCTGGCTTCGGCACGATTTACACACCTTTAAGCTGCGTCTTAAGGCCTTAGAAGCCAAGATGGCACAGGAAGGCCTGGTCCTCACGGAAGAACAGTTGGTGGCTTTAGAAAGGGCCAAGCAGGAGAAAGAAGCCCATGGAGAGATTGAAACCGAACATCCCGGCTATCTGGGATCGCAGGATACGTTCTATGTCGGGCCCCTCAAAGGCGTTGGACGAATCTACCAGCAGACATTTATTGATACCTACTGCAAGGTAGCGTTTGCCAAACTTTATGATCGCAAGAATGCTTTGGTTGCAGCTGACATATTGAATGATAGGGTCGTGCCTTTCTTTGAAGAGCATGATGTCCGGCTGTTACGTGTATTGACCGACCGTGGTACGGAGTACTGCGGCAAGCGTGAAGACCATGAGTATCAGTTGTACCTAACTTTGGAGGACATTGATCACAGTAAAACAAAAGCCAGGAGTCCTCAGAGTAATGGCATTTGTGAGCGATTCCACAAGATTGTTTTGAATGAGTTTTACCGGATTGCATTTCGTAAAAAATCTATAATACTCTTGACGAATTTCAGACTGATTTGAATACTTGGATTAAATACTACAATGAAGAAAGAACGCACAGCGGAAAATATTGTTTTGGAAAAACGCCGATGCAAACATTCTTAGATTCAATGCCGTTGGTTCGAGAGAAAATGTTAAACAATACCTTACAGACAGAAGAGCCTGTTTGTCAGATTAAGTAGTGGCTACTACAGATAAGACAGCAGCAAAGTTGCTCTTTGGCCTTACTAATCCCCTTATTAAGCTGTTTTTGGCACAATCTCGCAATATTTTCAACAATTTACACAAATCGAACAGCACGCCAATGGCTTTGAGAATCAAACCAATTTCTGGCTACTTCCTACCAAGACATGGCACAAGAGATATCGCACACATTCGCAGATTAAGCAGCCTTATTCTGAATTTTGTTCCTCTATTTTTTCCAAAGACTTTTTATACCATCTAAACACATCTTCAAGGGCGGCTATCACCGCTTTTCTTGTTACGTTAAAGAACCTGCTTTCTAATTGAATTATGGCTTGTTCAATTCCTTCGTCGATTTTGTTCCCCAAAAGTGCCTTACGCAGTATTTTTTCTCCTAAAGTAGGGACCAACGTACAGGAAATATCAACAATGGTTTTATCAGCAAGAGCTACTTCCAATTCTATGGTAACACAACCAGAGACGTGCTCTGCGGCAACATCTTTGGGCAGTCTCGCTGAGCCGGCAATTACAATTGTCTCCGGCCTTAGGTTGTATTTCCTACTCTTTGCTTTTTTAGAAAAAGTATCGAGTGTCTTCCCTGCCAGATGTTCAGGATTTTCATTCCTGATTTCAGCATTTTCCTCATTTCCCTTGGTCATGATTGCCCCCAGGCGCTACCGGCACCTAATTTAAATATTTTAATCCATTTTCAGTTCTTAAGTACTTATTCCACTATAAAAATTAGATAAGGCTGCTTTCACATATTCCCCTGACACGAGATTTTCTTGTACTCCGACGGATAGCATAACACTATTCACCGGACAGCTGTTGTTTCCCCAAAAATGCGTTGTGTAATATTTTCTCTCCTAACAAAGGCGACAATGTGCCTGAAACATCGACTATTGTCAAATCAACAGGGTCTACCTCAAGTTCTGTAGCGATATAACCAAAGACATGCTTTGCAGTAACCTTTTCCGGCAGTCTCGCAGAACCGGCAATTATAACTGTCTCCGGCCTTAAATTATATTTTGCGCCCGCTGTAGTTTGGTCTTCATGCACCTTTTAAAACCCCTTTTTCGAAAAAACAGCAATAAATATAACCGCTAAGCCCCGTATCACCAACAAAAATATTATTTATATGCCTTTTTTTCAGAGCATGTTTTTCTTTGCGGCCCCAATACCTTATGTGCAAGCCAGTTTAATCAGGCTTTTACATTTTGGCAAGTAAAAAATCAACAAATAGGTAAAGTCTCCCTGGAAGTATGCAGATAAGCAGCATGTTCAAGATAACGTTCCAATGCCTTTCGCTTATCACAGCCAAAATAGTAAAGTCTGCCCTTAATTTTTTTGCAAAATTGGCCTGTTAGGTGTAAAATAAGTGGGAATTTGTCGGAACGAGTTCTTTTAGAGTTGGGCTTTGTAATGATTAAAATCCTTAACTGCAACCATAAAATTAAACGATGCAGTACTATTGTAAACAGTAATTCGGTTGTGGTATCTAAAAGTAACGTTTTTTGCAAAATTTGTAATTTTATACTTTGAAATGAGTTGGAGCAGTGGCCGAGCGGTTTAAGGCGACGGTCTTGAAAACCGTTGTACCGAAAGGTACCGGGGGTTCGAATCCCTCCTGCTCCGTTTTCTTTTTCAATGGTAATTCGGGTTACGAGCAACGACCTGACGAATTTATGAGCAAGGTTGCAAAAGTAAAAATTGCGGGGCTGCTGGGTCCGTCTTCGCCAGAGGCTTGGTCGGGACAAGCCCTTCGACTTCGCTGTGCTTCG
>CAZECQ010000276.1:0-2848 GCA_964510545.1 uncultured Pirellulales bacterium | reverse complement strand
AGGCCGGAGTAGCCATTGCTTTTTTCAACCTCCAACTATGGATGGGACATCCTCCTATTTATGTGCAAAAAACGCTTTTTTTTGCACTTTTCTTATACCTTTTTGACACTTTTTGACGTTTTTTGACGTTTTTTTGCGTTTTTTTACTCTTTTTTGCACTTTTTGACACTTTTTTTCTTGCCTATTTTACCTATTCACCCCAATCACACATTCCAATCTCCATTTCTAACCCGCCAGCAGGGATTTGCCCTCAAATCTGTTTAAATTTTCCCCCAAAATTTCCAAATTTTAAAAAATATTTTTTAAAAAATTACGTATTTTTCATCTGCAAAATAAAAATTTCATTCCTAATCTACCTGTGCTGAATTTATCGAAGTGTCACTATTCCACAACCCAAAATTTATCCTGTGGACAAAAAGCCGGAACAGGCACACAGGTTCATTTGTGCCCGCCCCGGCTTATTCATAGTGCTCACGATTGAAATTTCCCTGCTTTAAGTTCAGCAGTATTTTAAGGAGTCAGGAACAACTCGTTCTTTCTTTTTCTGTTTACTTATCTTTTGCTTCGAATTCAGCGTCAATTACGTCGTCGCCGCCTTTTTTCTTAGCTTCGCCTTCATCACCGCCGGGCGGCGGTGGCGGAGCCTGCTCGGCGCCCGGGGCTGCACCTGAAGCAGCCTGCTTTTTAGCTGCCTCTTCATAAAGCACTTTGCCAAGCTCCTGGCCAGCAGTAGCGAGGTTCTCAGTGGCCTTTCTTATCGCATCGGCATCTTCACCCTTTGCAGCTTCCTTAAGATTATTGACGGCACTTTCGATTTTGCCGCGCGTATCAGCAGAAACCTTATCGCCGTGCTCCTTGAGCGTTTTTTCCGTCGTATAAACCAACTGGTCCGCCTGGTTCTTCAGGTCAACGACCTCCCGCTTCTTTTTGTCTTCGGCGGCGTGGGTTTCGGCCTCTTTGGTCATCTTGTCAACTTCCTGGTCGCTTAGCCCGGAACTGGATTTAATCTCAATCGACTGCACCTTGCCGGTGCCGAGGTCTTTGGCAGAGACATTCAAAATGCCGTTGGCATCGATATCAAATGCAACCTCAATCTGCGGAATGCCCCGCGGCGCAGGCGGAATATCGGTAAGCTGGAACCTGCCCAGCGTACGGTTGTCTCTGGCAAACTCTCTTTCACCCTGCAGAACGTGGATGTCAACGGTGGTCTGACTATCGGCAGCGGTCGAGAAAATCTCCTTTTTACTGGTAGGAATCGTAGTATTACGCTCAATCAACCTTGTTAAAACACCGCCTAAGGTCTCAATTCCCAGAGAAAGCGGCGTTACATCCAGCAGCAGAATATCCTTAACACCGGCATCGCCGGCCAGCACCGCTCCCTGAATTGCAGCTCCCAGGGCCACCACCTCGTCGGGATTGATACTCTTGTTTGGTTCTTTGGCGAATATTTCCTTAACAATTTCCTGCACCTTTGGAATTCTTGTCGAGCCGCCAACAAGCAAAACCTCAGCTATATCGCCGGCCGAGAGTTTCGCATCTTCGATCGCTTTATGGCAGGGGTTTTTCAACCGCTCGAGAATCGGCTCAGCAAGAGATTCGAACTTGCTGCGGCTGACGGTAATCTGCAAGTGCTTCGGGCCTTTGGCGTCAGCGGTGACGAAAGGCAGATTAACGGTCGATTCCAACTGCGAGCTTAATTCGCACTTGGCCTTTTCAGCGCCTTCTTTGAGCCGCTGGTGTGCCATCGGGTCGGTCCGCAGGTCGATTCCCTCGGTCTTTTTGAATTCATCAGCTAAATAATTAATCAGCACCTCGTCCAAATCATCACCGCCCAGATGCGTATCGCCGTTGGTGCTGAGGACTTCGAAGACGTTGTCGCCGATATCGAGAATCGATATATCGAAAGTACCGCCGCCGAAATCGAAAACGGCGATTTTTTCGTTCTTTTTCTTCTCAAGTCCGTATGCAAGAGCAGCGGCGGTCGGCTCATTGATAATTCGCTCAACTTCAAGGCCTGCTATTTTGCCGGCGTCTTTGGTGGCCTGGCGCTGTGAGTCGTTAAAATAGGCAGGTACGGTAATAACGGCGTTTGTGACTTTTTCGCCGAGATAGTCCTCTGCGGTTTTTTTCAAATCCTGCAGAATCATAGCTGAAACTTCAGGGGGTGTGTATTCCTTGTCGCGGACGCCTACCTTAACTAATTCCTCTGCGCCGCCGGTGATTTTATAAGGGACAATCTTTTCCTCGGACGAGACCTCGTTGTGGCGGCGGCCCATAAACCGCTTGATTGAAAAAACCGTGTTTTCAGGGTTGGTAACCTGTTGATGGCGGGCGATTTGGCCGACGAGACGCTCGGCCTTGTCGGTAAAGCCGACTACAGAAGGGGTCAGGCGAGAGCCGGAAGAATTGACTAACACCTTCGGTGCAGAGCCCTCCATAACAGCTACGACGGAATTTGTGGTTCCCAGGTCTATTCCAATTATTTTAGCCATAATCAGCTTCCTTTATTAGTTTTTGTATTCGATATATATTAGCCTTGTAACTGTTAGCTATGCAAACAGCGTGCCAGCCTTGAGGGTTTGCGGCTCTCGCCTGTATAAAGTTGTTATTTACAAGAACTTATGGTCTTTTGGCCAAATTGCCCGGTTTGGGCCGAACGGGGTTTTGTGCCAATATGGCAGGCAGAATATTCATTAGATTATCGATTATTGACCCCTTCGACATTGCTCCCCTATGGAACAGGCCGGGGCAGAAAATGTTTTTCTTTGTTATATTTTGCAGTTAAAATGGTGTGGTGAGGTTGGTTAGTGAAGGGCATAACAGTCAGGGCGATGAAATGATTTAGCGG
>CAZECQ010000275.1:0-2849 GCA_964510545.1 uncultured Pirellulales bacterium | reverse complement strand
TGTGCATACCCCAAAGCACGGGAGTTGGTTAAACATGGCAGAAATAGAATTGAATGTGCTTACGGGGCAATGCCTGAATAGAAGGATTGACGATATTAAGATTGTCAGAAAAGAAGTGCGAGCGTGGCAAGAATTCAGAAACAACAAAAACGCCACGGTTAATTGGCAGTTCACAGCCGAAGATGCCCGGATAAAATTATCGCGTCTTTATCCGACACTTGAATGTTGACATGACACTAGTGGCCCACACACAGAAGATGACAAAGCGATAAACCTAGGCGAAGCGGCGCACATCAAGGCAGCAAGAAAAGGTGCTAGATATGACCCTAACATGACGGATGAGGAGCGGAGCGATATCTCAAACGGAATATGGCTATGTAGGGAGTGCGCGAGAAGAATAGACCTCGACGAGAAAAGGTACCCGGTGGAACTGCTTCACGGCTGGAAGAGAAAACATGAAGATTACATTGCATCAGGAAAACCACATGCAATAGCCGCAAGAGAAGTAACTGTCCGCGATGGCGGAATTGGTAGCGTTATTCAGAATGTAGGTGATGGAATAGGGCTTGACTTAGTCCATAGCGGAAAAGGGCCAGCAGAACGCATAGAGGTTGAAGGTTCGGGAATTGGCGAAATTGTCACAAACACGGGACAGGGTACTGGTAAACGAATAACCTCCACAGAAGGAGGAACAGTATCCGAAAACAGGGTCGTTGTTGATAAACCTGTCAATATAGCAGCAGGAATGAGTGCAACCACAGTTTTCACAAGTTGTAGTAGTTGCGGACACAACTTTGTGGCACAAAAAGTTATTCAAGGGTTTGCTGGCGATAACGAACCGAAGGTTAAAGTAGATTGCCCAAATTGTGGCGCATCTATGTGGATATGATTGCTGAGTCTGAAGGCCGCCTACCAACCGCTGCAGACGACAGCGCCTATCGGCGCTTTTTGAATCGCGGCCTTTTGGCTTTGTTGGTAGAATTGTCCAGAATGGCGGTCCTGTGAATCCGGCGCTGCGGCTGAGCTTTTCCGTGAGACGCCGACAGAGCGCGAAGTTTCACAGAAAGACGATTAATAAGGAG
Source organism: uncultured Pirellulales bacterium (assembly GCA_964510545.1). Taxonomy (GTDB): domain Bacteria; phylum Planctomycetota; class Phycisphaerae; order Sedimentisphaerales; family Anaerobacaceae; genus CAYXPG01. The sequence continues at coordinate 1,767 of CAZECQ010000275.1, read as the reverse complement.
CAAAGAGATGGTACAGCAAGTCAGCAGTCACATAGAGTCCTCGCATGGCGCTAGGGGTAACTGGCTTATTGTGGGCCTTCTTGCCGCGATCTTGGCAATCCAAGTCCTCATTCTTCTGCGCATGCCCGATTCTCCCCCATCGACCAAAGCGCTGAGAGAAGCGAAGCCAGGCAAAGAGCGTGCAGAACTGCTCCAGAGCATTCCACTGGTTAGAGTAGAGGGTGGGACTATCGATGCTGACATCACAGGAACCGTCGACGTAGAAGTACAGAACACACCACTTGAAGTTGAGATTTATCGCTGATACCTCTGTGGGCCGGAAGGAGTCACAGTGGCCGGCGGCAAGCCAACGATGTCGCCAGTATGCTCATGGATCTACTTCTTAGTGGCACGCTGACAGGCATTCACAGGGATTTGCCATGCTATTTACAACGGCCTGCCCACCCCACAACGCCGCTGATTTTGAGCGTTAGCCATAGAGTGAATATTTCCTATAAAATAGAGGAGCCGAAATGAAAAAGATATGTTTTGTAGCTATGCCGTTTGGTACCGGAGATGAATACGATGGAAAGACGGAGGGATAGAAAAGGCGATCTCATCATTAAAGATGACAGTCTTCAAAACATTACAAGTCTTAGCTGGCCCTGTCTCTTCAACTACAGACAGTTTAGTTTTTCAGGCCCTTCGTGAGTTAAAAATCTCCGGATTGGGATTTACAGAGGAAGCCCCTGAGACCGAAAAAATATCATGGGATGAGTATTGGACGAAAGTTGCGTATGTAGTCGATACTCTTAATCAGCTCAGATCTACCGGAGTTTAATAGCCAGAAGTAATTATTGGTATATCAAGCCGCTTCGCTCTGCGCAATTCCTCGCGCGTCATGGCAAGCGTTCGCTTCAACTTCAATATTCCAAAGGAAATCCAGTATGAGCAATGGTAAGTTCGAAAAATATGCACCGGTAATTTTCGGCTTTCTAGGTGTATTGATAGGCGCTCTTGTTACCGGAGTATTTAGCTTTTACAGTCAGTCAGCGGAAAATTCAAAAGATCTTGCGATTGAGACTTCAGCTGGGTCTCGCGAGATTGCAGAGAACCATATTCAAGCAGCTACCCGCTATTTTTCAGCATATGTAATGATGAAAGCACTGTCCAAAGACAAAAATGCTGAAAAATTATATACAAATGAAATTCAGGAGCTGATTGAGGCAACAGGGGACTTGGCTTTTCGATCAAGCCCTGCAACCGCCCTAAAATTAATGAACGCCACTGCTGGTATTGTCGATGATTCCTCGGATAACGATACTGCTCAAACTAAAGCTTATGTAGATGCTCTAATCTCAGTTTATTTTGATATAGCGAAGTTTCGATGGCGAGCGACACCTGATGCTGGAAAAGACGAAATGATGAAAATACTCTTGGAATTACTTGCACTTCATACCAATGGGAAATAAGCGAACCAAGGCGTGTATGGGACGGCGAGGAGCATGCCGCTCCATGAGGCCGGGCGTTCATCACGAAGGTAATGCCGTTATTGTTGTACAATACGAAAAAATCTTAAGTTTTCTCAATAATATTTCGATAAAGAATAATAGATCCGAAAATTTTTTATCATTTATTCGTTAGCCGGTGGCTTGGTCAGCTACCGGCTAACACTCCCATAGTGGCTCTCTGCTACTCCAGACAAACCAAAATATTGCGCAATACCCAAATAAACATGAAAAAGTAGACTTACGGGCTTCATTGGGGAAAAGTCTGTCTTCAAAAAAG
>CAZECQ010000274.1:0-2851 GCA_964510545.1 uncultured Pirellulales bacterium | reverse complement strand
CGGGTTCTGCTAATACGATGGTGACCAATGTCGATACAGGCAAGGTCTTGTATGTTGACACCACCGGAATAACCGCTACGGGAGTCGAACTGGTCAGTGTAGCCGGAACTCATGACCTATTCAACACACTAATTACCATCCGGGACATATTTGAGAATGCGCAAGGACTTTCCGATGACCAGTTGGCTGTGCTACGAGATAATTCATTGGAGGCATTGGACGAGATAAACAATACTCTGATACAAGCTGAAGTTTCCATAGGGTCAAAAATCGGATTTCTGGATGACCTCAGACAGAATTTAGAGGACATAAACTTTAACACCGAGGAAGAAACGATTCGTTTGGAGGAGGCAGACATTGCGCAGGTTGCTATAGACCTTTCGCGCCAGGAGGTGCTGTACCAGATGTCGCTGGCTGTTGCAGGCAGAATTATGTCTATGTCACTGCTGGATTTTATTTAGACGGCAGAAAAGGCCAAAATTCAAAGGCCTCAAAAAATGATTTTTCAAACAGTGCAAATGGCTGATATTTATACACATTTTGATTCAGTGCCTTCGAAAGTGCTGATTTCTGCTTATCAAGACCTATTCTGTCCGGCGGCACGGGATTTGCACATTGGCTGTTCTGTGCTGGAAGTACCCGGAAAAGTAAGAAGGTTGCGATGGACATAACAAAACAAAACAGTATTGAAGAGCACGACCCGGCCCAACATTATGAACTTTTGCGCGAGCTTGGCGATTGTTACACCTCCGTTGGTGAATTCGCCCAGGCGCAGCGCTGCTATGAGAAGGCGGCCGTTTTAGGTCCGGATGAACCGGAGCCTTATATCGGGATTGGTGCAGCCGCTTTGGAAAAAGGGCTTCTTGAAGAAGCTGAGACGGCCTTTATGGTTGCCCGCCGGCTGGATATCAACTGTGCCGGTGCTTATGCCGGCCTGGCTATGGTCGCACAGGCAACAGGTCGATACAAACAGGGATTCGAGATGTATTTAAAATGTCTGGAACTGGATACCGACAACCTGACTGCTCTTTTAGGGCTGTTCCAGACATCCTGTCAGATGGGCTCATTCGCAAAGGTCATTCACTACCTGGAGGTCTATTTGAATATGCACCCGCAAGACACCTCTGTTATGTTTTCTTTGGCGGTGCTGTATATGAAAGAAGGGGGATTTAAAGAATCCAAAAAAATCCTGATGGATGTTTTGGCCCTGGACGAAGGTCACAAAGATGCAGCTAATCTTCTCGAAGAAGTTGAACATAATTTAGCCCAGATAAAGCAGCAGGGGGTCAGCGTTAGATGAATACGAACGAAGCAAACAACGGTGACGGCACAAACGTATCCGGATTGTCATCGAAACTGGATGAGCTGGAGAAACTGCTGGCAAGGCAGATAGAACTGGCTCGCAAAAGTAATTACCGTGCTGTTGAAGTATTGGCACAGCAGGCTGGCACGCTCGCAGAAGAAATTACAGCAGCGAAGGAATTTGAACGGGACCAGTTTATTGAGCATCGAGAGCGTTTGGCAAAATTATACAGTGAGTTGATACTCATAGTTGCAGCCCAGAAAGATAAGCTCGGCACACAACTAAGCATGGTCAGGAGCGGGAGAAAGACCCTCGAGGCATATCGCAGTACCACTTAATTGAGATAATTCAGCCGGATGCAGCGAGGAAAAATATTTTTTATCGGAAGATTTTTTATAAAGACAAGGCCCAATAATATCGGCGATTAGCACGGTTGGCGGCGTTTTCAACCCAATAAGATATGGTGAATCATGCCCAAACAGGCTCGCCGCAGTGCGTGAACCGACCTGAGACTTCAGGTTTAGGGTATTGTTGCCGACAATAAAAGTAAGGGCTATAGAAGAAAGTGAATCTGTCAGAAACAGGGCGTAACGAAAGCAGGGGTTAGGAGTCAGTTTATGGCCGACTTAAGACTTCCCGGTTTGATGACGGGTATTGATACGACTGAGCTTGTTACACAGCTTATGATAGTCAATAGCCGAAGGCTTGCCACATATCAGGTACAAAAAATTGACTATGAAAAACAAGCCACTGCACTTGACGAACTGCGGGCCAAAGTAAAGAGCCTGGATACTGCAGTGGGCAAGCTTTCCGACGCCGACGATTTAGAGACTTATAACACAAGTTCGAGTGATACCGACAGACTAACTGTTAGCACATCGTCGGATGCAAATCCAGGTTCTCATTCGATAGAAATAAACCAGTTGGCGACAACCGAAACGTGGATACATAACAATTCCAGTTTTGATTTTGAGACGGATTATGTATGGACGGATGTGGCGGATAACGGCGTTTTTATTTTTTCGTATAACAATAAGGAATGTATCATAAATACTGTGAGGAATGAAACCACGCTGGAAGATATGGTCAACCTGATAAACGATTCCCCTGACAATCCCGGTGTTACGGCCAGTTTGCTGTACCAGGGAGGTAAATATCATTTAATGTTGAGCGGCCGGGAGAGCGGCGAAGATTACCAAATCTCCATCAATACAAGCAGCACTGAGGTATGGCAAGCGGATTCGGCTTTGACACTGGAATCAGATAATACTCAAAATGCTTCTTTGACTACCAAAATTACGGAACTTTATCAATTTGGAGGAGCAGCTCTTGAAGGCGGCGAAGTTATAGAAATAACCGGCACAAACCGTGACGGTACTTCGATAGCTCAGGTAGATTTAAGTCTTAACGCAAACACAACTATTGACCACCTTATTCTGAGAATTAACGAGGCATTCGACGGGATTGGCAAAGCAACTTTTGAGGACGGTAAAATTGTTCTGACTGACCTTTACTCCGGTGCGAGCGATATTTCGATTGATTTGACGT
>CAZECQ010000273.1:0-2940 GCA_964510545.1 uncultured Pirellulales bacterium | reverse complement strand
TTGCCGTCGCAGGATTGTTTTACGGCCCGGATGCTTTCTTCTGGAATTTTATTACCCAAAAATGGCTGGCAGGGGAAGGTTCTAACTTACACTTTATAAACGCCGGGATTATACCGCTCGCTGAGGTTGCTATTGGCTTAATAGTATGTGCCGCAATATTTCTTGTTATTTTTACCTTTTCGACTTTTAAGTTTGATGTTTCAGATAATCAAAAGGAGTAAGAACCTATGCCGTACGCGTTATGCTTTTTATTGTTTGTGATTGGCCTCTATTGTGTTCTCGTAAAAAAGAATATGGTTAAAATTGTCATCGGTATCCTTGTGATGGAATATGCCGTTAATCTGTTTCTCATTATGCTCGGATATCGAACCGGAGGAATAGCGCCTGTTGTTGCCGATGACCAGGTTAACGCAGCGGCAAATAAAGTCGCCGCAGCATTCATAAATGCCTCGGTTGACCCTTTGCCTCAGGCACTCGTACTTACTGCTATTGTTATTAGTTTAGGGTCATTAGCGCTTATTATTTCAATTTGTATCAGAACTTACGAAAAATACGGTACCTTCGACATCACTAACATAAGGAGGTTAAAAGGATGAGCATACCGCTGCCTGTTTTTGTTGCTGTTCCTTTGGTAACTGCTTTTGTGATGCCTCTCTTCGGAAAAAAAGGCAAAGCTGTTGCAACGCTTTTGGCTAACCTGGCAACTATTTCCCTGCTCGTATTAGCCGTCGTTTCCATTGGCCAATCCAGAGTCTATGAAATAGGCAAGTGGTCCATACCTATGGGAATTAATCTTGTCCTTGACGGATTAAGCTCGCTTCTGTTGTTGGCAATAAGTGTTGTCAGTGCCGCCGCAATGTTCTTTAGCACAAGATATATGGAACAGTACACCGCTAAGTCAAAGTACCTGTGTTTATTTTTGCTTATGGTTGCTGGTATGAACGGCGTGGTGCTCTCCGGAGACATCTTCAATCTTTTTGTATTTTTGGAAATTGCTTCGCTTGCATCTTATGCACTGGTTGGATTTGGTTGCGAGCATGAAGAACTCGAAGCATCATTTAAATATATGGTCCTTGGCAGTGTTGGTTCTATGTTTGTCCTTTTTGCGGTTGCTCTTTTTTATGGCAACACCGGCACGCTGAATATGGCGTATGCCTCTAAAGCTATCCAGGATGCCGGCTTAAACATCGGCCTTGCTTTTGCTATGGCCTTGTTTATCGCTGGTTTTGGCTTAAAAGCTGCTTTGGTGCCTTTCCATGCCTGGCTGCCGGATGCACACCCCTCTGCTCCCGCTCCGATTTCTGCTATGCTCTCCGGCGTACTTATAAAAGCCCTTGGAGTATATGCTCTTGCTCGTGTTCTTTTCAACGTTTTTGGCGTATCGGCTTCAGTCGCAGGGGTGTTGGTCTCCCTTGGGATTTTAAGCATGGTTGTTGGGGTCTTTTTAGCCGTGGGACAGTGGGATTTCAAAAGATTGCTGGCCTACCACAGTATCTCACAGATGGGTTATGTTATCTTGGGTATTGGCTTGGGGGCGCTCATCTTGGCAAAAGGCGGCAATAAAGCTTATGCCTCCCTGGCTATTCTTGGAGGCCTGTTCCATCTTGTCAATCACGCTGTTTTTAAATCTCTTTTATTTTTAACGAGTGGCTCCGTTCAAATGTCAACGGGCACAAGACAGCTAAAAGAGCTCGGGGGCCTTGCACAAAAATTACCTTATACTAGGGCAACGTGTACTATTGCTTCGGCTTCGATAGCAGGTGTGCCGCCGTTTAATGGTTTTTGGAGCAAGCTCATACTTGTTATTGCAGCAGTTCAGGCAGGATTTTTTGGGTTGGCTGTTATTACTGTTATTGTAAGTTTGGTTACTTTAATTTCGTTCCTGAAGGTACAGCGATATGTTTTCCTCGGTGAGCTGCCGGAAAATCTCAAGCAAACAAAAGAAAACACCGGCTCTATGCTCGTTGCAATGGTGGTTTTGGCGTGTTTGTGTGTGCTGATGGGATTACTGCTGATGCCGGCTTTAAGGTCTGCCATTCTCGAACCTGCAGTAAAGGTATTGACCGATGGACTCGAATATTCGGCCAATATAATTGAAATGGCCAATTTGTAATTCAAATAAGGTGTGAAAATGAGGCGACTGATTTATTTTGGTGTGGCATTTGTTGTTTGGCTGTTACTGACCTGGTCTTTCGATACACAAATGCTGGTTGCAGGCGTAATAGCTTCTATCATTGTTGCCCTGCTGTTCCACGAAATAATACCTAAAGAACACAAGGTATTTATTTCACCGGTGCGTATGTTTTGGCTTTTGCTTTATCTGCCTGTATTTTTCTATTATGTGATCAAGGCCAATTTTGATGTTGTCTACCGCGCTTTGCACCCAAAAATGCCCATAAAGCCCGGAATCGTTAAAATAAAAACAATTCTAAAAACGGAATCCGGCATCACCGCCCTGGCAAATTCCATCACGCTGACCCCCGGCACTTTGACCGTGGATTTGACTGATGATGGCTTTCTGTACATCCACTGGATAAACGTAAAGTCCGACGATATCGAGCAGGCAACTACTATTATTGCCAAAAAGTTTGAGTGGTTCCTGGAGAAAATTTTCGAATAAATAGAAAGAGGTAGTTATGGTAACGCCATTGGAAATGTCATTTTATATCGGCTTATTTGTGTGTTGCTTCTTGTGCCTGTACCGAATAGGCCGTGGGCCCACCGCACCCGACAGAACCGTTGCTATTGATATATTGGGAATTGTCATTGTTGGTTTCTGTGGTATCCTCGGACTTGTAACAAAAAAAGATTTTTATCTTAACATCGCTATTGCATGGGCGCTGTTGAGTTTTATTGGTACTATCGCATTGGCAAAGTTTTTAGAGGGTAGGAGTTTCGATGAGTGATATTATTGGATACATATTAATAATCGTAGGAATC
>CAZECQ010000272.1:0-2943 GCA_964510545.1 uncultured Pirellulales bacterium | reverse complement strand
CCAAAAAAATGGCGGAGTTGAAAGCTATGTACGAGAGTTGGGCCGAGCGATGCGGGGTGCGGCCCTGGCCTGTGAAAAGGACCAAAAAAAAGAAAAAGTGATAGGCAAGGTTTGCATGTTCCATGTAAAGAAAGGAAAGAAATGAACAGACGTGATTTTCTAAGGGACGTTGGCTTGGGCGCGGCTGCGGCAGTACTTTCTAACTATCGTAATGATATAAAAAAAAATTTCAGCACCATTAATAATTAGAAAACCGGAAGGGGATTAATTATGATTCAATTTACATATCAAGCCACAAGAGCACAGAGAATGTTTTTTGGTATTAGTCCGGCAGGAACAAGAAAGGCCGTCATAAGAGCTTTTATTATCTTAATGTCTTTGACTGCTTTATGCTCATATTCAATTGCGGCTGATACTCACACGTGGGAAAAAGTTGAAATCAAACTGACGGCTGAAAATTCCTATTCGAATCCTTACACAGATGTGGAAGTCTGGGTACGGCTGAAAGGTCCGAATTTTGATAAGAAGGTCTACGGCTTCTGGGACGGAGAAAAGACATTCCGCATACGTATTATGGCCACCGCGCCCGGAACATGGACATGGACAAGCCATTCGAATCCAGTAGACCCTGGTCTGAGCGGCAGAAGCGGGCGTTTCAAGGCAATCAGCTGGAGCGAAGCTGAAAAGCAAGCCAATCCGAACCGACGAGGTACCATCGGCCCCACATCCAACGGCCGAGCCTTGCAATATGCTGACGGTACGCTGTTCTTCCTTCTGTGCGACACCCACTGGTCAGCCGGCACCTGGCGATACCCGTTCAAAGGCAGGGCGCCTTCGGACGATTATAAGCCGGGGCCGGGCATTGGCTTCGAGGAGACGATTGGTATCCTCAAGCAGAAAGGATTCAACTCCATCGGCATGATTGCCTGCTTTCCAAACTGGAACCGCGATAAGTACAGAAATAGGCTTTCCGACGATTCGGGCGTGCAAATCCGCTCGGCCTGGGGAAAGCCCGGCGATGAAGGCAAAGCGATGGATATGCACGATGAGAATGGCAACCGCTCCTTTATGCTGCCCGGCAGGTGCAATGGGAAAACGGATGCCTGCGCCGATTTCGACAGGATAAATCCAGCCTACTGGCAGAGTCTGGACCGTAAGATGGACTATATGTCGGCAAACGGTTTTGTCCCATATTTTGAAAGCGTGCGTCGCGACCACTTCGCAAGCTGGATAGGCTATCACAACTTCGATGAATCCTTTGTACGTTTCCTGAAGTATATTCGCGCCCGCTACAACACCCACAGTTTCATCTACTCTTTGTTTCACGGTGACTATATGGAGAAGAACAGATGGCTGACGCAGTTGGACACGGCAGTCGATTTGTACTACCAGAAGTATGGCCCTATGCCTTTCGGACAGCCGACGACGGCCATGGCGAATAGAGCCACACTTTATTACTTTGGTCACGTGGATGATTCCGGCTGGCTGAAAATCCACACATCCGGAAACTACGCCCGTCACCATAAAATCTATGAATGGATAGAGAAACAGTTCAATCACGCCAACCCGATTCCTGTCTTCAATAACGAACCTTACTATGTAGGTCACAAGAGTTCCGGTGTCGCCATTGCCGGCGGATTCCCTGAACTTAACTCCGAGCGCGATAACTACTACGGGCGTGCGCAGATGTATGGCAGTGTTCTCTCGGGCGCCCTGGCAGGGCATGTCTATGGTTCCCTGAGTTGGCCCGGTGTAACGACCGGTGAACCTGACTATAGCAAGCCACGCAGGGCCATCCACTTCTGGAAACCATTTACCTTCCCGGCCCACGGACAGATGGGATTTCTCGGTAAGTTCATACTCTCTGAAGGAGCGGCGTACCATAACCTTCTGTTGGCCAGCGATGATATAGAGCCCAGGAAAAGTACAGGCGCCGAAGATAACGGGCTTGACGGCTGGGCATATATGATGCGCACTACAGATAAGAGCCTGGCCTTGCTTTATTTCGAGAACGGCTGCGACAAAGCCGTCCTCTCGAATATGGCACCGAACAAAACGTACAAGGCACAGTGGTTTGACCCTCGAAGGGGCAAGTGGAGCGATGTTGGCAACGGCAAACTGACCGCTGACGGCAAAGGCAACATCACAATGCCCAACTTCCCGGGCAACCTCAAGCGATCGGATAAGGACTGGGCTTTGAAACTTAAGTCAATACAATAAACGAATCAAAATAAGAGGTCATTATCAGGGCAGAAGGATAAAGAATAATAAGTAAATCGGAACAACCGGTGGCAATTATTAAAATAGTGGGGCGGCAAAATATTCAGTCGGTGTAACGAATTTATATTTGCAGTTCTTTCAGGCCGGTGTAGTCGTCGAATTTACGCGTTATCTGTTCGTCCAACTGCTCAACAACCACCTCTGCTGTGCTGAATACCGCTGCCTCGATTAAATGGCCGCCCACAGCGCGGTTTTCATCAGAGATAAGAATATGAATATGCAGCACTAATTCGTCATCGCACATCGCAACGGTGCCCTGAGCGGTAACAATCTCCAGAGGACCCGGAAAGTCTTTGGCTATGTATTTGCCGGGCAGGGCCTGTAAGAAACCCAGTCTGGCCGAGGCAAGAGAGCCGATGATACCTGTAACTATGGCGGAGGTTATCTGCTTTGATTTGCAGTATTCGATTATGGAGCCGGCGAGTTCCTCTTCCGGCTTTACTCGTAAAATATAAACTTCCATAGTCTTCATATAAAGCCCTTTCTATAACGCAACACTGCATCAGGGGAAAATTATTATTTTTGTACTGTTATACAGATTCTGTTTGATAAAGGCAAGTTTTCTTCTTTTTTCGGGTATAAACGTGGTTAGATGTTGAAAAAGGCCTTATTTTTGTCTGTAAAAAAAAATGTCAAAACAGGATTTATTTGTTGAATCACTTA
>CAZECQ010000271.1:0-2943 GCA_964510545.1 uncultured Pirellulales bacterium | reverse complement strand
CTATCAACATTGTGGCCGGATTTCAAATTCAAAAAATCTTTTTTAAACAATTTTGTCAGAAGCCCAATGGGAGTAACCACCGCATAGAACAAAACAATTAAAATAACTCTTGTTGAGAACCATCCTAAAAGTTCGGCTAAAAGCATCCACACTTTATATATGGGCATAAGTAAGTTGGGAAAAAGTAAGCCGGACAAAATGAATACTGTAGAGAGTACAAGCAAATACGGATAGCAGCCGTTCTGCTGCCGGTAAAACAATCCACCCAGCAGGCCCAAAATGATACCAGCCGCTATTTCGAAGTTTCGCAGTTGTTTTTTGCCGCTATTAATATTCTTCATTTTTTCTTTGAAAAGCATTTGCCTTAATCCCAATCATATTCCCTGAGCCATTCGATATCCTTATCCAACGGTTTTTGCTCTTTCTTTTCTATAAGAAAGCTGCCCATTACCAGGTAATCCATATTGGTTCGCATAAAGCATAAATATGCGTCCTCGGGGGTGCATACAATAGGTTCGCCCCGAACATTGAAGGATGTATTGATGAGAACGGGAGAACCGTATTTTTCATCAAAATTTTTGAGCATTCGATAATACAGTGGATTGTCGTCTTCGCCGACAGTCTGTAATCTGGCTGAGTAGTCAATATGGGTAACAGCAGGAATGCTGGAACGAATGACCTTTAATTGAGCAAGGCCGAAGAGTTTTCGCTCTTCGACTGACATTTCCCGGCGAATTTCCTTTTTAACCGGAGTCACCAGAAGCATATAGGGGCTTTCCGTGTTTATCTCAAAATAGTCTGAAACCTTTTCTTTAATAACCGACGGCGCGAAGGGCCGGAAACCCTCTCTGAATTTTATCTTCAGATTGATGGTTTCCTGCATTTGGCTGGAGCGGGCATCGGCAAGAATCGAGCGATTTCCCAGTGCTCTGGGGCCGAACTCCATCCTTCCCTGAAACCAGCCGATTACTTTTTGTTCAGCGAGCAAGTCGGCGACTTTTTCGGGGATTTGTTTGTCACCCAATTCGATGAAAGGAATATTGCTGCTTTTCAGATATTCAGAAATATAACTATTTTCAAATTTGGGGCCAAGATATGACCCCCGCTGAAAATCGTTTTTGCCATCGGCAATTCTGCCGTTCTCTAAATACTGGTACCAGAGGAAAAGGGCGGCACCTAATGCTCCTCCGGCATCGCCGGCCGCGGGTTGTATCCAGATATTTTCAAAAGGGCCTTCCCTCAGGATTCTTCCATTGCCGACACAATTCAGCGCTACTCCACCGGCGAGGCATAGATTCTTTTCTCCGGTCTGTTTGTAAATATGCCGGGCCATTCTCAGCATAACTTCCTCGATGACTTCCTGGACGGAACGTGCTATGTCCATATCTCGCTGGGTAATGGCCGCGAGCGGCTTTCGAGCAGGACCGCCGAACAGCTTTTCAAATCTTCTGTTGGTCATTGTTAAACCGGCACAATAATTAAAGTACTTCATATTCATCCTGAAAGAACCATCTTCTTTCAAGTCCATTAACTCCGAAAGAATCAAGTCTTTGTACTTTGGTTGGCCGTAAGGTGCCAAACCCATCATTTTGTATTCGCCGGAATTGACCTTGAATCCTGTATGATATGTAAACGCAGAATAAAGCAGGCCCAAAGAATGAGGGAATTTAATCTCAGCCAGAATACAAATATTATTGTCCTTTGCTGTGCCGTAGCTTGTAGTCGTCCATTCACCAACGCCGTCTATGGTAAGGAAGGCGGCCTGCTGAAATGGTGAAGGGAAAAAAGCCGAAGCTGCGTGCGAAAGATGGTGCTCAGGAAAGATAATCTTTCGGTCATAATCAAGAACATTGCCGATTAATTCTTTAATCCAGATTTTTTGTTTTATCCATAAAGGTATGGCTTTAATAAAGGAGCGAATCCCAAGAGGCGCATAGCTTAAATATGTCTCCAGTATTCGTTCAAACTTGATGAAGGGTTTGTCATAAAAAGCGACAAAGTCCAAATCGGCACTCTTTAAGCCGGCATCGGCCAGGCAATAGTTAACAGCATTTACCGGAAAAGAAAAATCGTGTTTTTTGCGGGTAAAGCGTTCTTCCTGGGCGGCAGAAGCAATTTTGCCATCCTGAACCAGGCAGGCGGCACTGTCATGGTAAAAAGCTGAGATTCCTAAAATATTCACCAAACGTCCTTCCTTAATGATTCGGATAAGACAATTGACTTTCCGGTAACGGCAAGGCCCTTGCAAAACATACCGGGGAGTACTCGAAGCCGCGGCCTTCGGTTTAGGAAACCAATGCGTAATTCTCATAAACAACTTAATAACAAAGAACTTACGGGTCAAGGGCAAAATGACTCGGGGCAGATTGTAGAAAAATGCCCCGAATAAATAAATGTCCCGGAAAGTAAATACAAAGGCAAAATTGTGGAACTGCTGAGCGGGGTTGGGTTGAAATTGGGTTTGAATTGGGTGAATAGGCCCTTCGGCTTTGCTCAGGACAGGCAGGATGGGTAAGGAGAAAGACGCAAAAAATTGGGTTTGATTGGGTTTGAATTGGGTTTGTTTTTCTTTATAATCATCATTTTTAGGCCATAAATGGGGGAAATTGGGTTTGTTTTGCATAATTGATTCTTTTTGTGCGCTTGTATAAGTGATCCGGCTTCGCCAGAGGCTACGCCGCGACAAGAGGGGTTGAGGTTCGGTGGTCATTTTAATTTCTCCTTAATTTAGTATTTACTTTTAGGGGGGGGTAAATCCGCTTGGGGACGCCTTACGGCGAAACATGCTCCCCATAATTAGATGAACCTGCGCATTTGGTGCGAAAATTAGGGTGATTTCGGGGCAGGTAAAGTTTGTAAGTTGTTATGTGGAAAGAGATAAAAAAAATTTGAAAAAATTGGTTTTTGCTTCTGAATACCTGCGCAAATGATTCTATTCCACTC
>CAZECQ010000270.1:0-2950 GCA_964510545.1 uncultured Pirellulales bacterium | reverse complement strand
CGTAGTTAATAACTTCTTCCATCGCCTCTGAATACCCGCCCCCGCTCCAACTGTTGGAGGTGACATCGGCGCCATTTTCGACAGCATAATACAAAGCAGTTATGGCATCTTCTATGTTTCCATATCCGAGGGGATTAAGGAACTTAAGTGCCATTATCTTGGCGCTCCAGCAGACGCCGGTGATGTCGAGACCGTTATCGCCTCTGGCGGCGATTATCCCGGCACAGTGCGTGCCGTGGGCATTATCGTCTATTGGGTCATTATCATCGTTGATGAAGTCGTAACCATATATGTCATCGATATAACCATTTTCATCATCATCGAGACCTTCGGTGCCGTTTAGTTCCACTTCGTTGACCCAGATATTTCCCTGCAGGTCTCTGTGAGTGTAATCGACACCTGTGTCAACCACAGCGACGATAACCTGGGGGCTTGAAGTGTGGCCGTCCCATGCTTCAGGGGCGTTTACATCACAATCAGGTGTTCCCGATGAGTTTTGGTCACGGGTGATAGGATAATCCTGGCCGATGTTGTTCAAAGGCCACTGAAGAGGATAGAGCGGGTCGTTGGGCGTTAAATTTGTGGAAACGATGTAATTGAGTTCGGCATATTCGACGTCGGGGTCTTTATTATAAGCTGCGATAATCTCCTGCAGTGATTGTCCGTTCTCAGGCTCGATTTCAAGTTTGTATATTCTGTCAAGGGCGGGGACTTTTGCATTTTTGGGGGCGCGTTTTAGCCTTTTTAAAATATGTTTTTCCTTTTGAGTCAGCAGGTATCCGGATTTTTTCTGAAGGGCATTACGCTGCTGAAGATTAGTGGTAAAGTTTTTAAAAAGGGGTTTAATCTTTCTTACGTGGAATTTTTTATTTAACTTATCCAGGCGCCTCGAGACGTTTAACGTGGGCGCCGAACTTTCAAGAACCAGTTGTTCTTCGATGGTATCGGCGATGTTTTTGCGGAATTTTATAATAAACTCATTCGAAACGTAGCGGCCTGAAGGGTCAGGGGATAGTTTTTCAAATGTGACGGGATTTACATCGTGGTAGCCGATATTGTCATCAAAGTCGATTGTTGCCGGGCGGCAGGGAACAGCTAAAATCAGCCATAGAAATATAATAAAAAGTTTTTTCATTTGTGTTCTCTTGCCGAATTCATATTAAATCAAACGAGTCCAAATAAGAGACGATATTGCAACCCTTGCCCTGCCTCGAAAACTTAGTATTATTTTAAGAAAAAACGGCTGTTTTTTCAAGGATTTTCCTGCGATTTTACAATGTATCTGCGGAGACAACAATACTGAAAGATACAACCGGCTATAATCAGTTCTGCCAGGCGGTTTTAATGCGTATTGCAGTATGTTGGAGTAAGAGGGGAGACAGCCGATAATAAAAATAATTTTCGTAAAAATTTTTATAAAGTTATTGAAATCAAATCTGCGATTAAGTATAAGGGACGGTTTGTGTGAATATTGGAAAGAAGTGATATAGTATATTAGGCTTTACGAGGAATGAACTTAACACAAATATTACAACCGGCGTGCGTAAAGGTGCCGCTGGAGGGCAAGGACAAGGAATCTGTCATATCGGAACTGATAGATTTGCTCGATGCCAATGGATTACTGTCAGACAAATCCGCTGCATTAGAAGCTGTTCTAATGCGTGAACAAACGCGAAGCACGGGCATCGGCTCGGGGATTGCGATACCGCACGGCAAATGCAAAGCCGTCAAGGAACTTGTTATGTCTGTCGGGGTTACAGGCGAGCCGATTGATTTTGCAAGTGTTGACAACAAGCCGGTAAAAATCGTCATTATGCTGGTATCTCCGGTTGACCAAACCGGACCTCATATTCAGGCACTGGCTAAAATAAGCAGATTTATGCTGGATGGAGAGTTCAAATCAAAACTCGAAAACTCCGGCTCCGCAGACGAGTTCTATGAGCTTCTGAAAAATAAAGAGTCCTGAGACAAGGTAAGAATCACTCCGGGCATTGCAAATTATCGGCCTGTCAAGAGGGTATTTGAAGTTTTCTTCAAAATTATTGCACTATCATAATCCTGAAAAACGCCCATAATTGCACAAAAACGGCATATAGTCCTTTATAAAATATATTCCCCTAAAAAAATTGGGGCATAAGCGGTAATTTCCCTTGACTGCAAGCAAGTTAATATTATAAAATAGGTTAATGGAATTATAGGCCTGTCTGATGCATATGTATATAGCTTTTTGTTGAGTTGGCAGGCAAGGTCTTAAGCAGTAAGAAAATCTGTGAATTACGATGAGGCTGGGTTTGTGACTTGTATTCGGAGAGAGTGTTTTTCGTGTTACATTCAGCGACCAAATAAGAGGCTTTTCTCCGGAGAAGTGTGTTTTATAAAATTTTTTGCGTGAGACAAGCGCTTTAGTAAAGTTTTTGTCGCTTGTTTAGATTAAAGTTGTTTGAGGCAGGTATCGGAACCGGTGAAGGTAAAAACGTTTTGGCTTGTTGCCGAGACGGAAATTTCGATGCCTGTTGAAGGCAACCAATACTTTGGCATTAAGAGCCAAGGTGTAAAGGAAGAAGTGTAAATGTTTTATGAAAGAGGAGGAGTATTATGAATAAGAGGTTGTTTTTTTCAATTTCTCTTGTCCTGGTACTATGTTTTGCGAGTAATGCCTCGGCCGGCCAGCTGGGCTGGTGGACCTTTGATGACAGCACCGCCAACGACAGCGGCCCCAGCGGCCATGACGGCACGTTGGTATACGGCCCCTGTGATGTAAACGAGGTGACGTTTGTTTATGATACCGGCCTTGTCGGGTCACCTAGTCTTCCTATGGACAGCAATGTTGCGGCATTCCCTGGTACGATAGGTACGTGGATAGACTGCGGCGGCGGCAGAACGGCAGCGCCGGGCGACCCCTGCACGTGGGCTGATATCCTCGGCGACCAGATGACGATGGCTGCGTGGG
>CAZECQ010000269.1:0-2968 GCA_964510545.1 uncultured Pirellulales bacterium | reverse complement strand
GTCCCGCTCGCCGCTATATCGATCGCCGGAAATATCCTCGCCTCCGCCAGCGACCTGTCCAAAAATATCTCACTGTTGCCCGTCCCTTTGAACTCTTCGAAGATAAGCTGGTCCATCCGGGAACCGGTCTTGATTAGACAAGTAGCTATGACCGTAAGCGACCCTCCGTTTTCAATATTGCGCGCCAGCCCAAACAAGCGCCTCGGAACTTCAAGAACCCCGGCCTCCAGCCCACCGCTCATTGTATGACCCCGTCGTCCCCCTCGCCGGCTGACCTGATTGTTGAACGCCCTTGCCACACGCGTCAGGCTGTCTATCAGCAAAACAACCTCCTTGCCGCACTCCAGTTCTATTTGCACATGCGCAAGAATAAGCTCGACTAATTCGATATGTTCGTCCGTCTTGTTGTCGATAGTGCTCGCTGCCACCTCCGCACCAGGCACCACCCTGCGAAAAATAGTCACCTCCTCAGGCCGCTCATCCACTAACAATACGATTGTTTTGGTCTGTGGACTACAGTGCCTGATAGCCTGGACCAACTGTTCCAAAAGGACCGTCTTTCCTGCCTTCGGAGGAGATACTATCAACTGACGCGTCCCCTTGCCTATCGGTGATATAAGCTCTACAATTCGCATGCTCTCCTGACCGCATCCGCCAAGGTCAAATCGCTGCTCCGGATCGATAGCTACAAGGTCGCCAAATCGCGGCCGTCCCACGAAATCCTCCGGCTTCATACCCCCTATCGACTCTATGGAAACCAGCCTTGCCCTGCCTTTCTTACGCTCGACCTCACCGACAACGCCCGCCCCTTCGACTATGCGAAAACGCCGAACCATCTCAGGGGCAACCATAACCTCAACCGAACCACGCTGATAGGACCGCTCCACCGTCCTGACAACATACTGGTTTCCGCTGACTCGTTTAACTACACCGCTGATAACATCAAAAGACAAAATGCACCTCTCAACTTAAACTTTAATAATGATAATTCACAAAACATTCACATCATAACAGCTATCAAAGAAATTGAAAAGAATGGAATTAACAACAAATCATAGGACACACTGCCAGTTGTGGCTTGCTGTGGCTTAGGGCCAGAGAGTTGGGCTTGAAGAAAATCCTTGACAGTTCAAGGTGATTTTCATAAGATTATTAGAATCGAAAGGTGTGAATTATGTCTTTTAAATGTTTAAATGGGAAATACCAGTTGATACTTCATATATCGGGTTGTCGGCTTCTTTTTTATTACTGGTTAGTCCCTAAAAATGGCTAAGGTTCAAAATGAATAAGAGCAATTCGTTAAATCGTCGGAATTTTTTGGCTAAAAGTGCAGCGGCACTTGCTGCAGTGCCGTACATCGTGATGGAAACAGCATTGGGACGCAGCGGCAAAGTCGCTTTGGCAGAAGAGCCGTCGCAGGGAAAAGATTCCCGTCCTAATATCGTATTGATAATCAGCGATGATCATGGTTTGGCGGACTCGAACTGTTACGGTAACAAGGCGGTTCGTACCCCGAACATCGACCGTATCGCGAATGAAGGGGTTCGATTCGATTTTGCGTTTTGTGCGTCCACACTTTGTTCGCCGGCCCGCGCTGTTATCGATAGCGGTCTGATGCCGTTTCGCAATGGCGGGCATGTATTTGGTGGTTATGTTAAACCTGATATTAAAACGCTTGCGAAGTATTTTAACGAGATTGGCTATCAGACGGCCCTTTTTGGGAAATTTAGTATGCATCCGAATGCATCTTTCCCTTATGAAGTTGTTATGAAAAAGTGGAAACCTGCAGACCACGATGTCGGACTTGTCGATGGACTAAATAAGTTTCTTGCGAAGCGAAAGACCGATCGCCCACTTTTACTTGAAATCAACACAGCTGATACCCATCAGCCCTGGGTTGAAAATGAAGGGTACGAACTCGGCAAAATAAAGGTTCCTCCCTATTTGATAGATACACCAGAGACTCGTGACGCACTGGCTGATTATTACAGCTCGGTAAATACTTTGGATAAAACGATTGGTAATATCCTGAGCGTTCTCGATAAGCATGGTTACAACAAGAATACGGTTTTGATTTATACGTCAGATCACGGCCCAAACCTTGCGTTTGCCAAATGGTGCATATATGACACAGGGATTAGAGTTCCGTTCCTTGTCCGTTGGCCCGGCGTTGTGAAAGCAAATACCAGTACCGATGCGATGATAAGCCATGCCGATATTATGCCGACCCTCCTCGAGGCTGCGGCAGGTGCTGTTCCAGAAAACCTTGATGGCAAAAGTCTTTTGGCTCTTCTTAAGGCGAAGAAAACAACCCATCGTGACGTAATCTTCGCAACACATACTGGTCAAAGACGACAATACCCCGCCTGGAAGCTTAATAAATGTCCCGCAAGGACCATTCGCACGAAGACGCATAAGTATATTCTCAACTTGAATCCCACTGCTAAGTTTATCACGCATATTACCGCTTGCAACCCAAAGCGGCAACCGTCGGCGTATCATCCCTACTGGGACTCTTGGGTCAAATTGGCCGAGACCGACGCTGCGGCTAAAAAAAGAGTTCATGAATATTACTATCGTCCACAGCATGAGTTGTATGACCTGAGGAAAGACCCTTTCGAACTTGAGAACATTGCGGATCGCCCCGAGAATGCCGAACTGCTAAAATCCCTACAGGAGAAGTTGAAAGCATGGAGAGAGAAACAGGCCGATACGGTTCCAGTCTGTCTTGATGGTTCTTACGTCCCGCCAAATCGATAACCTTTAAAACAATAAGTTACAATTAAATTTTATCGTACCTCCCCCTGCTTCGCTAAGGATACGAGGCAATATCATCCAACAATTTGTCATTGCGAGGCCTGAAAGGCCGTGGCAATCTCTCAATGTTATTGCAAAAAAATACTTACCTGCCTAAAGGGCGTGTTGCCCAAATCATTATCTAAATCACATTTTCTGTGTTAACTTTTCT
>CAZECQ010000268.1:0-3033 GCA_964510545.1 uncultured Pirellulales bacterium | reverse complement strand
TTAAGCCCTTCGCTGCGAATCTGCCGAGAATTCCCGCCTTGGCTGAATGGGTATGAACAATGTCGGGTTTTATGCGCTTTAGGTGTTTTTTGACCTGGTGATAGCTTATGGTGTCATATATAGGGCAAATGGGACGTCTTAGTTTATCAATGACGATTGTTTTATATTTCTGGTTTTTTGTCTGTTCAAATAATTCGCCTTCCGGACCTATGGCCGGGCCGGTAATCAGCGTAACATCATAACCTCGCTGCGCCAGGAGCTTACAGGTTATAAGTGTATTTTCCTGCGCCCCACCTAAAATCAATCTCGTTATTATATGAACGATTTTCAATATTTAATCCACATTAAACATAAACCTTGTGCAGGCGCAATCGGCCCTGCAGCTCTTCGGTCTTTTGCTTCGAGAATCTTGCTTATCTCTTCGGCCTTTAGTCTCCCGATGCCGACTTCAACCAACGTGCCGACGATATTTCTGACCATATTATACAAAAAGCCGTCGCCCTCAACATCAATATACACCCATTCGTTTTCGCAGGTAATCCCGCAGCAAAAGATGGTCCTTACCGAGTCTTCTCTTTTGTCGGCGGCGGATGCGAAGGATTTAAAATCCTTTTTGCCGATGAACAGCTTCCCGGCTTCAGCCATAGCGGCAATATCAAGTTTTGTAGGCAGATGCCAGCAGTGCCTTACCTGCAGCACAGGCCGCAGTATACCGGTAAAAATAGTATAGCGGTATAACTTATTTTTGACGTCACTTATTACATCAAAGTCCGCTGCAACTTCTACCGCCTCGGCGACCGCAATATCGCCCGGAAGTCTGTCGGTAATTGCTTTAGCGAGGTTTTCCGTCGGTATGGCCGAATCGATCTGCATAAGGGCCGCCTGGCCCAGGGCGCTTACGCCGGCATCGGTTCTGCTCGCACCGGTTATCCTGACCTCCCGCCCAATCAGGCCCCTGACGGCCTCGGTAAGTATGCCCTGAATGGTTTTTTCACCCCGCTGGATTTGCCAGCCGTGATATTCACTGCCGTCATAAACAACAATTAATTTTATATTACGGACGGCCATTAGGGCAATTAGAGCAGTTTTTCCGCAATCTGGACGGCGTTTAAGGCGGCGCCTTTTCGAAGCTGGTCGCCACAGACCCAGATATTTATGCCGCGATTGTCAGGCAGTGACTCATCCTGACGAATTCTGCCGACAAAAATGTCGTCTTTGCCAGAGACATCGACGGGCATTGGAAAACGATTATTTTCTCTATCGTCCAGCAACGAAACTCCGGGTGCGGTGCTTAAGAGGTCTCTTACCTGCTTAGGCGTGATAGGGTCGGTAAACTCAAGATTGATACTTTCGCTGTGTGCCCTGTACACAGGGACGCGAACACAGGTGCAGGTAATCGCAATATCGGGACAATCGAAAATCTTCCTCGTCTCATTGACCAGCTTCATCTCTTCCTCGTTGTAACCATTAGGTTTGAGAGGAGAGTTATGACAGAAAACGTTAAACGCAACTTGATATGGGAATACTTCGCACTTCGCTTCTTTGCCATCGAGTATATCGCGAGATTGATTTTCCAGCTCGAGCATTGCCGGATACCCCGCCCCGCTGGCGGCCTGGTAAGTGCTGACCACCATTCGTTTGACGGGGTTTGCCTTGTGTAGCGGCCAGACCGGAACAATGGCGATAATCGTAGAGCAGTTCGGATTTGCGATGATGCCTTTATTGTCTTTGATTTTCTCCGGATTTATTTCCGGAATAACAAGCGGCACTTCCGCATCCATCCTGAACGCCGATGAGTTATCGACCACAACCGCTCCCGCCTTCGCCGCTGCCGGACCGAATTCTCTGCTGCGGTCTCCACCGGCACTGAACAGTGCAATATCAATCCCTTCAAAGCTGTCTTTGGTTAATTCCTCGACGATATATTCCTTGCCTTTGAATTCGATTTTTTTGCCTGCCGAACGGATGCTGGCCAGCGCCTTGAAAGAATCGAATGGAAAATCACGCTGCTCCAAAATCGACAAAAATTCCTGACCGACCGCGCCGGTTACTCCTGCAACTGCTAAATTACAACCCATTTTGTAAACTCCTAACCTTTATTTCTATTTCTAATACATCCGTATAAAGCTATCGAACTGCGGTGTATCTATTCAGGGAATTGAGGATTATAGCATTTTGCCCGGGCAATTGCAATAGCAAACTCGCTAATATATTATCCAGCTGGAAGCGTTGTTAAGCCGATTTTCGCTGCCATAGTTCCGCCATTACGGATGCTGTAATTATGCACACAAAGACGAATACCGCCGCCGGTATCGCTGTTTTCTCATTGAAGTGCTTCAGTGCCAGCACCGTTCCAAGCCCGGCATTTTGCATGCCAATCTCAATCGACAAGGTTCTTCTTCTTTTGGCCTCCATCCGGAAAAGTGTCCCCACCCCGTAGCCGGCCGACATTCCGTAAATATTCAATATAACAACAGCAGCTAAAATAAGAGCCGTTACCTCCACTAGATAATTTTTGTTGATAGCTATTACTAAAGAGCAGATAAATATGATGAACGTTACAGATATGGCGGGAAAAATCGGCAGAATTTTCTCCAGCCTATCCTTAAAATAATGCCTTACCCCGAAACCTATAAACAACGGGATTACAACCATTTTCAGTACACTTAGCACCATCGCCCAGAAATTAACCTTCATCAGCGCCCCGGCCAGAATTAAAGTCAGCCCCGGCGTCAATAACGGACAAAACAAGGTCGATACCGTTGTCAGCGAAACAGAATAAGCAGTATCAGCCTTGGCGATATAACTCATCACGTTACTTGCCATCGCTCCCGGCGCAGAGCCGGTCAGTATCAGACCGACTGCAATTTCAGGCGGCAAAGAAAATATCTTTGAAATCACAAACGCACCCAGAGGCATTATGCTGAATTGCGCGCAGGAACCTATAAGAACGATGACCGGCTTTTGCACTATCCTCCTAAAATCTTCCGGACGCAGAACCACACCAATTCCGAACATTGTCAAACCAAAGAA
>CAZECQ010000267.1:0-3093 GCA_964510545.1 uncultured Pirellulales bacterium | reverse complement strand
TGAGAAAAAGGGCAAAATCATCTCTGAGTTTGAGAATCGCTCTATCCTTTAGAGAAAAATAACATAGAGGCAATACCGTGAGGCGGATTGGGCTGACCCTCTGTGTGAAGATCAATCGTATTCCTTAAGCTTTCCCTTTCTTGCTTCAAGTCTGCTTTGTTCAATAGAACTCCGCATCTTAGGAGACCAGGCCCACAATTCATCCCGGGGTATAACAGCAACAGGAGTGATAATAACCTTACCGTCAGCAACTTCAACTGATAGATTATCGCCTTCCTTTAGATTCAGGGTTTTAACTGCTTCTTTAGGCAAAGTGACTTGAGCTCTGCTTCTCAACTTCACGAGATCAGGCATATTCTGAATAGCCCCTTTGTAAGAATTTCGTATTAAGAGCAAATCACATATTGTCTGCTTTAACAATCAGGCTAAGCCCTCTGACTCCCTCAATTTCAAGCTTCTTCAAAGCTTTATTCAAGCAGTAAAACCAAGGCTTCACATCAAGCCTCGATCATCTTGCCGCTTCGTTCGTAGTGCCGCCTGATGGCAGCAATGATCGGCTCGGGGATAATTGGCTTAATGAAGTAGTCCTTTTTTTCCTCCAAATCTTCGCTCAAAATATCCCGGGCAATATCAGCATAGGCCTTTTTGAGCGTGTGGTAGAAGAAAGGTACCTTGCGGGTCATTACCACGACCGGCCCGGTGCCGATGCAGACGGCGAAACGCCACTGCAATGACAAGCGTGCACAAAAATTGCGCACAACTCGCAACACTTCTCCGTTTACAGCCGCCGGACGGGGAAATGCACAGTTGACAATCACATAAACGCCGGCCCTTTTATAATCCTTGCCTGCCTTCGCATAGCCATAGTATTCCTCAAGCAAACGCATCAGGCCGCCGGGTAAACCGTAATTGTGTAAGGGGAATATAAGCACGAGAGCATCAGCGCGGGCGATGTTCTTTAGTGTTGCTTCAGGATAGCGGTCCTTTACTCTGGCCTTGACACCAACGGAAATCGTTTCAAATACATCCGCCGGAAGATAACGCTCCAGGTCGCGGGCAAAGGCCAGGGAAGCGGCATTCTTCCCGCGCAGGCTGCCGTTGATGATGCACACGGTCTTTCTTTCGGTCTCAGTCATAAGACAGCACTTCACAGATATGCGTACTTTCTTCAGGCGACATGGTCACAAAGACATCCACCTTGCGGTCCATACCCGGATGAACAATTTCAGCCGCCCCGCGATGTTTGGCCACCAGGTCGATGAAAGTCTGCTTTTCTTCAACGCTGATATCCTCACCGTACCCGATAAACACCTGCCAGTCGTGACTGCCCGTGCCGCGGTTGATCGCGCCCGCCATAGTCGAAGAATAATGACCAAACAGCACCGGTGTAATAAAAAACGTAGCCGAGTATTGTTTCACGTTTTTGCGCAGATCATTTATGAGGTCCTTGTTGACACAATGGTCGGGATGCTTGGTCAGGCAGAGCAGGCACCCCAGGCATTGAAACACTTCACCCTTCTCCAGCTTGTAGATGTCGACCTGGTGCCCCCGTGATTCCAGGGTCCGGACAATCTTCTTATGCAGATCTTCACTGAGGTTTGTTTGTGAGTCTTTGTCCAGGAGCAGGAGTACTTGCAACGCGGGCAACTCCTTTTGAATAGGAACAAGCAATTTGCAAAATTATTATCTACAGCAAATTTAGCAAATGACCTTTGTTGATGTCAACACTTTGATTACCAGGAACACAAGGGGGTGGTCCTTCTTTGTCATTTTAAGTTAATACACTGTGTAGGCAAATTAAGGTGTCCGGATGGGGCCGTTATGCTGTCCGGATAATTCCGAAACGTTGTTCGGATGTTTCCGGAATCAGTGTCTGGATGCTGCCGAAATAAGCATAAATAGGGAAAATGCCCTGCTCCGATGAAAGTATGCACTTCAGCCGAAGGATAGACTGTTTTTAACTCCTCCCTTAATACCGGCGCTACCAGCGGATCATTATCTGATTCAATGATCAACACCCTCTGTGTTTACACCTTGCGTGTGCGTTTTGACGCTAATATATTAATGGATTGAAAGTTTTTCTGAATATGAAAATGGAATAATGCAATTTTTACCTGAGCATTTAAAAGCTTCTTCATGATGCATTTTGTCTATAATCTCCTTGGAATTCAATTGCCCTACTTCTGAAATGACTGTATCCAATATGTCAATTTCCTCAGGGGTGAGTTCTTTAACTTCAAAACTCGCTATCGGGAGAAATTTGTAGCCTATTTGATCAGGTTCATATAGTACTGTCTCAAATTCCACACCATCTAAATCTATAATTTGCTCATATCCTTCTGGTACTGCACCCATTTTTAGTGCGCTATACACTAGACCTGTTATTGACTTTCCCCTTTTTTTATAACTCAGATTGTCTGCATACCACAGCATCTTCATTAATTTAACTTTATGAAGACTACTTACTTTCAAAGCATAGTAATTGATGATCTCCACGACTTTATTGAGGTTTAGTTTCACTCCGCCAGTAATGAGATCATCGGAGTAATTAGCATAATGAGCTTTAATAGAATCAATCAGGTAACAATTTTGCAGGTTTCTGAACTCCAGGTTAGCCGTTTGAAGATATTTATTGAAAGCTTTCTCTGAAATTGCACCTTCAGATCTTTTTAGCATTTGAAGAAACTATTTAGGATCTGTATCAATTTTTCTTAATACATCATCGTGGGCACGATCTTGCACTTGATGGTTTTCATATCTTGTTATAGTAGCTTTCCCCCAGTTCAGGATCTCAGAAAAATCCTTCTGGCTCACTTCATATTTATTTCGGATTGCAATAATTTCACTAGAGGTCAATAAACCGACTTTTTCCCTGTAAGCATCTTTCATTGCCAAGCTATTTGCTTTAATCATCTCTTCTGTTTCAAGAAGTTCATCTGCATCGGTACAATACTCATAAACCGCATCAAAGGTTACTTCTTCACCTTTAAACTCTTCAGTATCTTTTACAATAACTGTTTGAACTACATGTTCTTCCATGCAGGTAAGGCAAAGTTTTTTTTCACTTTTTATATTTCTCATTCTTTTCACCTC
>CAZECQ010000266.1:0-3097 GCA_964510545.1 uncultured Pirellulales bacterium | reverse complement strand
GGGATTGTGCGATTTGAACAATCCGACCCTGCCGGTCGCTTTTATTTGTTCGAAGGCTTTTAAGATAAAGCTCCGCATATTGCCCTTGTGATATTCATTTGGTCCAAAGACGTTGAAGTATTTCAGTCCGACGCTTTTCTTCAGCAGGCCGGTATCCTTCGCCCACAGGTCAAAGAGCTGCTTCGAGTAGCCGTACAGATTCAACGGTTTGAGCATGTCAATTTTCTCTTCATCGTCACTGAAGCTCTCTGAGCCGTCCCCGTATGTGGCTGCACTCGATGCATAGATAAATCGGACATCGGCTTCGGTTGCCCATTGGGCCAGTACCCTGGTGTATTCGTAGTTGTTTGTTTTAAGGTATGCGGCGTTTGTTTCTGTTGTGCTTGAACAGGCGCCCATATGCAGAACCGCCTCGACGGGAGGGATTAACCTTTTTTCGACAACCTTTTCCAAGAAGTCGTCCTTATGTGCGTAGTCAGTGAAGGAGAGATTTTGCAGGTTTTTCCATTTTTCACCTATGCTGTTTTGTTTTTCTTTTGGTATGTTCTTCACCTCATCGCCGGTGAGTTCGTCCACAACGAAAATGTTATTAATTCGGCGGCTGTTCAGTGCCGCTATTAATGCCGAGCCGATAAACCCCGCTCCGCCGGTAACTATTATCATTTTCTAAACCTTTAATTAAGATTCCCATTTTGTTTTGCATAAGCTTAATTTGCTGCTTTGGATGTGTCAAATGTTTAACAAGTCTTTTGCACATAAAAAAAGCCGCCCGAAGACGGACGGCTTTAAAATCTGAAAACTCAAATGAATTCTAACACAAAGCGATGTAACTGGCGATAGCCAGAATTAAAATACGCCTTTTATTAAATATAAAAGGAACCCACTTTTCGTAATAAAACTTTTTCATCTTACCTTAGCACCCCTGATTCATCCTTCTATTACTAAGTATTATTATAGCAGAAAGGGGTGGTCTAAGGCAAGAAAAATCACGCTTTATTTGCGTAAACCCCTTCCAAGCAAGCAGTTATGTCCTTAAAAAAGCACACATTTTTTGCCTGTCAGGTTTTTGCTTTCTTAGAAACAGCCCTTAGGCCAGCTTACTGACAGCTTCTGCCATAAGTTTTCCTATCGGTATATGCTGCGGGCAGCGGGCTTCTGCAGTGCTGTAATCCGTGCGGAGCAACTTGCTCCTTATCTTGCCAGGAATCTGAGCGAAGAGCTGTTTTGCCTTTTCCTCATCGCCGTAACTGTTGTAGTACATCAGGTACCGCATAATATCGCTGACATAAGGGACGTTCGGCAGAGCAGAGTCGCAGATATTCGCACAGCCAGCACAATAACCGCTGCAAGTCGCTTTGGCATATTTACTGAGAGCTTCCATATCCGCATCGGTAAGTTTGGTTTTCTCCAGCACTCCGGAGGCGTTTTCAGTTAAAGTAGCAATGGTCTTCATCGTAACGCAGGCCGAACAGAATTTGTTATCATTCAACGCCGCTCTTATCTTTGCCTGGCTGTCTGTGAAACCGCCCTGCATAAAATGCTTGATGAGCTTTTTGTCTTCTTCGTTTTGCCCGCCTTTGATTCTTTTGCCAAGGGCCTTCATAGCGATAAGAGCGATGCCTTTTTTATGGCAGGCCTCAACGGCCGCCAGCATTTTTTCATCCTGCATATATCGGAAATTGTATTTTGGCATTATCGCATCAATCCAGTCCAGTCTGGCTGCGGCCTGGAGACATTCAGCCATATTCGAGTGGGTACTGAAGCCAAAAAATCGAATCAGCTTGCGTTTCTTTGCGCTTTCGGCCCATTTCTTCAATTCATCCGTCAACTGTACAGGGTCATTAAGGCCGTGAACACCGTAGTACAAATCGACGTACTTGGTATTCATTCTTTTCAGGGATGTTTGAAGGCGCTCTTCTACAGCTTCGACAACAGCCTGGGGCGTCGGTTTCTTTCTTGCGCCAGATGCCTTGGTGACAATGAAAAGCTTCTTTCTTTCCTGCGGGTTCTTTTTGAGGAAATTACCTATGCCCAGTTCACTGTTGCCGTTTGAATAGCTGTTGGCTGTGTCCCAGTAGGTAATACCCCACTCGATGCATTTTTTTAAGATGATTTGGTTTTCAACGATGTCGAACATTGCACCAAAAGACAAGATGGGCACTTCAATCCCGGTTTTGCCGAATTTTCGTTTCGGCACCTGCGGCAGTTTGGGTTTTTGTTCTTTTCCTGAGGCGTTTGGGTCTGTTTTGTTCGGCTCAACAGTGTCTGCTTTTATCTGCTTAGAAGCAATGACCGACCCAAAACCCGCCGCCCCAACAGTTTTTAGAAAATTTCTTCTGTCGATTTTGTTTTTTTCTTTCATCGTTATTACCCTCTAAATGGAATTAATTTTTAAGCAACAACTTTCTGTCAGTGCTTCTTGTTTCGCCTTCAGCGGAAACCCTTATTGCTTTTTTACCGCTGACAGGGCATTCGTGTTCACATATTCCACAGCCGATACACTTTTCAATATCAATATATGGTTTTTGCAGCCGAATTTGAACCTCAATTTTACTGTTTACAGCAGGTACTTCACGGAAATGTTCATTGTTCGAAACGATGATAGTATTTTCGGTATTTGCTGTGATCTTCCTGCGTTCACCTTTATTATTAGTACAATAATAATCACCGGTAGCGAATTTGTCAAGCAAAAGATTTGTTTCTACGGTCTCTATCGTTTTGTCCGTGGCTTTTTTTACGGTAAAAGTGCCCTCTCTTACCGTATTGAAATACTCTTGTGTATAGATTGCCTTGGGACTTACCGGGCAGTTTTCCTGGCAGACGATACAGGGCTTATCCATCGCCCAGGGCAGGCATCTGTTGCGGTCGACAAAGGCGGTTCCGAGTTTTATCGGTCCGGCTTCGGCAAATTCGCCAAGGCCGTGTTTTTCAGTTTGCGTAATTGGCCTGATGGCCGAGGTCGGACAAATCTGCCCGCAGGCCACGCAGTTATACTGGCAGCCGCTTGAACCGATTCGGTTGTTCAATACGGGTGTCCAGAGGTTTTCCAGTCCTCCTTCGATACCGCCGGGCTGAATCACGTTAGTAGGACAGATGC
>CAZECQ010000265.1:0-3158 GCA_964510545.1 uncultured Pirellulales bacterium | reverse complement strand
TCCAGATTTGTCAACTTCAAGGATTACAATGTTATTGTGAACACCTGGCTTGATGAGCTTCTGTGGCCGAGCGGCTGGTAATTTAGCTAAGTGATTAGCTTTTGAATTTGCTTCATTCCGGGGCCTGTACTTAGAAGTACAGGCCCCGGATTTTTGTATTGTGTGTGTGTCTTTGCTTTACTCAAGGTCAGATATGGATATCGTGAGTTGTGGGTCGCTGGTTGGATGGGGGAAGTTGGTGATTTTCTGCAAAATGGGAGCATTTTCATAATCCTGCGAAACACCCATAATTGTTTGAAAACACATAAAGTCCTGTAAAAAAGCGGTTATTCACAAAAAAATGCGTAAAAGACGAAGGATTTTCTTGACAACACAGCTTCTAATTTGGTATAAGGTATAAAGATGAGTAAGGAAAGTGATTTGACGGTATGACAACCGCGTTTTTTTGGAAAAAATGGATGGGTGAGCTATTTAAGAAGCTGCAGCACGAATCTTTGGAAGGCAGGGGCCTTGTAGTCCATATTATTAGATTCGGAGTAGGTGTGTGGTCATTTCAACTAACAAGCCGTGTTTATTTTGACGATAAAACAGTCTAACCAGATTTTAAGTGCTTTCGACAGGCACGAAGCAGTATTGGTGAAAATTGAGTGCCTGTTAATTATATTTGTTTGAGACGGGTGCGAAATATGGTGAAGGTCGAATGCATCTGTCGAAAACGGTGGTACTTTGGTGCGTGGCCAAAGTGCGGAAATGTATTAATTATTTTTAGGAGATATATATTATGTTTAAGAAACTGTTTTTTTTAATTTCCATTATTCTGGTGCTGGGGCTTGTGGGTAATGCCTCGGCGGATTTAGTCGGGCGGTGGACATTCGACGACAGCACGGCCAACGACAGCAGCGGCAACGACCACCATGGCACACTTTCGTTGGGTAGTGTGACTACCAATATTGGTTTCGTTTACGATGCTAACAGAGACAGCAATGTGCTTGATTGCAGTAACCCCGCCCACGGTCATGACGATTGGATTAACAGTGTTGTTGACTTCGGGACGGGTACCTGGGCTAACATCGAGAGTCAAATTACGCTCGCAACCTGGACCAGGGCCGACTCGATACATACTACTAATTACCTGATGACTAAAGGCAGCCCCTATCAGATGACCGGACTGCCCAGCCCCGATGGTCGATTTAGAGCATATAACAACAATACCTTGCCCAGTGGTAATACCGCTACTTATAGCACAAGTTCATTAGCTGACAACCAGTGGCATCACATTGCAGTTACGTATGATTCGATTGCGGAGGTAAGAAAGGTATATTTTGACGGCGAGCTCGAAAATCAAGAGTTAACAACCGGTCTGCTTGGTGTCAGCGTTTCGCCTTTTGTGATTGGCGGAAGACTTGAGGCCGCCTACGACCACAGAGGCTGGGATGGCCGGATTGACGATTTTCGGATTTATGACAATGCTGTAACGTATGCGGAAATACGGGAGATGGCCGAGAACTACACGGCATACAGCCCTGTTCCAACTGATGGTGAACTGGATGTGTCGCTGAGCTTAGCATCTATTGGGTGGAAAGCGGGCGTCAGGGCGGCTGCGACGGGGGGCCATAAGGTGTATTTTGGCACTAACCATGCGTTGGTTCAATTCGAAAATGGCAGCGTTTACAAAGGGACGGTTGATTCGAATACCTACAGCGGCGCTCCGATGGGTTCATTGTCGACTGGTGTAGATTACTACTGGAAAGTGAATGCAGTCAATGGGGTTGATGAGTGGCCGGGGGGTGTCTGGACTTTCCGGACTCTAAGCCTGAAGGCAAGTGAGCCCAAGCCTGTTGACACTTCCAAATATGTAGGCACAACGAGGACAAAGGTCTATTGGCGAGCCGGAGAAGGCGCTACCAGTAATAAGGTGTACTTCGGCACAGACGAAACGCTGGTAACCAATGGAGATGCGAGCGTGGACAAGGGGACGTTTCCCGTCATTACCAGCGACTATAATGAGCCTAACTGGCCGATAAGTCCTGCCCTTGTTGCAGATGAGAAATATTACTGGCGGGTTGATGTTACTGCCCCCGTGGCATATACGGGTGATATCTGGAGCTTTACTGCATCGACACCGGAAGCAGACCCGAATTTCATCGGCTGGTGGAAGTTCGATGAGAAGAGCGGCGATAATGTCTGGGATGCGACCGGTAGAGAACACCACGGCACACTCACACAGGGCGAAGCGACTACCAGTATTGATATAGTTTATGATGCCGATATGGACAGCAATGTGATTGATATTAACAACCCGCCCGGCCATAGTTTCGGCAGCGTTGTTGATGCCGGTGGAAATGCCAGTGATATAATTGACCCCTGCTGGGCGGATATCCAGACGGCAATCACGGTTGGAGGCTGGACGAAACTTGGGGAGATGCATACTACTAATTATCTGCTTAGTAAGAATGCCCGCTATCAGTTAACCGCAACCGCCGATGACTCAATCACAGGCGCCGATGACGGCCGAATAAGGGTCTATACCAATGAGTATGTTTTTGCCGACTCCGCCGATATAAGCGTTAGTAATGTAAATGACAGCAGTTGGCATCACCTTGCGTTCACGTATGATTCAGTTACAAAAGAGCGGATACTGTATATTGATGGTGACCGTGAAAGTGGTGAGATTCTAACCGAGGTTGCGGCGGGTGATACAGTATTCCCGCTTCTTGATGTTTCTACGTCTGTTCTTGTGATAGGCGGCAGGCTTGACCCGGGCTTCACTTTCAGAGGCTGGAACGGTCTTGCTAAAGATGTACGTATTTATGACAGGGCATTGTCGGAATATGAGCTTCACGTTATCGGTGTTACCGATGTTAATAAGGCGTGGGGGGCGTATCCTCGAACAGCGACAGACCCTGTTGCAGACTGGCCTCTTCAGCTTCACTGGAAGCCGGGAGACAATGTCCAGGGGACACAGGGGCACAAGGTTTACTTCGGTACCGACGAGGCATTAGTTGAGGCCAATGACGTGAGTGTTTTGTTGGGAACGTATGATTCCAATACTGCTGCTGCACCTATGGGTTCGATGCGCTTCGGCGGGACTTACTATTGGAAGGTGAACGAGCTCAATGGCGCCACTGAATGGCCGGGCAAGATATGGTGGTTCAGGA
>CAZECQ010000264.1:0-3170 GCA_964510545.1 uncultured Pirellulales bacterium | reverse complement strand
CGAAACGAATACCCCGCCTGCATTGCACAAAATATCCGGTATTATATTTACGCCTCGCGTGGCGAGTATCTCATCTGCCTGAGGGGTAACGGGGGCATTAGCACCTTCTGCAATAATCCCGGCAGTTATCTTATCGACGTTCCTTATTGTTATCTGCGATTGAGCTGCAGCAGGTATCAAGATATCACAATTAATATCGAATATTTTTGACTTGTCAACGTGTGTGCCTTTTTCAAAGCCCTCTATAAGGCCAGTACGTCGGTAATGTTTTACAAGTGCTTCGATATCCAGGCCTTCCATGTCCACAAGACCGCCTGAAATATCAGAAACAGCTACTACTTTTGCGCCATATTTTGTAATTTCTTCCGCGGCCACGGAGCCCACATTTCCAAAGCCCTGTACGACTACGTTCAACCGGCTGATATCCAGACCAAGTTTCTCACACATTGAAAGTACTGTATAAACCACACCTTTTCCGGTTGCTTCACGTCTTCCTACGATACCACCGAGAAGTACAGGCTTTCCTGTAACGTAACAGCCCTTTGTTATCGAGGTACCTTCAGAATAAGAGATACAGTCGCGGATATGAGCCATATCCAACTCATTGGTCCCCATATCGGGGGCCGGCACATATATCTCTGGTCCTATGTGTCTTCGTGCTCCTCTTGTGAATGAACGAATAACAACTTCCTTTGCTTCCGGTGACAGCAAAGTAGGGTCGATACGTATTCCTGACTTTCCACCGCCAAAAGGTACTCCGATAAGAGCGGTTTTCCAGGTCATCTCCATTGCCAGTCCTGTAATGTCATCAAGAGTAACGTCAGGCGCCATTCTTATACCACCCTTTGAAGGCCCAAGTGAATCGTCGTGCCTAACGATAAAGCCTTTGACGTTAATGACCTCCCCTCCAGGCAGGACAGGCTTGAATTTAATCTCAATCCTTTCCTTTGGTCCAGAAACCCTCTCTCGAATAGCGTCTTCGAGATTGAGCCGCTCGGCTGCCTGCTCAAAATTATGTATGGCAGTCTGAAGTATTCCATTTTGCTTCCGACTTTTTATATCACGCTTGACAATATTTGTTAACTTTTTAAATTTCGCTGAACTACCGGCTGTTTTAGCCACAGTCCCATTTGAAAGTTTTAAGTATGACATTTTTTTTCTCACTTATTAATTTCACTTTTTAATGTTTTTACCAATTACTTTTAACACTTCAACGTACCCGGATTCCGGATTTTTCTTTAAATAAAGCCGTGGTTGGTCTTACCGATACTCTTCGCAATGCCAGACACCTCCTTGAGGCTTCGGGAAAGAACAGTTTTCTCTGTTCTCACAATTGCTGCACAAACCAGTGAACCTTTGCTGTTCTTCTTCGGTGCCACCTGAAGACTTTAAGGACAGCGGTGAATGGTCTTTTACAGAATTTTGCGAAAGCGTCCGGCCATCATCAAAAAGCTCACAGTATAAAACTGGTTTGTCCGGATTCTTCGGAAATGTACAAGTTGGATTGTTTTCACACGTTGAACACAAATCCCGGTTTTGTGTCTCCTGGTGTAAAGAAACCTGTTGTTTGTTGTCATTCTTGGAACGATGATTATGATATCTGACATTATTTTCAGAATCAGGCTGGTCTTTAACTCCATAAGCCGAACAAGGGTCAAGATATTTAAGTTTACTCGACATTTAGATTTACCTCACTTTCCTGTTTATTACAATTTTTTAGCGTTTTACACACGTAAACAAGGGAGCAAAAATCGTGCCAAATACCGGGAAACTCAGAGGTGTGTTACCTAAAGTGATTATCCCGGAGAGTAAAAACAAAGAAACACACTCAAAACCGATAAAAAGAGATGTTTTTACGGCCGGATATTTTTCTGCGGCAGGCAGGTATAATTTGATAATAGACGAACAAAGATGGGTAAAATTGAACCAGTGGAGAATAATTACTCGCGAAGGTCTCTCAAGAGTTGCTTTCGATACTCCTTATTTTCTCACGCAGGGTCTTCCTGTCGATGCCGAGTATTTTTGCCGCCCTGCTTTTGTTGCCTTTCACATTTGCCAGGACATTTCGTATATATTCTGCTTCGATCTCAGACAAACTCTTTTCAAAACCTGTCTTGCGAAGGGCTGAAAAATGCATTAACTCCGGCAGGTCAGATACCTCTATAAGTTCGCCGTCGCTCATAACCACAAGACGCTGAACCACATTTTCCAGCTCTCTGACATTACCGGGCCAATCATAGTTCCTCAATCGCTGCAAAGCATCATCGGAAAAGCGGATTGGAGACTTGCCTGATTTTTCGGCATACTTTTTCATAAAATGGTTAGCCAACAAAACAATGTCGTTTTCACGCTCCCTGAGCGGTGGTATAGCGATAGGGATAACATTCAATCGATAGAAAAGGTCCTCCCTGAACCGTCCTTTTTTAACCAAATGCTCCAAATTTTTGTTGGTCGCAGCCAATATCCTCACATCAACTTTCTGGCTTTTATCCGAGCCAACCATACGAACCTCTTTGTCCTGGAGTACACGCAGGAGCTTAACCTGCATAACGAAGCTCATCTCTCCAATTTCATCAAGAAAAATAGTACCACCATCAGCAGTATGAAAGAAGCCGGCGCGCGATACTATGGCCCCGGTGAAAGCGCCCTTGACGTGTCCGAACATTTCACTTTCAAGCAAGTCCTGGGGAATACCCCCACAGTTTACGGGTACAAACGGCGCCGAAGACCGTTGACCTCCGTAGTGTATAGCCCTTGCTACAAGCTCTTTGCCTGTGCCGCTTTCGCCGGTTATCAAAACAGAAGCAGAAGTAGAAACGGCCTTTTCTATCGAAACATAAACCTCCCTCATAGCCCTTGAAGAACCGATTATACCCTTGAACGAAGGTATAGTGCCACTCTGCAAAGTCTGTTGGCAACGGTGCTTTCTCAGCTTATCAAGTACCCTCTCAACAGAGCGGAGAAGCTCTTCGTCTGTAAACGGTTTAGGCAAGAATTCCTCTGCTCCTACCTTAACTGCTTTTACCGCCCCTTCAATCGAAGGGTAGCCTGTTATAACTATCACTTCGGTGTCTTTAAAGTTTTCACGGACATGACGCACTAAGTCAAAACCGCTGACCTTTGGCATTTTAAGGTCGGTGATAACCAAATCAAGGCCGCTTTCACCAAGT
>CAZECQ010000263.1:0-3194 GCA_964510545.1 uncultured Pirellulales bacterium | reverse complement strand
GCGGATAATCTTATGACTGCAATTATGAAAATGTCTTCTAAATATGGCAGTATCTCCGTCGATAACAAAAGTAATTCTTTAATCATTTGTGACACCAAAGATAACCTTGGAAGGATTGTTGCCGAAGTCAGGAAGGCCGACAAAGTACCGCCGCAAATTATGATTAAAGTGGTGATTATTGACGTCAAGCTTGATGACGATTTGGAAATCGGCATCAACTGGGACATGCTTTCGGATAACTATTATAATGTATCTTACCGCCAGAATATGGGTTTCACCCCACGATTGGGCACAACGCCTGAGACCGCCTCAACAATAGCCAACGCCACAGCATTTGTTACTACCGGCACCGGCGCAGATTTTAGCGTTATAACCGGCACAATCCGTAACGTCATACATATGCTTCAGCAGAAAAAGGATGTTGAGATTCTCGCGAGCCCACAGGTTATGGTTCTAAGCGGCCAAAGCGCCTCAATCAAAGACCAGTTGGAAATTCCATACAATGAGTTATTGGAGAGCGCCGGCGGCAGCCAGATATCTACAACCAAGTTTAAGAACGTTGGTATCGAGTTAAAAGTCAGCGCAACTCTGACTGACCACAACCTCATTTACCTTCATGTCAATTCAGAGCAGAAAGTAGTAACATCAGAAAGCGATACCGGTGTTCCAGTTGCTGATAACCGAACTGCCGAGACATCACTTCTGCTCAAAGACGGTCAGGTCGTTGTTATGGGTGGACTCAGGCGGAAAGAAACTACCAAGCAGACAAAACAGGTGCCTCTTCTTGGCGATATCCCGCTGGTGGGTCTTTTGTTCAAGAGCACCAATACCGTGGAAACGAATTCTGAACTGATTGTGCTCGTCTCGCCACATATTTATAAAGGTGAGCCGGTTGATGAGGAGACAATGGCAAAGTACAGGGAGATGACCGAAGGGCCTATGCTTTCACTGCCCAAGGATAAGAAAGATTGATTTTTCTATATAGCGGCCTTCTGCAGCACATCGCAATTTTCAAATGCGATTGGTATAACTTAAGACAAAGTACCATTTGTAATTTGCTAAAGTAAGTACTTTTTGTTGGTTTCAATCGGCGTGATAGGTGTAGTAAGTATTAAAGCGGCGAAATGTTCCTAAAATTAAGATGTAGCGTTTTTGCAGGGACGGTTTGCTGACTAATCAACGGGCTTAATCGCTGACAGGGCGGCGGACTTATCATCAACAAATTCAAAAAGCTCATTAAGGCCGGCTACTGTAAAAATGTATTTGGTCGCAATGGCTACGTTGCAAAGAATAAGCTGATATCCATATTCGCCGAGCATGTCACGCAGTATTATGAGATTGCCGAGGCTTGAGGAATTTACTATCTCGGCTCTGAAGAAATCGATTATCACATCGCAGTCATTTCTGTTGCTAATGATTTCATTGATGTTTTGGAGCTCTTCAGCTATTTGTGGCTCTTTAAATGGCAAATCGACGAGAAGAACATTTTCAGAAATATTTTGGATTCCCATTTCATACCTTTCTATCAACTTCAATATGTTGTTCTTATATCGGAAGAACTTTTAGCTAAGTTAAACGAAAAGTTCAATCCTATAAAAAAGGCCTTTTCATTGTTATTTACCTGTATCAACGACTGAGGCTTACACATAAGGACGTGGGTACAAAGACCCTTATTAAGGCTGTCGAAAGGGCCTGCCCGCCTTGTATTGCTCAAGACGCAACCGGATTTGCTCTATCTGAACCGCAGATTTCTTCTGTAGTTTTGCCAAATTCAGCGCTTTGGTTGCGGTTTCTACCGCTTCTGCAAATCTGCCTGCCTGGGCATAAGTTGTTGCCAATGTGTCCAGCAATCCCGGTGCTTGATGGTTGGTGATATTACAGGCCCGCTCGGCCAGTTCAATCGCCCGGGCCTTGTTACGCAGACTATCATGAGGATGTGTCGCCAAAAGCAATGCCAGGTTATTCATCGCATTTGTATTATTTGGAGATATCTCAAGCGCCTTTTCATAATAGGCCACAGCCTTGCTCGGCCTGCCTTGTTGTGTCAATACCGTGCCAAGGTTGATATGGGCATTGGTATGGGCTTCTAAACTGCTCCTGGTGTGGCTTGGTTTGATGCCAATTGCTCGCTCGTATTCGGCTGCAGCCTGGGTAAGACTGCCTTGTGCCAAAAATACGTTGCCGAGATTGTAGTGTGCCTCAATATGGTTGGGGTTGATGCGTATTTCGTGTTCAAATTCGGTCCTGGCCTGCTCCAGATTGCCTCGACTTGCGAATATAATACCGAGGTTGGTATGGGCATCACCGTAATCAGGGTCGATACGAATTGCATGCTCATATTCGGTCTTGGCCAGGTCTATGTTGCCTTGTTCCTCTAACACAAGTCCGAAGTTGAAGTGGGCGAGTTTGCTTTGCGGCCATTTCTCAACGTTGTCGGCCCAAAGAGCATATGTACTGTGGTAAATCTTGTTTCGTTCGTATGTCAGGTAACCCAATATCACTGCAATAACCAGCACAAAACTGACACTGACAGTTCCCAATCTGCTTTTGTCAAATCGGCCGGCCAACATCTTCTGTAAGAGGTGCTCTCCACCAACGACCACCAGTATAATAACCGCTGCCAGTGAGAGGTACATTCGATGCATGTGGAAATTCTGTTCGGTAGGCACAAAACTTGACGAAGGTGCCAGAATTAAAAGGAACCACGCGCCGACAAAACCAAACCACCGCCTGCGAAGAAGCCCCCATCCGGTCAGAACCAGCATTGAAACTATCACAAGACCGGCAGGAACGATTTCGCCGGCGGCCTTTGCCATTGGCCAGTTGTAGTCCATCACTAGAGGGCTTGGCCAAATAGATAATTTCAGATAGTACAAAATAACACCGGGCTGGGTCAGAGCGTACTTGAGTGGGCTTATTATCTGCAGGTCAGCGCTTATCATTTTTCTCGTCATCAATATTTGTGTAACAGGAATAATCCAGGTCGCCGCCAGAGTGACGTACAAGCACCAGCGGCGATGCAGCGCTGCCTTGAAAGAGCCGCAGATAAAAACATAATCGTATAACAATATAATTATCGGTGCCGTAACCATAACCTCCTTTGTCCCCATTCCAAGAGCACAGACAAAAACCAACGCTGTGTACCAGAGATACGCCCGTTTGCTTTGAAACCCGCGAACAGCACAATAGAGTGT
>CAZECQ010000262.1:0-3239 GCA_964510545.1 uncultured Pirellulales bacterium | reverse complement strand
TTTATAAGCTGCTAAAGCTTGTTGCTTAGCGTTTTTCTTTTTGGAAAGTACAGATTGATACAAAACATTAAAAAATCCTGCAAAATCAACTTTATGGCAACTACAAAAATGACAATCCGGCAAAAATTCAAACACCTCTGGTTCTATTACCTCCTGCAAAGCTGCCTCGCCGCCATTACACTGCTCATCGTCGTTCTCGCTCTCGGTAAACAAAAAATGGTCATAATCAGCGCTATGGGGGCAACTGCCTTCATCGTATTCGCAATGCCAAAAGCCGACTCCGCACAAACAAGAAACGTCATCGGCGGCCATCTGGTCGGCCTGGCGTGCGGCGCCATCTTCTACTTCACCGCTCTGCCGTATTTCATCGAGTATCCACTCGCCGTCGGATTGGCTGTGTTCATTATGGTAGCCCTCGATGTCGAACACCCACCCGCCGCTGGCACAGCTTTGGCCGTGGTAATTAACGAAGTCTCAATCGACGCATTCGTAACAATAATGATAAGTGCCGTAATCTTATCTCAATGCCGTTATTACTTAAGAGGCTTCTTAAAGGATTTGGTATGATTTTGTTCTCTCCGCCGGCCAATCAAACGTATAAATCAACAACTCGTCCTGTAACTCCGTCATCGACCGATACTTTTATTCGGCCCAACCGACCGGTATAGATAAAAGAATCCCCCTTATCACCAGCCCGACTGCCCGCCGAAGCGCACTTTTCATCGCAATAATCGCTCTCTGGCCTGTGGAAATAGCGAATCGAATCAATGCTCTCGCTAAGAGCAGCGGAACTGATAACTTTACATGAAATTCTCTTTGTCATTCACCCACCCCAACAAATGGTATGATACCAGATTCGAACAATTAAATCAAGGAAAATCCACCATACCCACGCCCAAAAAATCATCTCCTTCTCATTTAAGATAATGCCGTTTTGTAACAAACCATTTTATAGGACAGAAAAAAAATATTTAGCTATTTCTAAAATCCATAGCTAAAATATTATTGCTCTTGTGCTCTTATAAAGGACTGACTTAATGCAGATTATCGCCCAATGTCCCAACTGCGGCAGCCATTGGCTGCTTGAGGCGGACGCCGCCGACAGAAGAATAACCTGTCCATCCTGCCGCATCTTATTCAAAGTCCCGAAGCTGGAAGAGCTGCCAAAGGCCGTTAAGATAATAAAACAGGCAAAGGGCACTGTTTACGTGGACCAGAACGGAAAAACCTACGGCTAATCCCCCAATCACCCCTCCGGCAACACAAACACAAATTTACCAAAAACAAAAATCAAGGGAGAGCTTTTTTACGCTCTCCCTTGTCATTTGTGGCTCTCCACTTTTCGCTTGTATAGCTTATTTCTTACTATGCCCGAATTTCGCTCTGACTTGTGTTCAGTTTCAGGAAATGGACAACTGTAAGGCCAAGCTAATATGACCGGGCAGGTCATAAAGAGCCACTTCTATCTATTTTTATTCTATTTCCTGCATCGACACATTACGGTTATAATCTTGAGCTTTTTTATTTGTTACCGCCATCTCTGATACGGACTCGTTTAATACCGGCAACAATTCCAACAACTCATAACCTTCTCACGCTTTCTTTGCTCACCCAGAACCCCGGATTAACAGCTTTCCTCCCTTCTCCCGTAGCCGGTATTCTGCCCCATTTAACCCCGATAATCCGAAAAAGGCATCTGTAAAAATTTTTCTAACAGCCAAAAAAAAATCGCATTTTTTTGTTTAACCTTCGCCGTTTCGGCGGCGCCAACCCGTCATTGCTTGCCCCGCACCAATTACACCTGCAACTAAAAATCCAATTGCTGCCGTTACAATCTCAACTAAAATAATCAATAGACAATAATCGATAATCAATGAACAGAGCAATCTCTGGCACCGACGAAGACCGTCCTGTATTGTGGGATGCTATCGAGGCATTGAAGCGGGGATATTCGCTTATTGTTTATAAGTTCGACCGGCTTGCCCGTAACGCATTTTTAGCTTACACCATTGAACGCCAATGCAACAAAAAAGGCGCTAAGATTGTAAGTGCCGGCGGTGAAGGCACAATTGAACAGTCAATGACACCGGAAGAACGATTGAAAATCGGTATGCTGCGGTTATTCGCTGAATATGAGCGAAATATCATCGCAGCCAGGACCAAGGTAGCGATGCTGCGGCATCAGGCCAACGGCAGGCGCATGAGCAATTTAACACCGTTCGGCTGGGAGCGTAATCCCGAAAACTCTGATTTGTTGGTCAAAGACCCATTTGAGCAGAATATCATCAGCCATATCAGCAACATTCGAGATACCGGCGAAAGCTACAGAGGAATATGCCGAAAGCTTGAATCCGAAGGCGTGCCGTGCAGGAAAAATAATCGCTGGCATCATACAACAGTTAAGAATATACTTATCAGAAGAAATAATGAGGAAACCAGATGTGCATTGAATATAACATAGAGATTTTGAATGGTGTATTTAACGCAGCGCAGGATTATTTACTGTCTTTCGATGGAGTTGATGAAGAAGCCATTAATAGCCATTTGTATGAGTATAATGCCCGGCATAACCAGATAAATTCTTTGAATGATGTTTATAGGGGATTTCTTGAATCAGCCCGCAGTGGTAGGCATATGCCAAATGTTATTGATAATATAAATGCTCTCAGAGAACACCTGTTTGATTTTGATCCTAATAGCATAATCCAAGAATATCAAAATGATTATGCAATGCTCTTTGCCAGGATAGCTCCTCCCGGGACAGAAAATATCCCTCATAATTCTTGGGTAAAGTTTTGTAAGTCAGCAATTTCATCTGCAAATTTTCTTTCTCAATTCAACTCTTTTAATGATTTTAGTGGATTTGTAAATTCTTTCACAGCTAATCCCTTATCAAGAATAGGTTTGCCACTATTGCTAAAGGAAGAAATATTCGGTTTCGGATTCGCTTTAGCTTGTGACTTTATTAAAGAAAATCTTAGCCCGGAATACATTAAACCTGACACACATATAATAGACATCTTCAAAGGAATTGGATTAAGCAGGCAAATCGCTTCAGATTATGAAATATTTAAAGATGCTATACGTTTTTCAGAAATAATAAACAAAGAACCTTATGTAATAGATAAGCTTTTTTGGCTTATCGGTAGCGGAAAATTCTATTTAAACGATTTTCGAATAAATACCTTGTGTCTTAACATAATTGAATAATTTTGCTTGTTTTTGCCGATAACCTGAAT
>CAZECQ010000261.1:0-3264 GCA_964510545.1 uncultured Pirellulales bacterium | reverse complement strand
GTAAGGACAGGAGGCATCCTAAAATAGCGATTCTTTTCATTTTAGGTTCTCCGTTTTGGGTTTATGCGTCAAATACTTCGCCATCAACAATTTTCTTATTCCGCACATAAAATTTTTTGCCGTCTCTCTCCACACAGGCAAAGCCATGATTCCATTCGTTCAGGGGTTTCCAATCGGGATGCAGATCACACAAACAGCCGATGCTCCAACAGGTGATTTTTTCGTCTGCCAGCGTTGCGGCGCCGTGGTTGCTGCTTTGATGGTGATGAGCAGTCATGGCGATTTCTTTGCCCTTTAAAAACAACCCTCGTGCCGGGTTGACGGGGCTTGTGATTGCCCGCCCGAACTCGTGGCCGTGGATCAGGTGCAACCCCGCAATTTTGCAAACCCGCCTGTCGCCCACGATTTGCACTCCGTGGGTTTCGGTATCAAGCAGGTTCGCCAGCTCAAAGATTTCTATTCCGAGCAGGTCCGGGGCCTTGACTTTTAAATACCGTTCGTAGCGTTCTTCATGATTTCCAATTTTGTAGACAATTTCGGCTTTTGGAAACAACTGCCGCAGAAACTTGAAAAAGTCCTTGACCATATCAATTTCTGCCTTAAAATTTCGCAACCGGGGATCACGCTCCCACCATGACACCGAGTAAAAATCCCCCAGGTCGCCCAGGATCAGCACCGTATCAACCCCGCAGGCTTGACCATGCCGAAGCGCGATCAGCACAGATTCGCGGTCGTGGAACGGAATATGGACATCCGCAATCACGAGCACGTTCTCACCCATGATTTTGTAAGGGGTCCAGTCGTTAAAATGTTTTAGGCCAACCGGGAAAGCATCAAATGGGTCGGGGTCGCCTGGCGAGGTTTTAAACGTCGGGGCTATTTTTTTGCGGTTTCTTTTTCCGTACTGCCCCCGGTGATACCTGATTGTGTTGCGTGCATGTTCGGCGCTTTTGAATACTTCCTTATTTTCGCGATAAATTTTTTTGGCTAACGTCAGCGATGGCGTTTTCGGAAATTTCGCAAGATACTCTTTAACTACTTCTCCCTCGATAGCCATGATAATCCTTTATTTTTCGGTTAATGGCTTATCCGTAAAAAACCGCAGAATAAAATTACCTACGGTCGCCACGGAAAGCAGCACTTCTTCCGACACTTCCCAACCAAGGGCCTGACATAGTGCGTATGCCGCGCCCACAAATACGTTGAAATTTAAAGTCTTGCTTTTAAATAATTGTTTAGCTTGCATTCGCTTCTCCTTTTTCTTCTGTTGTTTTAGAACAAACTGTATCAATCCAAATATAAAAGCCACCGGGTGCATCGTTAATTATCCCGTTTTTTTAACAACAGTGTTGTTAAATATCGTGCATGTTTTGTGATTGTGTTCACGTTTTTTCATGCAATTTCGAGGTTCAAGTTCCATTTTTCATGGTATACAGCCACGCTACCCGCTGCGGCTTTCTGTCGTCGTCATCCACGTGGATAAAGTCTTTCCCGATGCCGATGCGCGTAAAACCCTCAAGCATCAGCGCCCGAAGTATTTTCCAGCGGTCCAAACTGTCTTTGACTTCGATGTCAGCCGCCAGCCCTTGCAGGTGTGCGCTGTCGATGCCGCCGCCGACCCGCAGGTTGTGAACCGGGCACCGCCAGCCACTTGTGATAACAAACGGGATATTGGCCGTTCCGCGTGCCGAATCCAGCTTGTAAACAAAATCCTTGTTCATCAGCTGCGCCCCGGACCCGCAGCAGGGGCAGGCGAACTCGTCGAGGTTAAAGTAAATTAGTGGATGAGGCTTGACCATGGCGCCTCCGTTTTAGTGACCGTAGTAGGCCTTTATGGCGGCCAGAGCGGCCCGTTCGGTATCTTGCCGGCAGCGGCAGTCCTTGGTGCAGTTTTTGGGCCAGCTAATGCCTTTATCGGTGTAGCCGATGCGGCAGTCTTTTTCGCGGCACAATTGCATGACAAGATGATAGTAGGCTTGCCGCTGGTTTTCGGTTTCGAAGTTC
Organism: uncultured Pirellulales bacterium; assembly: GCA_964510545.1. Taxonomy (GTDB): domain Bacteria; phylum Planctomycetota; class Phycisphaerae; order Sedimentisphaerales; family Anaerobacaceae; genus CAYXPG01. The sequence goes on along the minus strand of CAZECQ010000261.1, from coordinate 1,260 downwards.
ATTTGCTGTAATCCCCTTGGCGGCGGCGTGTGGCCCTGTCGGCTATAACAGCAATGTTGGAATCGATACTGGATAATCGATCCATTATTTTATCAAATCGCTCATCGCCTTTCCCAAGACGTGCCTCATGGTTTTCTTCGACATCTTCGATGCGTTGCAGGCGCAAGTCAATTTTTCCGTGCTTTCTGTTGCACTCTTTAGCGTCGTATTTGCTGTTCCCGTTGCGCCGCCCTCTAACCCAGGCCACGATTTCGCGTCCGCAAGCGCCGCCGATGCCGCTTAAAACCGCCGTGCCGATGTAGATTTCTGGGGCTGCCATGGTTCTCCTTATATGTTTCGTGGGGAGGCCCCCGGTGCAATCGATTGCATTTGTGGGAAGCCGGTCACTGTATCGCCATCCCGCCGCTTGCACTTGTGACAGGCGATCCGCCACTTGCGCCGGTCATGCTTGATTTTGTGTTGCTGCTGCCTTCTACTGGTGCATATTCATAAGCTCCTCGGTCCCAGGTGCCGTCATCTCCTCTGGTTTTTCCGGTCATATCTGTATTATATGTCGCACCTATGCTATCATCACCGGCTGTCGTTGACGCAGCCAAAGAAAAGTCATCATTGTCATAATCTGTGAACGGATCTGATATAAACTCATCATTGGCCCCATCCTGGCCATTTGTATTTATTCCGCTTTTGTAAGAATTATAATCGTCTGTCCATTGCCCTGTTCCTAAGTCAATTCCGTCGCCGTTATTAGTAAAAAAAATGTTGTTTTTCAGTTGGTTGTCTGCTGTTTCATACGTCGCAATGCCGAACGAAACCCAAGTGGTAGACGCTGCTTCAAGGTTTATAAAACTATTATTATATACTCGCGCACTTCGTAAAAACTGCTGATTGCTAGCATCATTATAGACCCTGATAACGCTCGACGTTGTTGCGCTAACAGAATTGAAAATATTCCCGTAGATCAACCAATTTTCGCATATCTCGGCGTCTCCATACGATTCTTCTGTCCCGTTTACTGCAATAAGAGCACCCGAGCTTCTCCATCTAAAAATGTAATTATATCTCCATGTCCAATCGTCATTGCCAAGCGCTGACCAAATCTCGCTGTGATTTGCATCTCCTGTGTTGTCACCAATCTTCGTGTATTCAATCGTCCAGTTATCTATGCCTCCATATCCAGTTTGTATACAGCAACCATAAACATAATGCACTTTGCAATACTGGATTGTCAATGTGAGTTTCATAACCTGAAAGATAGAGTTT
>CAZECQ010000260.1:2100-3273 GCA_964510545.1 uncultured Pirellulales bacterium | reverse complement strand
ACCTCTTGCGATGTCCATCTTTTTCAATCCTTCTAAGGCTGCCAAATAAATCATTCCTGCTTTTTACTCCCCACCATTTATCAAGAGATTTTTTCCAGCTCTCGATATTCTTTTCATTTTTATCACAGGGCAGTAATGTATTGTGACGGCAGTGATTAACTTCATTTAGAACCCCGGCACAACCGAGAGCCCAGGCCTTTGCCTCTGGCGACCAAGATTTACTTGAAAATCTGTGTTTTACGGAGTCCTTGAAGTTAATCCCGGGCATTTCTCTGCCGAGACGTTTGTAAGTTGCTTCGAGTTCTTTTAGGAATTCCTCCGGCTTCATCCACTCAACATGAGCATCGTTAAAGAGCACGTTTACGCCATCATGGCAAAACATGGGGTTATCATAAGCGATGACGTTCCCCGGATGCATTGTGTTGTTCTGCCCAGCAATATAAATATAGCTTGGCTCTGCCGAGGCCTTCGGCTTATACTTCGATATCAGGCACTTGGGCGGTAGGTCTGTTTTTTCTACTAATTCCTGAAGATTATCTGGATAATTCCCATTATGGTCAACTGAGTATAGTATGCAGCTTTTGCCTATAGAAGATAAATTGGCCCCTGATGCCATTCGGATAGCTAATTGGCGAGTTCTGCCCAGTGCCGGCATCAGAATAGCCGCACCCATAGAGGCTCCCGCAACTGAAGCGAAGCTTTGTTCTATACCCGTCCCCTGATATTGCGAGCGAAGCCCTTCACTATCGAACCAGCAATACCCACACGAAGGTTCCATACCTTCTAAAATATGTGACAGTGACGGCAGCATAAACGGTAATTTTACTCCTGCTTTTGTTGCTGCCATAGTTATCATGGGCCAGAATTGTTGTAATTTCATTAGCAATTGATTAAATTGCACCTTCGAGTTGGTATATCCGAGAGATATCAGATTGTCAGGCAACTTCGCAGTTGTCTTTCTGAATCCTTCCGTATTGCGTATGGAGTTACCTGATGAACTCATCTGCTTAAAGGCAATGTTATACAACGCCGGATTTGAAGCTATTACAACCTGCTTATCAACTATCGCCCAGCAGGGAATTAATTGCATCATCGCCAATGGCGCTATCACCCACGTATGCAAAGTCGTTCCGTCACTTTGGACCTGCGAACTTATTTGTAACATTCCATCAC
>CAZECQ010000260.1:0-2090 GCA_964510545.1 uncultured Pirellulales bacterium | reverse complement strand
CATCACTTTGATTTGCTGCATACTTACCAAGAGCAGACATTGTTTTTTCAAACAAGGCCCTGTCCTTTAATTTAGCTATTACGACAGTCCCTCCCTGGGGAGATTCCATTATAACGCCGGCAGGTAATGCGTAGAAAACAATTGACCCCTCTAAACTTTCAAGCAAACCCTTGCGGATGCGGAAATTTACTTCCGACTCAAAATTCGAAATTTCCTTATTAATTTCCACGTAACCATCGTTTGGCGAGACTACTTTAATCGCCTCCATTATCGTATCGTACGCCCCCGCAATATCCCAATTGCTAGAGGCTGTGTTTACCGCCCGCCCATCGACCAAATCAAAAGTTGAAAGATTTATGGCCTTGTAATTCGCAAACAGACCTGTGCGCGGCTGTGGGACCTCTAACAACCCGTTCGTAACAATGTCACGGCCGAGGAAACCCGTCCTTACCGCAAAAGTCTTGACGTTATTTAAACCAAGTTCTTTCATTACCGTTGCTATCTTTTTTGCGGCATCTTCACCACCTTCCTGAGCCGCTATAGTCTTGATAAATCCGGCGAATTTTTCAAAATCAACACATACAGCCAACGCATCGCCGGCTCCTGATACTTTCTCGAAACACGTGGGCACTGGTTGAGACAACTGACTGGACAAACTCTTTATGGCCAGACCTTCACCATCGTTAATAGCAAACAGAAGGTAATTTCCAACCCACCCCCAGTATGCCTTGACGTCATCCGTTTCTTTAGGGCCATGCATCATAATGCCGTTGACCTTAACTTCGATGATGTCACCTTCGTCTGCCAATCCTTCCAGTTTCGTCAGCGCCGAAGCGATTTCAACTTTATGAGTGCCAGCATCTAAAATGGCGAAACCATAAATCGGTGGGCCTTCTTTGGCTTGTTTCTGTGCGGCACCAACAATAATCGGCCTTTTCAGAGCTGTTTTTGCAAAGCACATTACCGCATTGAAATCGTTAGCGTCGTTTGGCTCTGTCTGTCTCAGTTTGTTTAATAGCTCAGTCTTTATTGACTGATAAAAAGTCTGTACTCCCGCGTCGTTCCATATCTGCCCTAAAGTGGTCTTTTCAAAAGTCTCCTCTAATTCATCCGCTCCACTGGTTGCGGCGAAACCTAATGTATTTTCCGGCAGCCTCTTCACCAGTTTTTCAGCCTCCGAAATCGCAGACTTACCCATTGCCGGATTCATTAGGCCGATCAATAATAACTGTAAGAAAATTACAAGCATACTTGATTGGGTGTTAAACATAATCTTAAGACCTCCTAATATGTACCAGTTAAAAATACCGCTGAACATCTCTATTTTGCTAAAACTACACAACTCTCCCCCAAATTGCAATAGTTTTAGCTGTGCCTATCAAAAATTATATCCGAGCTTGGTTATGAAATGGTGGTGTTTCTCTGCCATAGTATGTTCAATCCGTTAGTCTTCCTAGGCGTATGAACTCCTATTCTCTTAAAGCTTAATCCAGATATGGTATCATCTTTTGTTTTTAACAAAAACTTTCCAATAATCACCTGGCAGAGGGCAGGCGGGCACGGAAAGAAAATTAAAAGTAAAAAGGTAAAAGTCAAAATTGCGTATAGCTGGCGAGGCACGGCAACTCTCTCGCACTAAGTAGTTTCAAGATAGCCCACCAAAAGCGTGCTGGCGAGGCAGCAAAGATTTTGCGGGGCGGTACGATAAAATTTAATGGTAACTTATTGTTTTAAATGTACTTGTCCACGAACAAGAACCGGCTTCGCCAGAGATTTGGCCGCGACAGGCGGGAAATTTCAATCGTGAGCACTATAGCGAGAGGAGCGGTGAAATGTTGGAACGCAAAAAGGCTGGAAATAAAACAATTCCAAACCAATATCTGACTTGATTGAATTAGAGTTTTTTAAACCCAGCAAGATTATATTTATTCAATAAACCACTATCAGCCTTAACATCCTCCAGCGTCAAAACTTCGGCCTTAGTCGTAATTAAATTGAGCCTTTGCAACTTATTGCGCTGGCGCGTATTTATAACAACCGCATAAATATTTTTTTCAATTTTCACAACAAAGGCATTAAGGCCCCTACTA
>CAZECQ010000259.1:0-3314 GCA_964510545.1 uncultured Pirellulales bacterium | reverse complement strand
GCTTTGGTGAATATCCAACGGATGTATCGCTTTGATCGATTTCTAAAAATTCATCTCGGAGCGACCGATATGAAAGAAAAAAATACAGGCGCTTTTCGAAGTCTGCATTGCGATATTCTTCTATAATATTTTCAATATTTTTCATCTTTTTTTTCCTTAATATGACGAACGTTCGTGCTTGACAATTTCATTTTAACGACATTTTTTGCTATATTATCCCTTTATTTTCTTTGATGAATGTGTCGAAAGAGGTCCGGACGTTTCAACGAAAGGTTTGCTTTACTATCTGTAACTATCCAGTAACCGAACCAGTGCGGTTTCCTCACGTTCTCTTATTTTAGAGTCATCAAGCAAATTATAATAAAGATGAAAGCCGAGCAGAAGAGAATAAAGGTCAAAGGCAAACTGACCCTCATCAATATCTTGCCTGAAATCACCGGCCTTAACCGCCGATTGGGCGATGCGTTGAAGACAATCGATCCATTCTTTCTGTTGATTCAGCAACACATCCCTGACCTTTCCGGGGCGGTCACTGAAATCTGCACTGGCAGAAACAAAAATACAGCCTCCTTTCAATTCAGAAGTCCAACGAGTCCAATTGTCGACCAGTGCTCTGATTCTCGGGATGCCGGCCTGGGTTTTCAGTGCCGGAACAATCACACTTTCTGAAAAAAGCTGAGCCGCGTAATTAAGTATCTCAACCTGAAGATTCTCCTTGGACTGGAAATGAGCAAACAGCCCGCTTTTGGACATATTCGTTGTCTTGGCAAGGTTTCCGATGGTCACGCACTCAAGGCCCAATTGGCTTGCCATATCCAGACCGGCTTCCAAAACAGTAAGTTTGGTATCCTCTCCTTTGGCCATATCAACAAAATAGTACGACCGTTCGTATTTGTCAAGTAAAAAAGTTACCCCTTTCAAGGTTTACGAGAAAATTCGGGGCAATTCCAGAAAAATATTATGGAAATTGAATGAACATTACACTTTTGTAATCAATTGAGATTAAATCTAACAAATTTAGAGTTTTGTGAAAAGGTTTGGGCTAAAAACAGAAATATATTACAAAAAATACAATTTTGTATTTAATCAGGCTTTAATTTAACAATATTGTAGATTTTTCATCTGTTAAAGAACTACTTCCGACAGAAAAATACCATTATTAATAGATAGTTATGTGTGTTTAATCTTGTGGCACAGCTGTTGCTATAAAAAGCATATTTAATACCATGCCGGATAGTATTTTAAGGTGCTCAACACGAACTTAAGTTTGAAAGGAGAGGCATGAAAATAAAATCAACTACTTATGTATTCACGGCAACTGTTTTAATGGTATTACCCAAACTGGCGTTTGCAACCGAAACTGCGGCCATAGATACCGGAACCACCGCCTGGATGTTGACCGCAACAACATTGGTTCTGCTTATGGTTCCAGGGCTGGCCATGTTTTATGGCGGTCTGGTCAGGACAAAAAATGTTTTAGGTACCATGATGCACAGTTTTGTGGCCATGGCAGTAATTGGCGTCCTCTGGGCGGTTTGCGGTTATTCTCTGGCCTTCGGAAAAAGTATTTTGGGAGGATTTGTCGGCTGGAACAACGACTATTTCTTTTTAAACGGGATAGACGATGTGATCACCGACGGAATACCCGAGTATGTACTGGCAATGTTTCAGGGCAAGTTCGCAATTATCACTCCGGCGTTGATCAGCGGTGCATTAGCGGAACGGGTCTATTTTCGGGGTTACATTCTGTTTATCGTGTTATGGTTTTTATTAGTTTATTGTCCGTTGTGCCACTGGGTTTGGGCTTCGGACGGATGGCTTTTTAATGCCGGTGCTTCAGGAGTTATCGATCTGGCCGGCGGTCTTGTGATCCACGTTTCGGCGGGATTCAGTGCTCTGATTGTGGCGCTGATGCTCGGAACCCGGTACGGTTATCCAAAAACGGCCATGAATCCAAACAACCTGGTGATGACGCTCATGGGCGCCGGTCTTTTGTGGGTGGGCTGGTTCGGCTTCAATGCCGGTTCTACGGTGCAAAGCGGACTGGATACGGCCCGTGCCTTAACCATGACGCAAATATCCGCAGCCAGCGGCGCATTAACATGGATTGTCATAGAGGCTATAGTCTTTCGTAAGGCAAGCTCATTGGGATTTGTATCCGGCATTTTGGCGGGACTTGTCGCCATAACCCCGGCAGCAGGGGTTGTCAGACCATATGGCGCTATCATCTTGGGAGCCCTTTCCTCCATAGCCTGCTATTATGCGCTAAACGCCAAAATGAAATTGGGGTACGACGATAGTCTTGACTGTTTTGGGATACATGGCATCGGCAGCGGACTGGGTGTTTTGATGCTAAGCTTCTTTATCCGAGACAGTTGGATGCAAAGCGCGTCCGTATCCGCCAACGGCCCCTGGTCGTGTTTCAACCAGTTAACCATTCAGCTCATGGGAATGGGAGCCACCATCGCTCTGGCGGTTATGGGCACGGCGATCATCGTCTTTGTGGTCGAAAAGACCATCGGCTTTCGCATCGCCGAGCACAAGGAAATCGACGGGCTTGACCAGTCTTTGCACGGAGAGCATGGATACGGGCTGGTATATCCGGATACTCGGGGATAATCAAGCGCCACCCCTTAAAAGGGTGGCTTGATAGTGCCCCTAAAAGGGTCTCAAATAGCATTAAAATATTGTCTCACCACCCCAATGAAATTCGCTTCGCATCTCATTAACATGAATTTCTTATCGCATACAGAGACACCGAGAACGTAGAGAAAAACATATCTTGTACCCAATCGGCTTCCAGATCGGAGCCTACAGCTCGGAGAGGAAATGCCGATTGGGTAAAAACGCTATCCGCCTCCGACTGACAAGAAAAGTTTAAGATAGCGGGTTGAGCGTGTCGAGATAAGATTTCAAGGACTCGAACCGCCGGGGCGGTTCAAGGTCGTCCCCCGATTTCCGGTCAGTAATATCCACAAGAACAGGTTCATCCAAGGATTCGGGCAGACGCGGTTCATCATTCGATGTGATGGTGATGAGGGCGTCAACGTTCTTATACTTCATGCTTTTGGTATACCATTCAAAGCCGCTGCAACTTGACGATTTTTTGAAACCGTATTCTTCCATTATTTTATAAAGTTCCATTTTATAATCCTTTACAGAATATTTTTGATTACCTTTTAAAATTTGAAACGATCAGTTTAGGTTAAACTAGTGTCCATCCATAAATGAGGATTTTTGTTCAAGATCAAGGCATGCGGAAAAAAATAACCGCAGGCATATAGTTGATATTCCGAGGATTATTTTTTGAGCAT
>CAZECQ010000258.1:0-3390 GCA_964510545.1 uncultured Pirellulales bacterium | reverse complement strand
TGGCTGTCGAAAGCGCCGGTGTTAGGGACCTTGGCTACGACCAGTCTCAGCGGGCAATATGACTCATCACTCCCGTTATTCCCATACCAAGCCAGATAACTCCCATTACAATACCGGAAGTGTATACTTTTTCCGGAGGCCATGATTGGGCAATGGCCATTATTGCAAGTACTTTCATCGGTTCAATAGGCATCGGTAATCGATAGACCAGACCGGTGGCTATATTTGCCAGCCCCATCATAACCAGCAGTCCAGCCGGGTTCACCCCGCAAACAGTGATATATCCGATGGCCAGAGGTAAAAGGGTCCCGAAGTCACCCATAGACCCGGCAAGCTCTCTTATGCTAAATTCAAAACCATCGATTTTCATTAAACTCTATAATCCCTTTGCCCGCCATCGCCGATGGAATTTGTATGCTCCCCACATCAGAACGGCAGTAAAGATTACGAGCATAAGCGGGCTAAGCCATAACGGGAAATAAACTGACTGTCCAAATCCTGCCCGGACAAGATCGCCTGCATAAGACAGCGGCGATATGGGAGCAAACCATCGCGCCCAGGAGGGCATCTGTGAAATCGGAAGGAAGATGCCGCTTACAAAAAGAAGCGGCAGGCGCACAAGATTGGAAAGCAGCATAATGTTGGACGGGCTGCTTGCAGGCGGAGCAGCCAGCAGAACACCTAAAGATGAAAAACTCACCGCACCTAAGATTATACCCACAACCAGAAACAGTAGATTGTTAACTGCCGCATCGGTAAGGCTCAATCCGAGTATAACCGGAACAATCGAAAGACAGGCTCCGAAAATTACACCGCTTAGTATATCACCGGCAATAATTGCCTGCAATGAAACAGGCGTGGCGATGAGTCTTTCATAGGTTTTAGCTCTTCTTTCCCAGGGAGTTACTAAAGGACCTACCGAACTTGCGGTAAACCAAAGTGCCATCGCTACCATACCCGGTACAATATTTTCCGCAGCGATAGCCCTGCCCATCTTGAATGCCAGAAAGAAAAACACCGGAAAAACGACACCGAATATAAGTACGGGTGGCTTGAGATAGTAGAGAAGAATGTTTTTCTTTAGAATTACAAACGCACCGTGCGACTGAAATTTTAAGCTGTTCGTATTTTCTCTATGAACCATCATTACACAGGTTCCTCTTTGCGTCGCTGCGTAAAGTAAAGAAATACTTCCTCCAGTGACGGTTTTCTTGTGCAAAGCTGTTCTATCTTGATGTTTTTATTTTTGGCAAGACAGGCAATCTCCGCTGACACCTGGCCGGGCGTTTCCGTATACGCCCTAATAATATCATCTTCTGAATCCACTGAAGAAACCCCGGGCAGCGATTTGATATCTTCGATTGATAACGGTTTGCCCGAAAAGCCCACTTCGATAAATTGACGTAACCTGATCGCTGAACGAAGTTTTTCAGGTGTGTCTATGGCTGCTATCTTTCCGTTATTGATAATGGCTACTCTTGAGCACAATATTTCGGCTTCGTCCATATTGTGTGTAGTCAGGAAGATTGTAAGACCTTGGCTGTTCAATTGCCTTATTATCTTGTAAATCATTTGCCTGCTCTGGACATCCAGGCCGCTTGTTGGCTCATCAAGGAAGAGGATTTCCGGTTCCGTAACCAGTGCAGCACAGAGCATCAGCCTTTGACGAAGCCCTTTCGATAATGCCCTTGCCTTTTGCCTTCGGCGGCCGGATAAGCCGAGCGAATCCAGAAGTTCCACAGCTTTTCGGGTTCGCTGGTTGCGTGGTATATCATATAATTCAGCCATCAGCATAATGTTCTGCCATACGCTCAAGTCGAGATAGACATTGGCTTGTTCGGGTACAACAGCTATATGTGCTCTTGATTGCAGCGACTGCGAGCAGATGTTATGCCCTTGTATAACAGCGGTACCTTTGTCCGGTTTGAGAACGCCGGTGAGCATACGTACGCTGGTAGTCTTGCCGGCTCCGTTCGGTCCTAAAAATCCGAACAGCTCACCGGATTTGACGGAGAAGGAAATGCCGTCCACGGCAACTGTACCGCCAAAAGCTTTTGCAAGCCCATTAACTTCTATAACGTCGGTATGTTCTTTCATTGTTTCTTTCAAAGGATATAGTTTTTACGAAACAGCAGTGATTTCATACGTTCCATTATCCGATTTCCATTCCCGGCGGACCAAACCGTTGGATTCCATTTCTTTCAATATTTCAGCAGCATCATCAAGGTCATAGGGCATCATATCCACCAACTCAGTTTGCATCATTGGTCCGCCATGCTGGCGCAGCAGAGATAATATTTCCTTCTGTTCAGATGGCAGTTCCTTACGTTCTTTTTCTGTCAAGCCATCTGACGCCACCGTTCTGCGATAGACAAACCAAACCAGCAAAACGACAACTACAATGGCCCCTGCAATAAACAGGGCAATCATCCACGGCTCATACGAAAAGGTATGATGTGAATGTCTCATAATTGAGCCCTTTCTTTAAATACCGTTCTTTTGCTAAACGGTTATAACCTTATCCGAATCGCGTATAACTTCATAATGGTCTTTCAAAGTAGAAAGTGGACAAATTTCCGAACCCTCGGAATTACGCAGTTTCAGGCATGTTCCGCAGGCCAAAAATTCTCCACCTGCATCCAAAACTTTCTGTGCCTGAGCTTTTACATCAAATTGCGGATCTTCGATTTTGTCGATATCCACTCCTTTGCCTGAAAGAAAGATATGCACCTGGTCTTTTTGCTCAAGGCTGTAAAGTGCAATCGTAAGGCGTTAAAAACAGTTTCAGGGTCAGTTTGCGTAATGATCATTCCAAGTTTCATGAACATCGCTCTCCTTTCTGGCAGCAATCATCTGATATGCACGGATGCTCTTTGACCTCGCCGTGACATTTTTCAATCTGCTCTTTTGAGCATTTTTCGGGTTTGTCTTTCAGGTTTTCCGGCTTTTGGCAGCCTTGTTTTTCGTTACAGCAGCACATAATAATTCCCCTAAACATTAAATAACTTGTTGACTTCTTTTTTCCACGTGCTTAACGTTTTTTCATCCAAACTATAGTGCACAAAATAGCCCTTCTTCTCTGGCACAACCAGCCCGACTGATTTGAGTATCCGCAGATGCTGGGAAACAGCACCAGGAGTAATACCCAGTCGTCTTGACAAAGCTCCAACGCAAAGAGCCTTTTCTCCGAGCAAACGGATGATTTTCACACGGGTATCCACCCCAAGAACTTTGCTTATTTCTGCTATTTTCTGGTCTTTATCCATTTTTCACAATCCAATTAAGTATTTGAAAGAATACTAAATCAAATTATAAGGGTCAAGGAAAAAACAAATGATTATGTCCCAACCGTAGTTGAAGGTTGGTGTCGGTTCCATTTTTTCTATATTA
>CAZECQ010000257.1:0-3390 GCA_964510545.1 uncultured Pirellulales bacterium | reverse complement strand
TTTCATAATATTCCCATGCATTATCTGCCTGAATTTCTGTAGGTCTATTTAGTTGATTGATAATCTTCACATAATCAGTGTCATTGACACTCCATGTATATACCACCCATGCGTTGTATATAAAGGCCAGGACAATAATTGAAATGGAAACCATTAAGATGATATCGCTTACATGACTTATAGTTTTCAACCACAGTGGTCGGCAGCGCTTCTTGGCCCGGCGTAATAAAACTCCGAGCAGCTTCGCATCGCCGAACTTATTTATTAGCTGCTGGGCCTTTTGCTCTTTTTCATCTTCTGTTTTACAATCACGCAGTTCATCTTCAAAATGCGCTGCCAATTCAGCTAACACCTCACGGCGTACCTTTTTGCGGTAACGCATCTTCTTAATAACGATTTTTATAAAATCCGCAGCACAGCCGGGCAGATTCTCGAACAATTTCTCTGTCTCATTCCTTTTCACTTTTCGGCCTTTCCTTTAATTTTTTAAGCCGGCCAAAGTGCCCCGCCGAAGACGAGGTTAAGGCCTGTTGTAAGTTCCTTAAGCTCTGCTTTTTGCTTTGCAAGTTGCGTTTTGCCTTTACTGGTGACCGAATAGTATCGCCTTTTCCTGCCGGAATTTGCTTTTTCCCATTTGCCTTTAATAAGTTTCTTTGCTTCGAGGTTATACAGCAAGGGATACAGCGTCCCCTTGCCTAATGTCAGAACATCGCCGCTTCGCTGTTCGATGGCCTGGCTCAGCTCATAGCCGTACATCCTGCCGCGGGATAAAATCTCCAGCACCACAGCCGGCGCTATGCCTTTTAATAGCTGGCTTTCGAACTTCATAAAATTCTCCTTTTCTGCTTTTTTCTCTTGCAGCTTATGTCTCGAATCTTGCATCTTTTATCGTGTTTTACATATTATGCTATGCAAACTATGCAGTGTCAAGCAAAAAATTAATTTTTTCTAAATTTTTTATTAACCGCACAACAACCGGATTCCCTCACAATCCGCCAATATCGTCTCTCCGGCAACCAACCGGCAGTTGGTAAGCCAAAAAGGACGCCCGCCATAATCAAAGACGTTTAACCTCTGCTTACCGGCTGAACAGCTCATCGAACTCAAATTCCGCCCAGTTCGTAAAAGGTGCATCCCACATATCGCACTTGAGGTCATCTACGGCGATAAATATACGCTTTTCGTTGGCCAAAAAGATGACAGAATACTCGGTGGTGCCGTGTGCCGCCATTTGCAAAAGCCGTTTCATTTCTGCAATGCCAATCGGCTTTTTTTGACGTGACCAGGCCTCGACCATATTCATTCCCACTTCATAACGCCAGCGAGAAGAGAAGGAAGCCACTTTTCCGAAGGAACAGCCTGGCCTCTCCCGGTCGCAGCCATAGACTAAATGGTGGTTTGCAGCCATTATATTGGTCGCATCATTCGGTCTGACCTCCGCAGGCTTTCGCATAACGCCGCCGGACCGGTCGCCTTCATACACAAAAGCAGGGGCTTTCTGTTTACGGCAGGGGACAGTCCATAGTATTATCGAGCCGGGCGTCGTAACACCGCCGCCTTCACATTTGAACTTTTGCATCATCTTCAGAATACTCTCTGCGGTGGCGCCGCCGCCTTGATTTTCCAGTATATAGCGCTGCAACCACGAGCAGGGGACGATACCGCCGACGACCGGCCCGGGCCCGCTGCCGCCGGCGTTTTCCATCGAGTAAAGACCATCATCGTTAACACCGCTGATGCTGCCGACAAAACCCGGCCACATCGTCGAAACCCACCGCTTGCGACCCGGCTCTGATGGCTCAACAGCAAAGACCAAAAAATGGCTGACCGTTACTTTGCGAACGTCGCATTCACCGTCCATATTGCGGCCGGCTATCAGCCCGCCGCCAACTTCGCTTGCCTGGGTTTGAGCAGCCCAAAATGCAAATTGTGTGCAGGATGAAGGAACTGGAACCTCAGAAGCAGCCCGCTTCTCAATGTAAGCATTAATTGCCAGAAGGTCTGTTAACTCGAAATCTCTACCCAGCGACTCTACCCTCATATCAATCCCTGATGCTCTCATTCCCTCGATGACCGCCCTGCATTCGGCAAGAAATTCAGCGGGACAATTCAAATGGCTTTTTAGAAATGGAACAAATATCTCTTCATAACGTTTCGCTGATTTCCAACTGTCTTCAATAACGTAGAATTCCAGAAAGTCGATGATTTGTCCGCCTACAAGATATCCGTGAGCGAAGCCCCGTTCTTCAGATGAGCCCCAAAGCTGCAGCACGGCCAGTCCTTTAATCCACCGAAGTGCCCCGTGCTCTATGCGTTTATCTTTTTTGGGAAAATGTCTGGGAACACGCAGCTTGAAATCGGCATCGTTTACATCGGATTTTGTGACATTAATGGCCTCCAAATCTCCTGCCGCCTCGGATGAAAACCACCCGAACGGCTCGGGCCGGTTAAAGCTCACCTCGCCACTTCCGTCGGTATCGACAAACGCCAGAACCGAATACCGCCCGGCAGGCAATTCAGAAAAAGTATAAGGGCCCGCTTCTTCGAGTTTGATAGTTCTAAACGGCTCAACAGCACCATAGATTTCTCTTTTGCTCAACTGTGTAACTTGTCCCACGGATGAGACATACAGCTTATACAATTTGACGATGACAGTTCCGGCCTGTTGGCCTTTATAGCTGATGTTGCCGGAGATTGCGCGGCTCGACCGGCCCATCCCGGCGCAAGCCCCAGCAACACAAAATATTACAGCTAAAGCAAATTTGCGATTCATCGTTTTGTCTCATTTCAAAAAACTCACTTCACCATTTTAACCGCAAAATATGACAAAGAAAAACATTTTCCACCCTCTTTTTACTCGTGCACAAGCCCCGCTTGTCGCGGCGTAGCCTCTGGCTAAGCCGGATACCGCCCCGCAAAACTTCTGCTGCCTCGCCAGCATGCGTTTGGTGGGCTATCTTGAAGCTGCTTAGTGCGAGAAAACTCCGGTGGTTTTACCGGATGCCTGTTTCCCGATGTCGTCTCGGAGAATTGCCGTTATCGTCAGGCTTTTTGGTTTGACGATATCTCGAAAAAGTTACCTCGCCAGAATGCTTTAAAGAAAACTTTGCCGAAGTGAGTTTACCTTGAGCGAAGTCGAAGGGGCCTTAGCCCTCATTCCAGCCTCCGGCAGCAATTCACCTCGAATACCCTACGCATCAGCTAAAGCCGACTGCCCCCGGAATCCACCGACCAAATCCTGGCTTATCTTCCCTCCCGTTCTCCTCACCTCTCACCCTTCACCCCTCACCTCTAACCCAACAATACCTCAGCTTTAACCATCAACGAGAAAATAAGCTCGTAGTCCTTTTGATTAATCAAAAGGACTATATACATTATATAACTAAACAC
>CAZECQ010000256.1:0-3430 GCA_964510545.1 uncultured Pirellulales bacterium | reverse complement strand
CCGCAATAGAACGGGTTATTGGGATACACTCTATTATGCAAAACAAACCCAATTTCCCCCGATTTTGCGTCAAAAACTCACTTTTACAAGAAAAACAAACCCATTCAAACCCAATCAAACCCAATTTTTCACGATTTTTTTCTTACCCATCTTGCCCATTCACCCCAATCAAACCCAACTTCAAACGCTCATTTGCTCTCTTTTTCGTTTCTTTCTTTTTAATATTTTGTTTTTATTGTAGGCCGTTCGTGCCGAAATATAATTAGTTTTGTACGATTTTGACCAAAATGGAGTAATTTTCTATGCCCTACGCAACTCTGGACTTGACAGGAAAATGGGAGTTTAAGGAGTACCCGCTTTCAGCACGCCGAATGCGGGATTTGGATTCAGCCGACTGGCACCAAACATCCATTCCCTGCTCAATCTTTAACTCCCTCATAGAGGCTGGCAGAATCACCCATACTGATATAAACACATATCCTGAAAACTTTGGATTTGTAAGCGAAAAACCCTGGATATACAGAAAAACATTCGACGTCCCCGACCGTCTCCTCAACGCCGATAAAGTTGAGCTGGTTTTTGACGGCCTTGATACTATAACGAGCATCTGGCTGAACAACAAACTTATCGGCAAAACGAATAATATGTTCACCCCTTTTCGGTTTGATGTAACAAAACTGTTGAAGCCGAAAAAAAATTCGTTACTGGTCAAATTCGACCCTGCTCTCCAATACGCCCGGGGCCTGATGAGTCGATACACCCCGTTTAGTGAATCCGATTTCACCAACCCTCACCGTGTCTATATAAGAAAGGCCCAGTATCAGTTCGGCTGGGATTTTTGCCCGTCGTTGCCCGGTTGTGGAATTTGGCGCCCCGTCCGCCTTGAAGCAGCTAAAAAAGCCGCAGTTGAAGAACTGCACATTAGGACGATAAACTGCAATCACAAATCTGCCGACGTTAAAATTGCGGTAAAACTCAACACAATATCGAAAGAAAAATTCCTTTGCATACTGATTTTATCTGCCGGCGACAAAAAAACCGAGCACAGTTTGACTTTCGGGGCGGGCGAACATTCACAATCGACTGTTATACACATCAAAAACCCTCTGCTTTGGTTTCCGGCCGGCTATGGCCCTCAGAATCTATACCAACTCGAGCTTCAAATGCTGAGTAATGATGAAGTTATAGACAGTATAAAGAAAAAATTTGGGATAAGAACGGTAAAGCTGAATCGTTCGCCTGATGAGCACGGCGAAAATTTCCGCTTTGAAGTTAATGGCCAACCCATCTTTGCCAGGGGTGCAAATTGGATACCTGCCTCTGTATTTGCCGGCTCAACAACCCCCGCCGATTATGACAAACTTCTTCGCGCCGCCGCAGACGCCAATTTCAATATGCTTCGTATATGGGGCGGCGGATATTACGAAGCAGAAGAATTTTACCAACTTTGTGACCAACTCGGCATAATGCTCTGGCAGGATTTTATGTTTGCCTGCGCCTACTACCCTGACCGCAAGTGGTTCACCGAAGAAGTAAAAAAGGAAGCAACTGCAGTTATAAAGCGGCTCCGAAATCACCCCTGTATTGTCTTATGGTGCGGAAATAACGAAATTGACTGGATGCACAACACCGGCAAGCTTGGCAAAAGCAAGAAATTTTACGGCAAAGCAATTTATCATCAATTACTGCCAAAGCTTGTTGCGGAACTGGACCCGGGCGCCAATTACATCCCAACAACGCCAACCTCCAGCACCCAAAATTCAAACAACCAAAATTCCGGAACTATTCACCAATGGGATATCTGGTCGGGCAATCAGCCGGTTCGCCAATACCAGTGTCGGCCCGAAGATGTCCCGCGTTTCGTAACTGAATTCGGCCTGCAGTCGCTGCCGAATATCGAAACCGTCAAGGACTTCTGCTCTCCCAGGCACCTGCGCATCGGCAGCCGGTTAATAGAAGAACACAACTATCAATTGGACGGTAACAGCCGCTTATATCGTTATGTGGGCGATTTATTTGGCAGCACCGAAAATCTTGAGCGTTTTGTATATCTGTCTCAAATCACACAGGCACGTGCCGCCAAAACATACATCGAACACCTAAGGGCGCACAATTTTAGAAACAACGGTGTGCTATTCTGGCAGTTCAACGATTGCTACCCGGCGATAAGCTGGTCGGCAATGGACTATACTAAAGAACCGAAGGCGCTTTACTATTATGCGAAACGCTTTTTCTCAGATATACTGATTACTCTCGTACCTCAATTAGGCAAAGACCGGGCCGAGTTGCCGCCGAAACTGCAATCACTCAATGCCGTCGCAATAAATGATGGCGCTGAGCCCTTAACGGCCACGTTGAATTGCCGGCTGATGGATTTATTTGGCCACACACTTGACCAGGTTGCTTTTCCAATTGTACTTGCTCCCTTTAGTACATCGGCTGCGATGAAACTTCCAAAAGCCTTTGCCTGTCCCCCGGAGCCGCAAAAATCCGCCCTGCATCTGCTCTTGCAAAGAGACGGCGAAAAAATCTCCGAAAACCTGTTCTTTTATCTGCCCGACAAGTACATCGACTGGCCCGATGCTCGAATCAAAATGGACTTTTCCCAACTGAAAGAGAATAAATGGAAGCTCACACTAAAATCAGATGCCATAACAAAGGACGTGCAAATCAAAACCTCTGTACCAGCCCGCTTCAGTGACAATTTTATCGACCTGCTCGGGCCGCAGGAGTGTGTGATAACTATCGACTGTGAGCAGCGCCTCCGCTGTCTTGAATCAGTAACATCCCTGCACACAATTAAACCGGCTCGCCGGGACTAATAAAACTTGAAGGCTAAAAGCCGTCCATCAAGTCATCCTTAAATAATGCGTCCCAGGAGCCTGCATTCTCTGATGTACCCCGCATCGGCATGGTAGGCATCCTGAATCCACCGGTTCTGCTGCCCCACGCACGAAGGGCTTGCTTCTCTTCTCTTTCCAACTTCTTGATTTCAGCAAATTTTGCCAGTAGTTTCTTGTCCCAAAATCTGGTGGTGACCGGCAGATGCTCAATATTCATACCGTCAAAGCTGTAAAGCATATCATAATAGCGTCTCTCTCGAAGCTTTGTTCCTCCCACCGACCAGTCATTTACACGTGTAACATCCACCACAACTGCTCCTGTAGAATAATCAATTGTCTCAGGCCTTGTAATTTCATCTCTTGTTGCTGTTACCTGGCCGGGTTGTGTCGATTTTTCTTGCTCAATCTCGATTCTGACATCCTTGCCTATAACCTCTCCTTTTTTGACCTGAAATCTCTCACCATACCAGTAACCAAGTGCATATCTGTGAACCTCCACATCCACCGCACTGCTGGTCTCTTGGATACCGACAGGGAAAAAATATAATCTTTTTGGAATTTCTATAATATCATCTGCATAGGCAAAA
>CAZECQ010000255.1:0-3438 GCA_964510545.1 uncultured Pirellulales bacterium | reverse complement strand
TAACTAACATAAGTTCAAAGAGAGGATTTTTGAAGATGACAGGTATAGATGATTTATTCAAAAGTAGTAAGGAAAAAAATGTAGAAGAACTGGAATAAAAGATCGCACTAACTAAAGACCCTGTTTTACGGAAACAGCTCCAACAATTATTGAGCAAAAGAGAGGGGGGATTGAAAAAAGAAAAAAAAACGAACGAAATGGCTATTGTTTTTTGTGTTTATTATGGGAATCATAATAATATTTCTTCGCACATGTAGAGAAGTCCGATACCTAGA
The DNA here is from genome assembly GCA_964510545.1 of uncultured Pirellulales bacterium. Classification (GTDB taxonomy): domain Bacteria; phylum Planctomycetota; class Phycisphaerae; order Sedimentisphaerales; family Anaerobacaceae; genus CAYXPG01. Next base: position 3,163 of record CAZECQ010000255.1, on the reverse strand, counting down.
ATTTAAAGGGGAAATGTACGACAAATACGGAGATACACTAACGACAGAAGAAATCGACAGAATCATTCAGGAACCTTAATGAACTACATAAATAAAACTCATACATTTAGAGACAAAAAAATGCAGAGAACAAACTGCCACAGAGGAAAGTTAAAATTCAGAAAATGTTTTTCTTTGTCTTATTTTGCGGTTAAAATGGTGCGGGGGATTAGTCGTTTGTGTTTAGTGAATAGTCGTTAGTTAGAACCCACGGCGAAGCCATTTTTTTATGGATTCCGCATCCCTTCGGTTTCACTCAGGATAAACAAGTGCGGAATGACAAGTGGTAACCACGGGCAAATCAAGGGTGGAAATATGAACCCCCTGCGGTGCAGGGGTGGGTAAAACAACAGAAAAGAACCCCCAGGCAGGCGTGGGGGCTAAACAATTTTTTTGTTTACTTATTCGATGACGTGGATGTTTTTCTTTTTGCACATATCCTTGAGGACTTTCGGCCAAACGGCGGTGGTGGCGCGGCTAATATTGGCCGGTTACTCTTTCTTCTTTTTCGATTTTGGCTCAGGCTTCGATTTCTTAGACTCAGACTCAACATCGGTCGGCTCAATTACGGTTTCGTCGAGGTCGCTATAAATGTCCTCCAGAGCGACATTGTCCATCTTATTGCGTAAAAGTGAGTAGATTATAGTATTGGCGGAAAAGTAAAAACTCACTACAAAGGAAATCACCAGTCCGACAATTACTAAAAGCAGCAGCCAAATCAAGAAAGCAGCGACTGATTGTGTCCAGTGGGTCACTGCTAAATCTGATGAGCCGAGTAAACTGACAAAGCTCGGCTCCGGCCAGAGCACAGTAAGTGTGTCGGCGTTTTTGCCGCCGTTGCCAAACTGCAAAAATCTGTATGTCACCAGGAGTAATATAAAAGCAAAAAATCGAACGAATGTGTAACAGATTGCCCCATAAACGGCGGCAACGGCTGTATAGAAGCCCATTCGCCAGGGTCTGTTATACACATAGCTTAAGGAACGGCTGATTGCATCGAGACAGTCCGAACCGTCATAAGCGATTGCCGGGAACATCAGATTAAATCCTGCGGCCGCTCCAATCAAAAGCCCTGTTATCAATATTCCCGCTATCAGTGCTAACAGCATAAAAACACCCATTATCAATTCGCCGATGCCCCAGGGAATCCGGCCTATTAGTCCGAGAAGAGATATGCACAGGCCTGCAACGATAATTATGCCGAGAGGAAACAAAGGTGCGGATATGAGAGAGAGGAATCTTTTTGTGCTGAATCGCAGAGGCCCGAGAAGACCGGGTTTTTCACCCTGGGCGAACTGCAGTGCTGCGATTCTGCATATACTGCCTCCGGCAATACAGAGCACAGGAATCTCTATAAGTAAAAAGATTATGCAGTAAAAAAAGTGGTACCTCAGTGCCCATTCCACCGCCTTAAAATAATCAGCGATGTTTCTGGCTACCCCCGTGAGATTCGAAGCAAATAGTGAACTGACGGCATCTTTGAACCTCGCGGCGCCGAAGTTCAGAAGGGTCGAAAATACACCCTTATTTTGGTCTGTCTCTTCGTAGTTTTCGATGAATGTACCCACATAGTCTGGATTGGTCATATAAATCTGCAGTTCTGTAGTTTCATCCGGTGAGGTAACAACAGTGTTGCTAAAGTCCAGTATCCAGCCGGCCAGGCAGATTACAGCCAGAGCCGAAAAGGCGATTATCCAGCTGGGTGGATGAATGGCGATTCGGAAGGTTTGAAATATTTTCGGGAACAGAAGTTTCTCAAAGAACTGAGATGGTTGTTCTTCACCGTTCATTTTTGCCTCCTTTCAAAAAGGTTACAACTATTCATTGTTTCCAAAAGAACAGACCCAGAGTATATAACTTATTATCGGTCGATTTCAATAGATTTTATAATATTTTTGCGTTCATCAGCTTATTGTTTGTCGGCGTTGGAGGTGTCGGTCGGGCGGGAAATCACCCTGTATTCGGCATCAAACCAAGCACCCAAATCTACAAGTTTGCATCGGCGTGAGCAAAAAGGGAATAATTTCGCTTCTTCGGATTGTTTTTCAGGCGATGCTTTGACGACCTTCCGGCAGATTGGACATCTGTGTTTCATACCAAGATATTATTACACAAACCGACCGTTTCTTTGAAACGGTTCACTTTGAGCGTCGTTCGTCACTTGTGAGTCGGAACTCGGTGGTTGTCCTAAGGACTCCTTAACGGAGAAGCCGACTGCGTAGGTAATTAGTTTGGCTTCTTACCTGTGGCAGAGTTATATGATAAGCAATTAACATAAATATACTCTTTGAGTTTTGTTTTGCTTGCAACCTGCAAACCGAACTTATCCGGTTTCTCCTATCAAATTGGACCAGAATCTTTTTCTGAAGCGAGTTGTTTCTGAGTTGTCCCGCAAGAAACTTTGGAAAACACAGAACCATATCGGATAGCATCCTGGGGGCATACATTCAAGCAACGGGCGCAACTGAAACAATCAGCACCAAATAGTTTATCCGATACTCTGCCTTTAGCTGCTTCTGTCGGGCAGGCTTGGATACACGCCCCACAGTCCGTGCATTTCTCGTGATCTACCTTCACTCTCGTTAAGCTGACCCGTTCTGCAATCCACGAAACAAAACCAAAAGGGCAGATAAGATGACAAAACGGACGGTATACAAAAAACGCTATAGTTAGAGACAGAACAACTGTAACCAGAATCAACCAATGGTCGAAATCAAGATTGAACAGATTAAACGGGTTGAGATAATGGTAGATTACAAACCCCTTTCTTCCACCGATAATGCCGAAGAGAAACAGCAACACAACAAAAAACAATCCCCCTCTTATCGTGTTCGTCAGCCAAAATGGTGTCTTCCACTGCTTTACTTTACGGAGTATTGGAAGGCTGTAGAGCAATTCCTGAAGCGCACCGAACGGGTAGGCCCATCCACAGATGAGCTTGTTTCCGATGATGGCCAGTACAACAAAAAAGACCAGAGCAATTAATTTGCTGATTATAGATGGATACAACCCCACCATGGACTTAAATACTTTAACCGTCCCTTCCATTGGATTCGGGGATTTCCCCAACACGAAACCACATACAAGCACGGCAGCAAGGAGGCATGCGATATATGGGATTCGC
>CAZECQ010000254.1:0-3445 GCA_964510545.1 uncultured Pirellulales bacterium | reverse complement strand
AAACCCTCATTCCGTCTGAGGTGCCGTTGCTGGTAATCTGATAGGCGCTGCCTTTGGTGAACATATATAGGTTACTGGTATGAATATTTTCGAGCGTAAACCAGGTAGCAATTGTGATTTCACTGGTTATGTCGGCCCAACTTCCGCTTCCACAATCAACGACACTGTTGTTAGTGCTGGCTATGTTGTCGGCATCCACTACTTTGCTGCCCCTCTCGGAGTCGTCAATTATACTGATCCTGCTGCCGTCGAGAGTTCCGTGATGACCGTTGCCGCTGCTGTCGTTGGCGGTGCCGTCGTCAAAGTTCCACATAGCAACCAGACCTCCATTTGGCTCCCCTCCGCCGGCAGATTCAATATATATATGGTCGATATAAATCGTATCTTTAGTCCTGTTGCCTGCTGTCTGGTCGGTGTCTGTAACACGAATGTAAATAGTGCCGTTGGTTGCGGTTGGTAATTCGTAGCTTTGGTATGTGTCGTTGTCACTGGTCTTGGTCACCGTCACCATATCCACATAGCCCGAATCAATGCTGGTTGAGTAAGCGAAGACGAAATCATCATTTTCGCTGTTGGAAGTGTGATAGGCCTCCACATAGAAAGTTACCGGTTCCCCGCCGGTTACGTCAATCGTCCATTTATGCTCCAGGTAAGTGTAACGGTTGTCCGGCTTGCCCCCAGACTCGATTTCCTCGATTGATTCGTAGCTGTCATCGCTGCTTTGAGTGTTGGTATAGCTGCCGCTGACCGTGCCGTCAACGGGTATGTCACTACCTGCCGTATCCTGAACTACTGCAGCGGACGTACCGGCCAGTACCAAAACAATAGAAATTAGAAAAAACATTTTTTTGCACATCATACTTCTCCTTTAAAATAACAGTTTTTAATACCTCCTCCTGGTAACACACACCTTATGCGTTACTTAGTGATGTACGTTTTTTTTGCCGCTTTTTTACCTCCTTTCCCTAATAGTGATTGAAGATTTGAAGAAATCATAATGATATTCACTTTTATAACTGTCAGTGATACGAATTGAAGCTATCATAGCTTTTATACCTCCACGCGAAAAAGGCCGTCTAAATTAGCCCTAAAAAAGGCAATCAAATGGTGCTCTTGGCCCAAAAGGCGAGTCTCCTTCCTCATAGAATAAGTCAGATGCTTCTTTAAGCAATATTTTATGAAAGTCTATTCTGAAATTTCTTTGTAGGTGATGTTCTCTAAAAGCCACTATCCCAGTGGAAATTTACCGATTAGCGGGATTATACCGGACGTGCGCCATATTATTCAATAAAATAATATTAATTCAAAAAAAAATTGAAAAAAAGCTTGACATATCTAAACGACTGTTTTATACTTTAGTTTGAAACGAATGTTTGAGGTTATTGTTATGAATAATGCAGATAATGTTGCTAAAAAAGGCGATTCGAGCAAACTAATCCGTGAGAATCTTTTGGATGTGGCAGAGGGACTTTTTTGCGAGAATGGTTTTGACGGCACAAGTGTGCGCGATATTACCTCAAGGGCCAAGTGCAATGTGGCGGCGGTGAACTATCATTTTGGCGGAAAAGAAAATCTCTACTACGAAGTTTTCCACCGCCATATGCGAACATTGTGTGAAACTCGTATTGAGAGTATCAAGAGAGTAATGTCAAAGGACGAGGGCGAAGTTAATTTGGAGCAGTTACTTCGTGCATTCGCAATAGCATTTATAGAACCGCTTATAGAAGAAAGCAGCGGGCGGCGACTTATGAAATTGATGGTACGTGAAATGCTCGACCCGCATTTGCCCAAAAAAATGTTTGTGGAGGAAGTGGGCGGACCCACTCTAAGCTCGCTTGGAGAAGCAATAGCGAGAGTTTGTCCGCAGTTGGGACACAGAGAAACTGTGATGTCTATGATTTCTGTCATCGGGCAATTAATGCATGCTGTTCACATTAATGAAATATTTAGAGCCGAGGAGGATTTTGGATTGCCGGTGTCGAATCTTGCTGAGATGGTTGAACATATAGTCGCTTTTTCCACGGGGGGTATTCTTGCGGTCGCCGAAGGAAAGAACATACAAAGCGATTGCGAGTAGCAATTAGTGAAATATTGCAGTAGAGTAAAAAAAATATTATCAGTTAAACTAACGGTAAATTTTAGATATGAGTGCTATTAAAAAAATAATATGGTTGGTGCTGAGTATGCTGATAAGTTTGCAGTTAGCAGGTTGTGTCAGCAAAGAGCGGTTTTATGAAGATGTTACTTTGTCAAGAGAAGCTGCATACCAGCAGTGGAAAGGCGAGAGGGAGCTGGCCAAACAGTCTCAGACGTATATAAGCGGCAAGCTGGGACTTGAGGATTGTTTAAAACTGACCCTTGTGAACAATAAGGGACTCCAGCGGGTCGTTGAAGAAAAAGAGGTTGCCCGTGGGAGAGAGCTTGGTTCCTATTCGGTGATTTTACCCTCAGTATCGGTTTCGGGGGAGTATTTGCGGAAAGATGAGGTTGCGTCTATTAGTCTTCCAAGCGGCCCGTCTATAACGATGGGGGATTTGGATAATTATTCGGTGGGACTTAACGTTACTCAGCCGATTTTTGCCGGCGGTGCGATAGTAGCGAATATAAACGCCGGTAGACTGTTTTCACTGCTTGCTGATGAATCGGTCCGCTCGATGGTGCATGAGGTAATTTATTCGGCGAGCTATTCCTATTATGATGTGCTGCTCAATCAGCACTTGCTTCAAATCAGTGCCGATGCCGTTCGCTCGGCTGATGCGCATTTAGCTGATGTAAATCAGAAGCGGATGGGGGGCGTTGCTTCGGATTTTGACGTTTTGCGGGCTGAGGTTGAACTGTCGAATTTCAAGGCCGAATTAATACAAAACAAAAATGCCATCGATGTCTCCAAAGCAAGTCTGCTTAAAGTAATGGGTGTTTCGCAGGAAAGTGAGGTTGATCTCTCAGATGAGCTTGATTACAGTGCTTTTAAGATTTCAATGGAGCAGGCGGTTGAGATGGCTTATCGCAATCGCCCTGATTTATTCAGTCGTCAGTTTGATATAAAGCTGCAGAAGGAGCTTCTTAAAATTGCCCAGAGTCGATACTGGCCGACTGTCAGCGGTTTTTATAACAATATATGGTCAAAGCCTGACCCTCATAATACTATGGTGATTGATTGGGGCAGAGCTTGGCAGGCAGGATTTATGGTCAGTATGCCTATTTTTGACGGTCTGGCGCGAGAGGGTGAGGTCATTGAGCAGAAAGCGCGATTGAAGCAGGCGCAGATAGATTTAATCGATGCAGAGGAAACAGCTTTATTTGAATTGACCAAGGCACAACTAAGTATTGAAAACGCCGAGGAATTTGTTGAGTCGCAAAGACTAAACCTTACCAGGGCAAAAGAGGGTTTGCGGCTTGCAGAAATAGGTTATAAAGAAGGGACAAACACGCAGGTTGAAATGAT
>CAZECQ010000253.1:0-3447 GCA_964510545.1 uncultured Pirellulales bacterium | reverse complement strand
GGCAGTGAAATACCTGACATATACCGCCATTTGTTTTTAATAGATTCCTCGACTCGGCCTTTCGGCCTCGCTCGGAATGACAAAAAGTAGATTCGGTGGCTGGCTTCGCCAGAGGCTTGGCCGCGACAAGCTGGGTCCTTCAATAAACTCAGGAAAAGGCAGAAAATGTTTTTCTTTGTCATATTTTTCAGTTAAAATGGTGATGTGATACTACACAAAATTATATCATAAAAGAGGCCCAGCGATTAGAAGGCGGTTAATGTTACGAAACAGAATTATAACAACCTACACAGACATATAACTCATAAGGAAATGTCAGTTAAGAAAACCCATAATGAATCCGGAGAATAAATCGGAAGTTAAAGAAAAAAACTAAAAAAATCTAAATCAAGGAGAAAAAAAAGAATGAATAAGTTGAACCGCATAGAAACAGTATTTTGCTTTTTAATTTTAGCTTTCATTTGCGGCTGCAGTAATAATGCAGCAAACCCGCGATACGAACTATCAAAGAAAGCTCTGGTTGATTTCGTAAACACCCGATACCAGGCCTATTTCCATATCAATATGTGCACCTTCAAAAATTTGAATTCCTTCGAAAAAATCTATCACCGCACCGATGGCAACGAACCACCAACCATGTGGAACCCTACCGGGATGGATTGCGAACAATGGGCAGATGTCGTAATCGCTGCAAGAATGACCGGCGGGTGGCTCACAACTAAACATCACGGCGGCTTTTGCCTCTGGGAGAGTAAATACACCGACTACGATGTTGCTTCATCAAACGTCAAAACCGATGTCGTTAAACTTTTCGTCGATGCCTTCCGCAAAAAGGGCCTGAAAGTCGGCCTGTATTATTCAATACTCGACTACCACCACGGAATCGTGAACGGAAAAGTGTCAAAAGAAGAAATCGAATTCCTGAAAAACCAGATAACTGAGCTGCTCACCAATTACGGCCCCATCGACTACATTAATTTTGACGGCTGGTCAACCTGGCCAACCACCCCTACTTTTGATGATATCCCCTATTATGAATTGTTCAAAGCCGTCAAAGCCGCTCAGCCCGACTGCCTTATTATCAGTCACGTTTACGAATCAAACCTGGCACATACCGACATCCCATTCACTGACGCCGGCAGCAGACCTTATCCTCTTCATCCAGATTACATGCGACCCGCCGGCTCATCGCATCAAAGTCAGACCGGCTGGTTCTGGAACAAGAAGTATCGCGTCAAAAGAAGTGTCAAATTCATTTTAAAGAATCTGAACAGCTACAATTCTCACAACGCCGTTTACATCTTAAATCTCGGCCCAGGACCCGACGGAAGAATACAGGACGACGCCATTGAACGCGTTAAGGAGGCCGCAGCAGTCTGGGAAAGACCTGATGACCTGAAACTATCCGACATTGGCGAGAACTGGGGATACATGTATGACGTCAACAAGAACCTGGCTTTCCTAAAACCCGTCACACAATCCAGCACACACAAATTCATCCGCGACAGGCGTGCCTATCCAAGAGCGGAAATCGCTATCGATGGCGTCACCGAAGGAAATCTGAAAATGGAACAGACCTCTTACACCAAAGAGGAATTTCAGCCATGGTGGCAGGTTGACCTCGTTGACCTTTGTGATATTGACAAGATAACCATTTACAACAGAACCGATGCCGAGATGGATCGGCTTAGCGACTATAATGTTTACGTTTTAGACACCGACGGCAAAAAAGTCTGGTCGAGCCATCAAACAACATTTCCAAATCCATCAGTTACCTTAAAGACCGGCGGCGTTACCGGAAAATTCGTAAAGATTCAACTGGCCGGCACGAATTATTTGCACCTGGCCGAGGTCATCGTAGAAGGAAAACGTTCTGCTAAATAAGCTCACACTGAAAATAACATATATGCTGTTATAAAAAGCCTCTCGAAATAATTCGAGGGGCTTTCTTTTACCCATTTATCGCTACCTGCCGCTCGGCGGCCTTCAATATGAAATCTGTCCGCCTATAGCGGATTAAATCTCATACTGCAATCCTTTAGTCATACATGTGATAATCAAAAACCGGAGCGTTGACACTTTTCCGCCAGGCCTTCATTTCGGCTATGAGCTCATCGCGTTTAGCCGGCATAGAATTGGCAAGATTTGTTGTTTCAGACAGGTCCTTTTTCAGATCATATAATTCATAACCAGCAGCCTGCTTGCCATCAGGGCCAGTATAGAACTTTTCTATTATTTTATAGTTTCCTTTTCTCATCGCCCCGTAAGGCAGGCTGACCCAAGGAGGTTTTGTGTTATGAACATAATGAGTTTTTACGGGATAGCGAAGCCAATGCAGACTTCGATCTATTTTACTTTCGGTCTTTTTCATAACCCCGGTCAAACTGACGCCATCTAAAACACCACACTGGGGATTTATTTTCCCCCCGGCCATTGAAACAAACGTAGGATAAATATCGATTCCAATAACCGGCACATCGCATGAATCGCCCGCCGTTGTCACCCCTTTCCACCTTACAAACATCGGCACCCGTGTTCCGCCTTCGTATGGCATACCTTTAGAATCGCGCATAGGATAGTTGTCCGTTCTTGGAGTCCCGCCGTTGTCACTGAAGAATACCACAATTGTCTTATCCGCAATGCCCACCTCATCCAGCGTTGACAAAATCCTCCCGACGCTGTCATCCAGATGCTCCGTAAGCCCAGCATACGGTGCGTCATCATGGCGCAGTCCCGGCGTGATCAATGCTTTATATTTAGCCACTTTTTTTGACAGTGCCTGAATAGGTGTATGCACTGCATAATAACAAAAATTCATAAAGAAAGTTTCGCCTTTATGCTCTCTTATATAGCGTACAGCTTTCTCGGTTAGGCAGTCGGTAAGATGAGACCCGGGAGGAAATTGGTCAAGATCAGGCACTTTCTTTCCGCCACTGTTACCAAAAGGATAAAAGAAAGAGGCAGGCATACCTTTCTGATTTGAACCGATAGACACATCAAAACCGCGAAGTTCCGGCCTCTGTGAATTGTTGCCGATATGCCACTTACCCAGATGACAAGTAATATAACCAGCTTCTTTCATAGCCTGAGCCAGCGTATATTGACCTGTAAGCTGGTTATTCACTCCGTTATTGACTACGCCTAACCTGGCAGGATATTTCCCTGTCATGATCCCAATCCTGCTCGGGGCACAAGTAGAATGCGTTGAATAAGCGTTTGTAAACCATAAACTATCAGACTTGAGCCCGTCTATATTAGGCGTCTGATGCAGATCGCTTCCCATGCATCCAAGGTCTGCATAACCCAGATCATCGGCATGAAGGAAAATAATATTAGGTTTGGCCGGTCCGCCAGCCGTAAGGATTTTTAACATTTTTGACCCAAAGATTGTTCCTGCCTTTGAGATACTGTCAGGCAAAAAACAGCTTGCGGCGGTGGCGTCGGCTA
>CAZECQ010000252.1:0-3488 GCA_964510545.1 uncultured Pirellulales bacterium | reverse complement strand
GGTGATTTCCGTATTCTCCTATCCGCCCGAAGCCCCTGCCGCGATAGTTACCATACTCACAGAATATTTTTTCATTTCGTCCGACGACACCTGTGTCGATTGCTATCGCAGCTACAATCGGCTTGATGACGCTGCCAGGCTCAAATTGGTCACTCATCGCACGATTGCAAAGATTATTCACATCCCCAATACCAATATTATTTGGGTCAAAATCCGGCAGCGAAACTAACGCCAGAATCGCACCGGTCTTCGGCTCGGCAACAATCGCCACTGCAGATTCGGCCTCGTAGTCTTCATATTGTCGTAAAAGTTCCGCTCGTACAAACTGCTGTATAGTGGCATCAAGCGTTAAAATAACGCCGGCACCGTCGCTAAGAACACCCTTTTGCTCTTTTAGACGTATCGGCCGACGGAATGCATCGGCAAAAAATACATTCGCCCCCGCAGAACCCATAAGTTCTTCATCGTAAGCTAATTCGATACCGCCTTTACCCTCGTTGTCTATGTTCGTAAAACCAACAATATTTGCGGTAAGCCTGCCCATCGGGTAATGCCTCCGCCAGCCGCTTTCAACACCTATACCGTATATTTCGCCCGCTCGCTTGCATTCGTCGGCGCCAGCTCCAGCTTTGATTTTTACAAATCGACGGTTCTTGCTCTCAGTGATGAGCCTGTAAATCTCGATTGCTTCCATATTCAAAATTCGCCCGAGTTTGCTCGCCGCTCTTTCAGCATCTTTGATAATATGAGGGTCGGCAAAAATCGTCTGCATCTTATTACTCGCTGCAAGTACCCGCCCCCGACAGTCAAGAATCGCTCCCCGCTGTGGTTTTTGAAGTCGCAACTGCTGACGCTGCTTATGCCAAATCGAAGAATAATGCTCGCCTTTGAAGAACTGAAGTTCAAAACACCTTGCAGAAAGCAGCAAAAATGCTGCTGTCAAAAGCCCAAACAACAAGACAGTTATGCGAACACTTTTCAACTTTTTGCTCACTAATACCTGCTCACTTTGTGCCGGTCGTTGCCCCCGGCTCTGGCCCGATTCGGTTGGATTTCAACTACACGCGATTTAAGGTTCATCGAGGCGCTGTGAAATGGCGGCGGGATTTATCAAACTTTCCAGTTGCAGTTGCTTCGCCAACAGTTGCTGTTTTAGTCTGTTTTGTTCGGCCCTGCTCCTGCAGAGCTTATAGAAAATGCGATTGTTGGTGCTCCGCAAATAAACGGTAAAAATGGCCATCCCTGTAAAATAAAAAACAACAAAAACAAAACAAAATCGCCTCATCTCTATTTAATTAACCGAGAATATTTAGCTAACGGCCCGCTTACTATTGTGTCGTAACCGTTCCCCTGTTTATCGAACCGGTATTTTCAATTCCATCCCAACGACAAGATTATCTTCGTCCTCTAAAATACCAGTGTTCAGTTTGAATATTTCGCGGAAGCGATTACCGTCTCCAAGCTTTTCAGCGGCAATACGCCATAAACTGTCACCTTCCCGCACTACATAGCGATTGGTTCGGGCAACTACGGGTTTCCATTTTTCAGTTTTTCGCAAAATGGGGTCCCCCTTCCTCTCACCGCCAAAATGCCTCTTGCCGATGGATTCAACTTTCTCAAATATTTTGGGCGCAAAAACGCTCTTGATTTTGCTTTTATCCTGCACCGAAGTCCGCAGCAGCGGTATCATAAGCTTTTGGCCCACATAAAGCTCGTCCGCAGATTTAAGATTCTTACGGTTTGCTTCGTATATCCTGTTTACGTTTACAGCTTTGTTGCCTTCCTCTTCGCCGTAAAACTTTTTCGCTATGATAGCTAAACTATCACCCTCGGCGACAACATAAACCTTTGGTAAAACTGCCTTGCTTGGAATGGTTCTAACACCCTTCTTGGTTTCCTTCGCTGCTTCTGCCTTTTCTACATCCTGTGGCTTTTTTGGCAGAGGTGTTTCAAAACGAACGCCCTCATTCCTTGCCGCAGTGACCATGGCCTCAGAAGACGCTTTTTCAACAGGAACCATTGGCCTGACAACTTCAGCCTCGGTAGGATTGATAACCTCAAGATTGGCTTTGCGTTCCTTTGCTGCAAGACCAACTCTATCACTTTGCGGACTGACTATTCGCAGTGTCAAATCATTGTTGTCCTTGTCATTGTTAAAGCTCGGCAGCCCGTTGATTATAAATGCTATGAGAAATATAAAGACCAAACCTAACAGCAGTCCAATTTTGGCATCGGAAGTCATAAACGAAACTCCATTTTCATTCTTCGCTTTTTATTTTTACCTGTTAATTTTTATTACAGTCTCTCTGCAATTCTCAATTTTGAGCTTCTTGCCCGCTGGTTCCGGGCAATCTCATCATCGGAGGGCACAATTGGTTTTTTCGTGATAATCCTGTAAATGTTCTCCTTTTCATTTTGCTTAAAATTGTTCTTAACCAGTCTGTCTTCCAGGCTGTGATAGCTGATAATCGCTACTCGCCCTTTTGCCCGTAGCAAACTCACTGCCGAGCCGAGCAGTTTCTCCAGATTATCCAGTTCATTATTGACTGCAATCCTCAGTGCCTGAAAGGTTCTTGTCGCAGGATGTATTCTCTTTTTCCCCGGTCGTCCAACTGCCCTGCAGATTATCGTCGCCAGTTGGCACGTCGTGGTTATCGGCTCACTCTGCCGCTGTCGTACAATAAATCGGGCAATCCTTCTCGAGGCACGGTCCTGACCGAACTTGTAAATCAAATTCGCCAATGACTTTTCGTCTGCCTTATTAACTATATCGGCAGCCGTAGCCTTTAATCTTTTGTCAATTCTCATATCCAGCGGCATATCAATCTGAAAACTCAGCCCAATCTCAACATCACTCAACTGCGCTGAGCAAAGCCCTAAATCCGCTAATATGAAATCAACCTTCTCTATTGTCTGTTTATGGACCTCTTCGATAATTTGCGAAAAATTCGCACAAACCAGGATAACGTTGCAATCAAGGCCCTTTAATCTCGACCGGGCCCTGCGGATTGATTTTATATCAACATCAAGGCCTACAATTACTCCCGCAGGACCCAGCGTCCCGCCGAACAGTAAACTGTGACCTCCATGTCCTATGGTCGTATCGACCATCACCCCGTCCCGTGGAAGGTTTATCTGTTCGGATAATTCCTTCGTAAGAACTGGTATATGTTCTATTTCCGAACTATTCACTTTCCTGATAAACGGTTAGCATCTGCTCTCATCGTCTAACCGCACTTCAACCCACGGCTATACTCTCTCTCTCGGCCGCCAGCTTCTCAACTGCCGAAGAAAACGTAACGCCCGAAAACTGCTTTCCAAGCTTTTTTACATGTTCCAGCCGCTCGGTCAGAATCGCCAGCGAAGCAAAGGTTTCTTCGTCAACTTCTCTTTCACCGGACAGACTCTTCTCTACAATCTGACAATGGTTCACATCCACTTTGATTACTTTGCCTCCATGCTAAAGCCCAGCTTAATTAGTCATCCTT
>CAZECQ010000251.1:0-3512 GCA_964510545.1 uncultured Pirellulales bacterium | reverse complement strand
GAAATCACCACAAAAGGATATGTTGACATCCCCGAAGTCATCAGGAACACAGTCAAAAAAATCGGCTATGATGACCATTCTATGGGCTTCGATGGCGATGACTGCGCCGTAGTAGTATCCATCGACAACCAGAGCCCCGATATCTCTCAGGGCGTAACCGAAGGCACAGGCCTCCACAAAGAGCAGGGCGCAGGCGACCAGGGACTGATGTTCGGATTTGCCTGCAGGGAAACCCCCGCCCTTATGCCGATGCCTATCCAGCTCGCGCACGCACTGACAACCCGCCTCGAAAAAGCAAGAAAAAGCAAACTCCTCACCTGGCTGCGCCCCGATGGAAAAAGTCAGGTAACAGTCGAATACGAAGGCGGAAAACCAAAGCGTATCCACACAGTCGTAGTCTCGACCCAGCACGCTCCTTCCGTTTCGTATAAAACCTTGCGAAAAGGGATTATCGAAAAAGTCATCCTCCCTGTTATGCCCAAAAAGCTCATCGACAGGCGCACCATTTACCACATAAATCCTACCGGCCGCTTCGTTGTCGGCGGCCCAAAAGGCGATTGCGGCCTGACAGGTAGAAAAATCATCGTCGACACCTACGGCGGAAGAGGCAGTCACGGCGGGGGGGCTTTCAGCGGAAAAGACCCCACAAAGGTTGACAGGACTGCAAGCTATATGGCAAGGTATATCGCCAAAAACATCGTCGCCGCCCGCCTCGCCGATGCCTGCGAAGTACAGTTATCTTACGCCATCGGCGTCGCCGAGCCAATCTCCGTCCTCATCGATACAGAGGGAACTTCCAAAGTCAGCGAGCGAAAAATATCCGAAATCGTCAGAAAGCTTTTCCCCTTAACGCCAAAGAAAATGATTACCTATTTGAAACTTGCCCGGCCAATCTACGCCGATACCTCTCACGGCGGACATTTCGGAAGAAACCACCCTAACTTCACCTGGGAAAAAACCGATATGGCCGATAAACTGCGAAAAGCCGCAGGATTAAAACCAAAAAAATAATCCCTGCGAAGGCAATCTCAATAATGTTTAGCCCTAAAATTTATTTGGGGGTCCAAAAAAAAACTTAGCCCCAAAGCCACGACTTTGGGCTTCGCTCCGCCGTGGGTTATACCTTCCAAAAATCCAATTCCTCCGCCAGCGCCACTAATATACTACGGCTCTCAGTTGCTCTTGTTTTTTCTTGGAGGAAACAGATGGTTCGTCAAATCATTCGCTTGTGATCGTATAAGTTTAATTCCCTCGCTTAACTCTTTGCACTTTGACACGATATTTTCGATATTAAGATTATTAATGAAGTGTTTAGCCCTGTTGCCTGAAAAGTACTCTTCCTTGAATCTGCCAAATAACTGATGTAAGTCTTTTTTGCCCAATTTAGAAACATTGCTGTATTTCCTTATATTCCGCTGTGATCTTTTTGCTCCAAGAAATTTATAGATACCCTCAATGTCATAGAAAAACCACGATTCAATATCAGGATCAGCTAATATACCATCAATACTTAAAACATGAGCCATATTTCGTTCTCGGGCTTTATTACGAATCAACTCCAATTCGAACGGTGTGGCACTTGTTTTGAGTTTCTCAGCATCGATACAGCAATATGCCCGAACTCGGTCACCCGGATTGTTATATGTGTATTTGAATATTTCCCTCAGGATGTCTTTGTTGATGTTACCTTGCCCTCTTATGTTGCGCAGTTCAATTTGGATGTTTCTCAAAAACTTATCTCGGATTATAGAGTAAAATATTTGCTCAGTATCACCTTCGAGAATAAGGAACGATACTGGCTTGCTACTGATTTTTGCGGTCCTTCGCTTACCCACTATCGCTATTCTCCCAACACCTCTTCAAAATTCAAAGCCAGCATATCACCGAAACTCATAAACCCACTCTTGAGATAATCCCGCAACTGCTTGGTATTGCGCACTTTCTTAAAATGTGCCGCTCCGGTTCCGTCAACAAGCGCAACGTTGACATCTTCCGGATTATTGACGCAATTAAGCAGATAAGGCGAATGTGTTGTTATCAAGACTGGCCACTTATGAGCGTGGTTCTGTAGAAAACGCACGAGTCGCTCAAGAGCTTCTGGGTGCAGACAGTTTTCCAACTCTTCAACAAAAAGCATTGGGCCATCACGTTTTTTTGAAAACAAGGCTGCTAATATCGCTGCTACTGCAAGAGTACCATCAGAATACTCAGCCACATCTGCGTAATCAGAGCCTTGTGTTTTAATTGCGAGTGATCGCACGCGTTTCCGGCCCTTTTTCGTATAGCTGGCTTCAAAATCCACGTTATCTAAATTAAGTATATCGCACATTGCCTCTCTGAATAGGCTGTATAGTTTTTTCTTCTTATAAAGTTCATCTATGGCAAGCAGCAAGTCAAAAGAAGCAACCCTCAGCTCGTCTTTCTCTTTTTCTTCACCAATGGTATTTCTCAGCCCATCAGGAGAAACTGCAAAGACTTTACTCATCCCAATGTCAATCAAATCGATAGTCAACTTAGGGATAACCTTAGGCAACCCTTCATGTTCAGGAAAGATTGTTTCTATAGCCTCTATTGCTGATTTTGTTTTACCGATTTTTCTTTCAAGCTTCTTTCCACTTGCGGCGGAAACAGTAAATCGCTCCGGAGTCTCAACGCTTCTTTCTATATACTTAGTCACTGGTCCCCTTTGTGAAACGGGCTTCGCTGCAAGCATCTCCGCTCCAAAGCCAACGTCGAACTTACTCCTGTGTTCGTTCGTATCTTCGCATTGTACCATTACTGTATACTCTGCTACCCACCTTTTTCTTTGAAAAGTAGTCTCGAATGATACCCCGAGTGTTAGCGGCTTGTTCTTATGTGCGGCAAGATGGCATACGGAAGAACCTATGAACCTAGGTGTCAACCCCTTAAACACGCTCTTTCTTAGTTTGCCTGACCCCCAGGCGATTGGAAACAGCATCTGTATAGCTTCAAGAAAATTTGTTTTGCCACTGTTGTTCGGACCAACCAATACGTTGAAATCGCTCAGATCTACTTTGCAGTTTATCAGGTTCTTGTATCCGTCAACTCTTATTTGTTTTAGTTTCATAATTATGCCCTTAAATAAGCCTAATTAACCCGAAATGCGTCATTATATCGACAATTTTAGCGCAATTCAATACGAAAATAAGTATAATTAGTTCAAAGGCAAGTAAATTTTCCATTTTTTTTAAGATTTTCATTTTTTTTCTCCCTTCAAAAAGTAGCAAAACCTCACCGTACCATTTTAACAATCCCCTGTTTCAATTCAACTGCCAATTCTGGCCTCCGGCAGCATTTCGCAATTCCCAACCTCTGCCATCCGGCACCACTATTTATGTGCTTAAAAGCATTTTTTGACAACATTTGACACTTTTTGCCATTTTCTTGCATTTTTTTACTCTTTTTAGCTCTTTTTCGTGCTTTTTCGTGTCCTTCGTGACATTGTCCCAATCGTAGTTGGAGGTTTGAATGGCCACTCCAGTTCTCATAGT
>CAZECQ010000250.1:0-3532 GCA_964510545.1 uncultured Pirellulales bacterium | reverse complement strand
GTTGCAAGCAAAACAAAACTCAAAGAGTATATTTATGTTAATTGCTTATCATATAGCTCTGCCACAGGTAAGAAGTCAAACTAATTACCGACGCAGTCGGCTTCAACCACCGAGTTCCGATTCACAAGTGACGAACGACGCTCAAACTGAACCGTTTCAAAGAAATGGTCAGTTTGAGTAATAATATCTTAGTATGAAACACAGATGTCCAATCTGCCGAAAAGTCGTCGAAGCATCGACTCAAAAACAATCCGAAGAAGCGAAATTATTCCCTTTTTGCTCCCGACGGTGCAAACTGATAGATTTAGGCGCATGGTTCGATGCCGATTACAGGGTCTCCTCAGCCCCAAACGAGGCATCCTCCGATGCCGACAAGCGGTAAATTACAGAACATAAAAATTTTATAAAAGTTGTTGAAACCAGCCCACAATAGTTTATATACTTTACATCTGCTCGTAAGGAAGCAATGAATAATTGTAACCTTTTTGAAAGGAGGCAAAAATGAACGGTGAAGAACAACCATCTCGGTTCTTCGAGAAACTTTTATTCCCGAAAATATTTCAAACCTTCCGAATAGCCATTCATCTGCCCAGTTGGATAATCGCCTTTTCAGCTCTGGCTGTAATCTGCCTGGCCGGCTGGATTCTCGACTTCAGCAGCACCGTCGTAACCTCTCCCGACCAAACCACTGAACTGCATATTTATATGACAAACCCGGACTATATGAGTACATTCATCGAAAACTACAAAGAAAGAGGGCGAAATAAGGGCGTATTTTCCACAATCCTGAACTTCGGTGCTGCAAGGTTTAATGATGCCGTCAGTTCGCTATTCGCCTCGAATTTCACCGGTGTAGCCAAAAACATTGCCGACTATTTTAAAGCGGTGGAATGGGCACTCAGGTACCACTTTTTTTACTGCATAATCTTTTTGCTTATAAAATTTCCTGTGCTCTGCATTGCTGGCGGCAGTATATGCAGAATCGCTGCGCTGCAATTTGCACAGGGCGAAAAACCCGGACTTCTTGGGCCTCTGAGATTCAGCACAAAAAGATTCCTCTCTTTCATATCCGCTCCCTTGTTTCCTCTGGGAATAATTATCCTCATGGGACTCTGTATTTCTCTGCTGGGATTAATAGGACAAATCCCCTGGGGCATCGGTAATGTAATAATGGGTCTTTTTATGTGGCTGGCCTTGATAGCGGGAATATTAATAACTGCGCTTTTGATTGGAGTCGCCGCCGGATTTAACCTGATGTTCCCGGCAATTGTATATGATGGCTCGGATTGTCTCGACTCAATAAGTCGTTCACTAAGCTATGTATATAACAAACCCTGGCGAATGGGCTTCTATACGACCATTGCCGCTGTGTATGGAGCTATCTGTTACACATTCGTCCGGCTTTTTGCTTTTATATCGCTACTGGCGGCATACAGATTTTTGCAGTTCGGCTGCGGCGGCAAAGATGCCGACACGCTTACTGTGCTCTGGCCGGAGCCGAGCTTTGCCAGTTTACTCGTCTCATCAGATTTGGCAGCGACCCATTGGACGCAATCGTTTGCTGCTTTCCTGATTTGGCTGTTTCTTCTAGTAATTGTCGGACTGGTAATTTCCTTTGTTGTAAGTTTTTACTTTTCCGCCAATACTATAATCTATTCACTTATGCGCAATAAGATGGACAACGTCGCTCTGGAGGATATTTATAACGACCTCGATGAAACCATAATCGAACCGGCCGAGCCGACCGCTGATGAAACCGGGCCGGAACAACCAGAGCCGGAATCAAAATCGAAAAAGAAAAAAGACTGACCGGCCAATATCAGCCGCGCCGCCATCGACGTTTGGTCGAATCAATAAAAAACAAGCTCTGGCTTCGCCGGAGCTTTACCTCTCGTTTATCCCCTCGACGTGTCGCCGGGTTAACTTTTATATTTTCAACCCAATAACCTGACCCAAAGTCACGTTGGGCTGCCTCGAAGTAAATTAGAGCCTCTAACAAAATGAATCGTTGTACCGAAAGCGAGGGCTTTGGAGTTGACAAAAGGAGCGGATGGGCATAAATAATATTGATGAACACAAAAGAACGTAGAAATATATTGGTTACTTGTGGGCCGGGATTGAAAGATTATCTTGCCGCAGAAATTGAGGCGATGGGGTTTGAGATACTCAGCAGTCATCTCGGAAGTGTTGTTACTCGCGGATCATTTATCGATTGTATTAAATTGAATTACTGTCTGCGGACGGCTTTTAGTGTGCTTTATCTTTTGCGGGAATTTCGGTGCGGCAGTAACGACGCTTTGTATAAACAAATCAGTATGGTTCCGTGGGAGAAGATAATCTCACCCCAGGAGCAATTGTGTGTGCTGTCGCGGGTCGATACCTATTCGGTTAATAATAGTATGTATCCCAATATGAAGGTTAAGGATGCGATTGTTGACCGTATCCAGAGGAAATTGGGCAATCGGCCGGATAGCGGCAAAGACAGGAATGGGGTGGTTGTGAATCTTTTCTGGAAGAAGGATAAGGCATGGGTCTATCTTAATACTTCAGGTCTGAAGCTTTCTGATCGTAACTATCGTAAGATGCCGCATAAGGCGCCCTTGAGAGAATCATTGGCAGCAGGGATTATTATGGCGACAGCGTATGATGGGGCACAGGATATTGTGCTTCCGATGTGCGGCAGCGGGACGCTCGCAATCGAAGCAGCTCTTATCGCGATGAATAAGCCGGCAGGGAGTTTACGCAGTAATTTTGGTTTTAAGCATGTGAAGGTTTTTGATGAGCAGATATGGGGGGAAATACGAAATAATATTCGCAAAACTGTACGCAAAGACCGATTGCAAAAACGAATTATTGCAACGGATATAGATGGTCAGGCAATTAAGGCAGCTAAGCAGAATGCGAAAACCGCAGGTGTGGGGCAGTTGATAGAATTTGATGTGTGTGACTTCGCTGATACCAAGGTGCCGGAAGGTGATGGGATTGTGGTAATGAATCCGGAATATGGTTTGCGGCTGGGAAAACTTGAGCAATTGGAAAAAGATTATAAGCGCATTGGTGACTTTTATAAAAATAAATGTGCGGGGTACACGGGGTATTTACTCTGCGGTAATAAGCAGCTCTCTGAGAAAATTGGACTGAAGGCATCACGACGAATGGTGTTTTATAATGGTAAAATAGAATGCCGCTTGTTGAAGTATGAACTGTACAAGGGGAAAAAGGCATAGAGCCTCTAAGTGAAATATCTTGAATATTTCAGAATAAATGAACACTTAACCCTCGAATTTCATTATTTTTTAATCCTAACTCTTACGAGTGTGCTAACCTGCTGTTCGGACTGTTTTTACTTACTGCCGAATTTCACTCCTGTGTAATACTGCACGCCCCTCATTCCGGCCTCCGGCACCACCACGCCATTCCCACCCTCTTTTTAAGAATTGATCGGGGTCTCAGACCCCTTTTGCGCGGAGTTTCGCCTTAGTACAAGGCGTAATTTGTCCGCCGCACGGAGGCGTACTGTAGTACATCGAGT
>CAZECQ010000249.1:0-3536 GCA_964510545.1 uncultured Pirellulales bacterium | reverse complement strand
AAAGCATCTGCAGGTGCAAGCGCAACAAGAGGTTTATCAGGCATCAAAGTATTATATGGTGTTTGTATAAAGGATATTATTCGTGTTCCAAAACAAAAACTGATGATGGTACCAATAACCAATCCCGTCAGAGCATAAACTAACCGCGTTCGCAATTCTTCGAGGTGGTCACCTAAGCTCATACTGGAATTAAAGAGGTCATTTTTCTTGCTGGTATCGCCCATCTGAATCAATTGATTATTGATTATTGATTATAGTTAGAATTATCCCTTATCAATAATCACTGGTTTTTGGTGTCGGAGTCGCTCAGCCCCGTTGCATCCCTGGCCTCTTTTACCACGTCATCCTTGATTTCTTTGACTTCGTTTTCCAATTCGTCCTTAGTTTCTTTGGCCTCATGAACGCCCTTTTTAAATTCAGTCAGACTCTTGCCTACGCTGCGGGCAATTTCAGGCAGCCGTCTGCCGAATATTAGCAGAGCAACGACGAGGATAACAATCCACTCCCACCCACCTGGAATTCCGCCCCATGCTACGATATACTGCATATATTCAGTCATTTCAGTCTCCTTTTCTCTTTAGCGGTATTGTAAATCCATCCACCCTGCTTGTCAATGAATAAGGCCCTGCTAAATTTTCAATATTGACAGAAATACCGCCAAAAACTATAATCTGTTTTAGTTTACCGGTCAAGTAAATTGTCTTTATTGAGTTGAATATGGTTTTAGTTCCGCCCCGGGCGAGACATTTTGAAACTGTTATAAGTATCTGCATTTTGACGGTTCTTACACTTATCGGCCTTGGAGTGTTCATAAAACAATTCTACGTTACACAAGGCGATGTTGATATAGACGCCACAACCGCAGAGTTATCGTCAGAAAAACCGGCTGATTCATCTTTCACCGGTCAAATTGATTTAGGCCGTCTGGCGCCCGCCGGATTCGATAAACTGTTAAAAACCGAGGTCTATGACGCTGACACTCTTTACGAAAAAATTAACGGCAAGGCACCTTTTTATACCGAATCGGGTTTTGAGAAATTATCCACTCAGCGATTTGTAAGTAAAGCCGACGACGGCCTCTGGGCAGAACTCTATCTGTTTGATATGGCTACTGCAAGGAATGCCTTTTCCGTTTACAGCAGGCAAAAAAGACCCGATGCAGAAAGCTTCGCACTTTTGAATTCACCCTTCGGTTACAGAACTGAAAACGCATTATACTTTGTAAGCGGGCAACACTATATTGAACTGGTCGGCTCGATTGAATCGGATGAATTATTCAAGGCGATAATAGCAATCGCACAGAAAGTTGGGGCTGATTCAGAAGCTGGCTATGCGCCAATTACCGAGCTTGAGTTATTCGGCGGCGAAGGTCTGGTTGCAGGCAGCGAGAAATTATATCTGACAAAAGCCTTTGGCTTTGAAGAATTGACCGATACCTTTACGGCACAATATAAAATCGACGGCGAAGCCGTTACCGTATTCTTCAGTAAACGCTCCGATGAACAGGCGGCAAAAAATCTGGCTGACAGTTATTATAAGTTTCTTATTGATAACGGCGCGAAAAAGAAAGAATCCGGTTGGCCTTCTGATAACGGCAGAGTTGTGGATTTTTACGATTTCATAGAAATCGTTTTCAGCACAGGGCCATATACAGCCGGTGCACATCAGGCGGAAAATACACAAGTAGCTGTAAAAGCAGCGGTAATGTTAAATGCTAAACTTGAAGGGCCGGACAAAAAGTGAATCAGGAAAAAGATGAAAATCTGACGCGGCGAAAGTTTCTTGTACGGGCTGCCAAGGCGGGACTTTCTATTGCCGCAGCAGCCGCAGTTTCATCAAGTCTTTATGATAATAAAGGCCCGGGGGTTTCTGCCGAAAGAGACCGACAGGTACAACTGCCTGATTTTTCCATACCGTACATAGACGGACAAACTATCAGTATCGTCCGGGGCCCTGACAGAAAGAAAACTGTCAATAAAGCGATAGAACTTCTCGGCGGAATTGGGCGGTTCGTCATAAAGGGTGACATTGTTGTAATAAAACCTAATGTTGCATTTGCGAGCCCGCCGATGCTGGGCGCTACGACCCGGCCTGAACTGGTTGGCGAGGTGGTTCGGCTGTGCTACAAAGCCGGCGCAAAGAAAGTGTATGTTGCCGACAACCCAATCAACGACCCAACAAGTTGTTTTACGTTAAGCGGTATAGGCAAGGCTGCAAGTGCAGCCGGAGCAAAAGTCATACTGCCAAAGAACCATTTATTCAAAAACACAACACTTGCCGGCGGTAAACTAATTAAGGATTGGCCTGTTTTTTACGGACCTTTTGAAACGGCGGATAAAGTCATTGGCATCGCTCCGGTTAAGGACCATCACAGAAGCGGCGCATCAATGACAATGAAAAACTTCTATGGCCTCCTGGGCGGACGCCGCAATATTTTTCATCAGGATATTAACACTATCATCACCGAGCTTTCAATGATGGTAAAACCGACGCTGGTAATACTGGACGGCACCGAAGTTATGATGACCAACGGCCCGACTGGCGGCTCGGTTTCGGATTTAAGATGGGCAAATACACTAATCGCAAGCACAGATATGGTAGCGGCCGATTCCTATGGCTGCGGGCTCTTGGATTTGAAGGTCCCGGACCTGCCTTACCTTGCCAGAGCACAAACATTCGGCGCCGGAACTACAGATTACCAGTTACTAAAACCAAAATTCGCTACGGTAACCTAAAAACGCAAATTATGAAAATTGTACAGACAAGACGAATAAGCCAGGCTTTCTTCCTTGCGATGTTTGTCTGGTTCTGCATTGTCAGCACTATAGGCGAGAAGTTCTGGCAATTGCGGGGTTGGCCGGTCAACTGGTTTTTAAATCTTGACCCACTTCTCGCTCTCGGGACGATATTAACTACGCATACACTTTACCGGCCGCTGTTGTGGGCACTGGCTACTGTTATATTAACGATTATATTCGGGCGTTTCTTCTGCGGCTGGGTCTGTCCTTTCGGCTCAATACATCACTTTGTGGGCTTTCTGGGCAATAGAAAGAAAACAGCAGCACAAAAAATCCGTCTCAATAAATACCGAAAGGCCCAGTGCATAAAATACCTGGTTCTGGTGGTATTGCTTGGTATGGCCGCGTTCCCATCAATCAGGGCAACTCTGCAGACCGGTTTGCTTGACCCGATACCGCTTCTAACGCGTTCGGTCAACCTTCTTCTGCTGCCAATCGCCGATAAAGCTGCCAACTTTATCTCGGTAAAAGGACGCTTCTATGAGGGGGCATGGCTGGTCTTTGTGATATTTCTCTCGGCGGTTCTGCTTAACCTGGCAATACCAAGATTTTACTGCAGGTTCATCTGTCCGCTGGGTGCACTGTTCGGTGTAATTGGCAGATTTGCACTCTGGCGAATCGGCAAAAATCAGAACGAGTGCAGCAATTGCAAATTGTGCGAGAAGGCCTGTGAAGGCGGCTGTGAGCCGGCCGGCAGTATCAGAATAAGCGAATGCGTGCTCTGCTTTAACTGCCGAG
>CAZECQ010000248.1:0-3618 GCA_964510545.1 uncultured Pirellulales bacterium | reverse complement strand
TTCTAAAATAACACACAGTTTTTTTGTTAATTGTTTTATGGCGAAAAGAAAGACAATTTTATTTGGTGGTACATTTGACCCGATTCATCTCGGCCATACCACGGTTGCCTCCGAAGCGGGTGAATATATCGGTGCAGAGGAAATCATTATTATTCCTGCAAAATGTTCACCTCTCAAAGAAGAACTCCCCGAAGCAAGCGCTGATGACCATCTTGAAATGATAGCTCTTGCAATCGCCGACAAGAAGAAGTTCAAGTTAAGCGATTACGAACTGAAAAAGGCTGGGCAGAGCTACACCCTGGAGACCGTCAGATGGTTTCAAAAAAAGTATGGTGGTGATACTTCAATCTACTGGCTCATCGGCGCAGACAGTATTGATGAGCTGCCGCATTGGTATGGTATTGTTGAACTAATTGATGAGTGTAATTTGTCAGTGATGTACAGGGGGGGCTGCGAGCAGCCGGATTTTGCCAAATTTAATTCTCTCTGGGGCCCTGAGCGTGTAGAAAAGCTTCAGCAAAACGTAATCAAAACCTCTCTGATTGATATAAGCAGTACCCAAATACGAAACCTATTGGCATCAGGATGTGATGCGGCTGATATGCTGCATCCATCTGTCGCTGACTACATCCGCAAACACGACCTCTATAGGTCAAAAGCCGGGCCTTAACAAAAATTACAAACGGCCAATCGAAGGCGGAAAATTGTTTGCCTTTATTGGATGTCTGTGTTAATATTAATGCAGTTTGGGGCCATAGCTCAGATGGGAGAGCGCTTGCATGGCATGCAAGAGGTCGTGGGTTCGAATCCCATTGGCTCCATTATGCCCATCTTCTTATATTCTCTTATTCCTGAAAAGAAAATCGGTTCAATCTAATTGTGGCAAAACGTCCTTGATATTCGGAGGCGTTTTAGCTTGACCGGATGGATGTAGCCTGCTATCATCCTTGAATTATTTTTCGAGAGAATTGGAATAAGTTGTATGAAGTCATTTAATCGAATATTCAAATACGTCTGGCCGCAATGGCCTCATATTATAGTCATTATCTTCAGCGCGATATTGATTAGCCTGCTGTTTTCACTTAGCTTTATGACGATTATCCCTTTGCTGAAGGTGATGATGGAAGAGGAGGGTCTGCATGGCTGGGTCGACCGGAAGGTATCCTGCCAGCGGTATGGCCTGGAGTTTTATGTTCCGGGCAGGAGCGATTTTGTCGACCCTAACAAATCTGATATTCTATACTACCTGATTGTAACAGGTGTTGAAGATAATTCTGCGGCACAGGATGCCGGCCTGCACAATGGTGACTGGATTGTCGGAGTAGGTAATTTTTCGGTTGGTCAAAAGTGCAGCAAAATCAATTCAATGACACTCCTTAAGAAACTTTCGACAGCAAAAGGTGATATTGCTCTGCCCATTCAATACAAACATTTCGACGAGCTTGGCGGTTACCGGCTGCAACATAGCCGGCTTAATACAGGGCAAAAACCGTTTTATCTTGACTACATCGAGCGGGCAATGAGTTATATTCCAAGGCAACAGGGTCCTTCTGGTAAGACGCGGGCCGTCAGTATTATTATAATTTTGATGGCGGTCTTTACCATCGGCAGATGTACAGCAAGGTTCTTTCAGCAATATCTGGCCGAAAGAGTTGCACAAAAGGCGGTCGGCAATCTGCGAGAGGAGATGTTTGCGCACGTGGTCGATATGCCGATTGGCTTCTTTGCAAAAGAAAACCCAAGTGATGCTGTAAGCAGGCTGATTCGCGATACAGGCGAACTTAGCAGGGGCGTTAGAATTCTTTTTGGCAAAACCCTCAGAGAGCCATTAAAAGCGGCGGGTCTGGTCGCCGGCGCAATGTGGCTGGACTGGAAGTTGACGCTTATATTTTTGTGCAGTGCGCCTCTGGTAATAGGGGTGGTTGTCAGGTTAGGCCGAAAGATTAAGCGCGCTACCAAAAAATCACTTGTCAACTGGAGTTTGATGCTGGGTAAGCTTGAAAGCGCTTTTAATTCGATGAAGGTTATTAAAGTTTATAACCGCCAGGATTATGAGAATGAGAATTACCACCGGATTAACAAAAAGCTGCTAAAGCAATTGTTCCGGATAGCGAAAGTTAACGCTTCTATGGCACCTGTCCTTGATGTGCTTGGAATGTTTGCCGGCGGAGCTGCACTGCTCTTCGGTGCTCACTGGGTTGCCAGACAGGAAATAGACCCATCCGAATTTCTTACACTTGTTGCTCTTTTGGGAGCAGCATCAGATTCGGTTCGCAAAAGCAGTGATATATGGAACAAGATTCAGCAGGCCAACGCCGCTGCTGAGCGGATATATGCGATTGTAGATGAGTTGCCGGAGAAAGAGGCCGTCGGTGCTATAGAGCTTGAGCCGATGAGCAGTGAAATCCAGTTCAGAGATGTTGTATTTACCTATCCCAATGCGCAGGAGCCGGTGTTAAAAGGGATTAATCTCTGCATTAAGGCCGGACATAATATAGCAATCGTGGGCCCCAATGGTTCGGGTAAAACAACTCTGGCAAATTTGATACCAAGGTTCTATGACCCCGACAGCGGCCAAATATTGATTGACGGCAAAGACATTCACAACGCGACGCTGTTCAGTCTGCGAAGTCAGATTGGAATGGTTACGCAAAATGTGGTAACCTTCAACGATACTATAGGTGCAAATATCGCTTATGGTAAAGCCGGTGCCACGAGGGAAGAAATAATTGCAGCAGCCAGACGCGCGTTTGCCGATGAGTTTATTTCTACAATACCTGACGGCTATGATACGATAATCGGCGAACACGGCAGCGGCCTCAGCGGCGGGCAGTTGCAGAGAATTGTTATAGCAAGGGCCATCCTGAAGAACCCCGCAATACTGATTTTCGATGAAGCCACCAGTCAGGTCGATGCCGACAGCGAGGCCAAGATTCACAAAGCCATCGAAGAAATTATGCAAGACAGAACCAGCCTGATAATTGCCCACAGATTCAGCACTGTAATATCGGCTGATATGATAGTGGTTATGGATGCAGGCCGAATTATCGCCCAGGGTCAGCACGAAGAGCTTATGCAAACCTGCACATTGTATCAAAGTTTATACGAAACACAGCTAATCGCCCCCTGAATCCGATGTAAAACCAAAATAGAAAAAGGTTTGTTATTTATTCGATAAAATTTTGACCGCGTTTGTTAATAATGGCTGCTAAAGTAAATATCTGCATTCCAACATATAATCGCAGAGATATACCTCGTAGAGTGGTCGCTAAGATTGAATGGTATGCAGGTGAACTGTTTCCCAGTATCGGATTTATCGTGACAAATCTTTGCTGGAAATCCAGAAATGCGGTGAAGTTCTATAACAGGCGCGGCACAGCAGAGCAATGGATCAAAGAGGGCAAGTATGCATTGAACCGGACTCGACCTTCTTGTCACGATTTTACTGACAACCATGTTCGTCTTCAGTTGTTTGTATTAGCCTGCAATCTTGGTAATTTCTTGAGGCGGTTAGCTTTGCCCAAGAAGATAAGGGACTGGTCACTTAGGACGCTTCAAGCGAAATTGATAAAGATTGGTGCCAAAGTAGTGAGGCATTCGAGATATGTGATCTTTCAA
>CAZECQ010000247.1:0-3626 GCA_964510545.1 uncultured Pirellulales bacterium | reverse complement strand
ATGATTTGTTCATCCACCATTCGGAGATTAAAACAGAAGGCTATGCATCGCTTGATGAAGGCCAGAAGGTCGAGTATGAAGTCGGACAAGGCAAAAAAGGCCCATGTGCGACTAACGTAACCCCCTGCTGACCGGGGACACGACTCGAAGACCAAAAGGCCCTGCTAAATAGCAGGGCCTTTTCATTTGCTGCTTCTTTCAAGGACAAATCAACGACCTCCTGTGCGTTGATGTTGATATGCTCGACAATCGCAAACTCTTGTAATACCAAGCCTTATGTTCATTTAGCCCGCAAAGCTTCAATTTACGTATTTTGCAGCCCGCAATTTTTCTGAGGATAAATTCCCATAAAAAAGTTGACATTTTCGATATTGTGTTTTTATACTGTTTGGTAAATAAGGGGTTCGACTAAGGGGCGATTCAAATGTGCTATGCATATTCGTTACTTGGTGAAGGGTTTTTGACTTCATTTAATTCTTATCCGGAAACAGACCATCGAAAACAGTTTGCCCGAGGCCCATAAAGGTAATGCCGTTCTAATGGTTGTATTGCGAGAAAAACTACAAATCCATTTGTGATGGTTTTATTAAAGGAGGTACGTTATGAGAAAGCTACTAAACATCTCAATTCTCTTGTCGCTGCTCACTCTATCGGGCTGCTATAGCTGCAAAAGCTGGAACGACTTCTGGGGGACAGGGCCTGTAGAGCCGGGCTGCGAGCATAAATTCTTTTTTGATAAAGAATGCAGACCTATGGCCAAAGCAATACCATTGCCCAAACCAAAGCCTGCCCCTGTTAAACCAAAGCCCGCCCCTGTGAGTGAGTGTGGTCCGTCCACTGTCTCAAAAAGCTATCCCTGCAGAGGCTGTGAGATTATCCAGTTGAATAAAACCATGCCAGGTGAAGTTCAATTAAACGCCCCATTCAATTACACCATCAATGTTACAAATGTGACCAATATGGCTGTAACTAATGTCGTGGTAACTGAAAACATTCCTGACAATCTCAGCGTCAAGAATACCAATCCAGCAGCGACAAAAGATGGCGGCGAGCTTGTGTGGGAATTAGGGTCATTTGCCCCGAAACAAAGCAAGCAAATTACTGTTTCCGGGATGGCCACGAACACCGACTGTGTCAAAACCTGTGCAGCAGTGACTTACGTGGTACCCGCCTGTGCCAATGTTAAAGTTGTTCAGCCTAAGTTACAACTAAGGAAAACAGCACCGGCGGAAGTTTTGTTATGCGATCCGATTCCAGTAAAATTTGTTGTTACTAATACCGGCAGCGGTTCTGCTGAAAATGTCAAAGTCAGCGATAGTCTTCCCTCAGGATTACGCACAAGCGATGGTAAGAGCAGCTTGATGTTTAATGCAGGTACTTTAGCAACAGGTCAGTCCAAGACATTCTCAGCTACTCTTAAAGCTTCAAAGACTGGTAAATATGTCAACACAGCTATGGCCAGCTCAGCAGGCGGTCTAAAAGCTGAATCTGAAACAACTACTGTGGTACGTCAGCCGGTACTTGTAATCACCAAAACAGGACCAGAAAAACGATATCTTGGTCGCTCAGTAACTTATGAAATTACCATTACAAACAAAGGTGATGCCGCAGCAGAAAAACTGGTAGTTGAGGATCAATTACCAACGGGAGTAAAATCTGTCATTGCCAGTAATGGTGGTCGCCCAATGGGCGGTAAGGTAGTTTGGAACTTGGGTACGCTTGCACCTGAACGCTCAAAAAAGGTCAGTCTTACATTGTCGCCGATGAAAGCCGGCAGCATAACCAATACAGCTATGGCTACCGCAACTTGTGCGCAGGGTGTACGTGCTTCAGCGACTACTTCGGTAGAAGGTATCTCCGCTGTGCTGCTTGAGGTTATAGATGTAGAAGACCCGATTGAAATCGGCAGCAACGAAACTTATGTAATAACAGCTACCAATCAGGGTTCAGCACCTGACACCAACATCAAGATAGTCTGTACGCTTGAAGATAATATGCAGTATGTTTCTTCCAGTGGGGCGACGCGTGGTTCTTCTGTCGGTAATACTGTTACTTTCTCACCATTAGGAAGCTTGGCACCAAAGGCAAAGGCAACTTGGCGGGTAGTTGTAAAGGCTGTTAAAGCCGGAGACGTACGATTCACCGTTGTGATGAACACTGATCAGCTTACACGGCCTGTTCAAGAGACTGAAGCTACGCATCTTTACGATTAGGACAGTGTACGTTAGGTGCCACGGCGTGGGCTGCCGCCGTGGCGCCTTTTTGAAACTTGTAGACATTAGCAGCCTATTATGGTAGAAATAACACAGATTAGGGCGCAATAAGTGGGCTTGCTAATTCATAATTGGCGCCCAGTCGTCAAAAAGGAGCTGCTATATGGATGAAATTCTTACAAAAATCTATGAATATTTGGCCAAATACGGGTTGGATGTTTTAGCGGCCTTATTAATCTTTATCGTTGGTCGGTGGCTGGCTAAAATCATCTCACGACTGATAGAAAAGGGGCTCATCAAATCACACGTTGACAAGACACTGGCTAAATTTGCCAGGAATCTAAGCCGTATAGTTTTATTGATATTCGTAGTTATCGCTGCTCTGTCAAGGCTGGGAGTTGAGACAACTCAGTTTGCTGTAGCTATTGGTGCGGCAGGTTTGGCTATTGGTTTGGCTTTACAAGGCTCGCTTGCTAATTTTGCTTCGGGTTTTCTGATGATTGTCTTTCGTCCCTTTAAGGTCGGTGATTTTATCGAAGCAGCCGGAGTGAAGGGAACAGTCGATGAAATTCAGATATTCAATACGATTATCAATACCCCGGACAATATTCGTGCCATAATTCCCAATGCCCAGATAACTGGTGGTAATCTTTTTAATTACACCGTCAATGGAACAAGGCGCGTTGACTTAGTAGTCGGGGTTTCCTATGAAGATGACCTGAAAAAAGCCAAAAGGGTAATTGAAGAGACTCTTGCCGGTGATGAACGGGTTCTTAAAGAACCATCCCCAACCGTGGCAGTTTCTGAACTTGGCGACAGTAGTGTCAATTTCGTTGTTCGGCCGTGGGTAAAACCCGCAGATTACTGGGATGTCTATTTCGATGTAACGGCAAAAGTCAAGCTCAGTCTCGACCAAAACGGTATATCGATACCTTTCCCGCAGCACGATATCCATATAAAAGACGGGAGTAATAAACAACTCTTAAGTTAATAACAGTTTAAGGCAAAGGATAAATCCGATGAATAGAAGTATGAAATTTCGAATGATTTGTCTGTGTGGTTCACTGCTATTGATGTCGTCCTGTTCACAGGTGGCTATCACCGGCAGAAAGCAACTGAATCTTGTTCCTGATACGGTTATGCATTCAATGAGCTTTCAATCCTACAATGAATTTCTTACCCAGAATCAGTTGAGCAGCAACGTTCAGCAAACCGAAGAAGTAAAGCGTGTGGGGCGCAGAATTCAGGGAGCTGTGGAACAATATTGCGCCAAAAATGATTTGTCTTCACGGTTAGAAGGATACGAATGGGACTTCAATCTCGTCGAAGATGCCAGCATAAATGCCTGGTGCATGCCCGGCGGTAAGGTAGTCATAAATACCGGCCTGCTGCCTGTGGCCCAGACCGAAGCCG
>CAZECQ010000246.1:0-3627 GCA_964510545.1 uncultured Pirellulales bacterium | reverse complement strand
ATCTTATCGGATACTCTCTAATTCTCAATGGTACAGTTTTTGGGGGTCAGGCCAGGTGGAATTGTACGACCCCCGCAGGGATTCTATTGCAAAATGATAAGGCAAGAAAATTCTCTTGAGGGACACCTTCGTGTTTTAGCCCATTAGAGCTTCTAAAACCAAAGCGTTTATAATAGTTGGGGTTACCAACAAGAACACACCCCTCATCTCCCAAGTTTTTTAACAAGTGTAGGCCCTCATTAACAAGCTCCGTTCCGACACATTGTTTCTGGTAATCAGGCTCTACAGAGATTGGGCCAAGACCATACCAATTCTCGCTTCCATCTGAAAAAGTTACAGGCGAAAAGGCTATGTGCCCCACCAATTTTCCATCAACTTCTGCGACAAGTGAAATAGTCAGTGCATTGGCGGCTCGCAAAGCATTGATAATAAATTGTTCCGTATTATTACTATACGGATGATGTTCAAATGCTGCTTTAGTGATATCGGATATTGCTCCAACATCCGACTGTATTTCTTTGCGAATAATCATAAGTTTAATTCTTCTAAAAGCAGAAAGTAATTATTATTGATTGATATACGAACCAGAATGCCTACTTCTTATATCACATTTATTTATGGGTTATAAAAAAGTAACATACAGTTTCGAATATTTACTGTCAAGCTTCTCAAAATGGAATCTTCTACCCCTTCCTCGGTACCCCCCTTTATGATCACCATTTACCAACACCTTGTCGAGTTCTGCTCGATTAAAAACCAGCCGTCCTCAGATCTTCTTCGCCTAAAGTCCTCCCTTCTTTGTTAGTATTCTTAAACATAGACAGTCGTCTCAGAACCTTGGTCACTCTGGCTCTGGATACACCGAGATATCTTGCCAAATCAGCCTTAGATTTGATGCCGTTCGTACCGATTAATTCCTGCCATCGCTCTGCCAACTGAAGCGACCGGCTCCTAAATCTCATCTCGCGACAGTTTGGCCTTTTTCAGCCTGTTAGATGCAGGATTTAGGGAGAATATCACCGATTGATGCTGTCTGTAGGTGTAAAAAGCGAACTTTATGGTAGCCGAATGATTTATGCGTTCAGTTTCTAAAGTGTTAACCGGCCAATACCCAGAAACGCATAAACGCTATAGTGTATGGACTGGGGAGGTTTGGGGCTGGCAGAGCCCACAATTTAGCCGACCTGAATCTTAGGTTTTTGTACTCCGCTCTCGACGTGATTTATGCTGTTCCAGTTCACTTTGTGAGATGCCGTAGAGTTTGCAAACCTTGTCATCAATCAAAGATAGACCATTGGTACGATCTGCCTTCAACACCATGATGTTCTGACTATCAAGCAACTTGATCTGGCGAGTTCAACTCAACAACGCCGGCTACAAACTTATAACATCGCTTAGCAGTTTGCCTGTCAGGGCTCCACCCGCTTGCCATACTAACCGTCAGCAAACAATCTTTGCTGATATTTTCGCCCTGTTCCAAACGTTCGCAAGTAGCGGGATCAGTAACCCTTAAACTTAAAGCATTTCCTTTACTATTGATAAAATTAGCCCGCCACTTGGCTTTATTATATTCGTCCTGCTCGAAAACCACATTTTTATTGCGGACAAGCTGCAATGATTTCCAGCCATGACTCGGTATTATCTTGAAACAACCAGCACGAACATGATCAAGATTGTTGTGAAGTATCACAGAATCGTCTTCGCAATACTTTAATAAATCTTTCGGTCGGACCCGACCAACTTTTTTCCATTGACCGACTTTCAACAATTTGTTTTCAGGCTGACAGCCTTCGACAGGACCGTGAGCATAGAGTGGGATTTCCAGCATATCCAGAATTTGGGGTTCACTCCCATCAATTATCCTAGTCTCCTTGTCTATAGCTCGTTTTTTACTGGAAGACACCGGGCGCACCCATCGGCCGGTTTCGTCTATACCGGAAATACAACGACCATTATGTTTATACGAATTTGCAAGACAGATAATTCTCATATTTCCTCCTCATTTAAATGTTATTAGTGTTGAATTTGTGACTTGAAGTAAACGCTACCACCTGATTATAGATGGTGAATTGAAACGTTTTGCCAAACTTTGGCCAGATATTCAGCAACAAGCCTGCGATGGCAGTTATCCGCTTTAGCTTCGCTGCATAGAAAACAGCTCATATCTGTATCCTGCGGAACGAGATGCTTTTCAATCTTACGCTGAGTGATTACCCCCTTAAACTGTGTTTCATATTGCTGCCAGTTAATCAGCCCTTTTTTGTAGTCGTTAAGTAATTGTTTAGTGGGAGCCATGATAGGCAGATGGATATATTTCGCATTAACGATAGTTTGCAACAAATATTCTATATCTTGCCTTTTGGTAAAACCTGCCAACTGAGAGGTATTATATAAACGCACATCTATTACTTTCCTTATGCCAGCCTGGGTGAGTATTGTGAAAAACTCCCTGGCATTTTTGCCTGTACAGCCAATTGTAAAAATTCTGGTCATACTCGGATTTTCACGCTCTAAACTTGTATTGTCAAGGCAGGAATGGTTTTATTGTTGTTCATTTTTATGTTGTCAATTATACAACCCCTATTTTTCTTATATTATACTCGATAACGCCGAAAATTGCAAGAAAATTCTGTTGTTATTTTGAGGTAAGATCGGCAGTTTTAATTGTACAGTACTGATGGTTTATCAATGTTTTGAGGACATGGGTTACTCTAGCTCTGGAGACACCGAGGTATCTTGCCAAATTGGCCTTGGATTCGATGCCATTGGTGCTGATGAAGGCCTGCCATTGGATAGCATGTTGAGTAGCTTCTGTTTTGATTTGGGCCTTTGATTTGTATGTGGAGGCTCTATGCGGGGGATTCAAGGAAGAACTCCCCCGGCTCAAAAGGACCGGAACTTTGAAGCTATTGTTAGTTGCTCCTGCAGGTCTCGACGTTGTCGCTGGATTCGTATGTCAAAGTTTCATAGGCCACATTATCCACGCAGAATATGTACGAAGGTTTCTTGGCCGGTGTTGAAGTAGTGAGCACTGCAACACCGCCAGAGTCAGTCGTCGCCGAAAGAGTCTCGTTGTAATCTACAGAAAGGTGCCGGTAACGTTAGCGCCCGAAACAAGGTCGCCGCAGTTTCGTATAATACCCTCGTTGCTGCTTAAAAGTGTCTTGATTTCAAAGGGCACCTGCACTTACATAGCACAAGAACAACCCACACACTGTTTGAAAGTGTGTGGGTAATTGCTCTATTTTGCCATTTTTGCTGCTGAACGAGAGGAGCCGTCTATTCTCTGCCGGCATCCTTTTAATCTGCTATTGCTTAATAAGCAGTGATATGCGTTCGATTTTTCGACAGCATCGGGTTTTTAGTAGCGACGTCCGCCGCCACCGCTACGACCACCACCATAGCTGCCACCGCCACGGCCACCGCCGCCACGACCACGACCGCCGCTGCCGAAGCCACCACGACCACCTCCGCCACGACGCTCTGTTTTAGGGCGAGCTTCGTTGACATTCAAAGCGCGTCCCATCAAATCTTTGCCATTCATTTCTTCGATAGCCTTTTGTGCTTCGTCTTTAGAGGGCATTTCCACAAATCCAAATCCTCTGGATTCACCACTGAATTTATCCT
>CAZECQ010000245.1:0-3631 GCA_964510545.1 uncultured Pirellulales bacterium | reverse complement strand
TGCTTTTTATACAAGTATTTATTTGTTGACAAATTTCAGTCAAATATTAGGATAAGCGAGTTAAACGATGTATAAGTGAACAAAACTGGTTGCAAAATATGTCCGAAGGTAACGACAAATCATTGGCCAAGGCCCGGGTTTTTTTTGAAAAAGCCCGAAAAGTAGCAGAGACCCGCAATTTCGACTATGCTATCGAGTTGTATCTTGAAGGGCTGCGCTGCGTCCCTGATGAGGTGGTGCATGGCCATCTGGGTTTTCATGAACTGGCTTTGCAGCGACAGGCCAAGGGTGGTAAAAAGCCATCGATGGTTGAAAGGATGAAGTTTCTTCGCGGCAAAACTGCGCTCGAACGGATGCTTAATGCCGAATACCTTTTCGCCAAAGACCCCGGGCATTTGGCGTATGCCGAAGCGATGTTGAAGGCTGCGGTCGAGGGCGATTACCGACAGACGTCCAAATGGATTGCAGATTTGATATTCCAGGCCAATAATGCGGCGTCAAAACCTTCTTTGCATCGATATATATTGTTGAAAGACTCTTATGCAGCGATAGGCCAGTATGACCGGGCAGCTGCCGCCTGCCAGCATGCGGTCAGGCTCAAGCCTGAGGATGGAGAGCTGGCCGATGAGTTTAAGAAG
This sequence comes from uncultured Pirellulales bacterium, assembly GCA_964510545.1. Lineage (GTDB taxonomy): Bacteria > Planctomycetota > Phycisphaerae > Sedimentisphaerales > Anaerobacaceae > CAYXPG01. The sequence continues at coordinate 2,993 of CAZECQ010000245.1, read as the reverse complement.
CTCTCTGCTGAACTGGCTGTCGCCAGAGGCAAATACGACCAGGCAGGGGATTTTAGACAATCCATCAAAGACCGAGAGGCGCAGGAAAAACTTCAGGCGCAACAGAGTGTTATCAAGACAGAGGATTACCGTATCTCAGCGGTTAACGAGGCCCGAGAATCCTTTGCCCGTGCCCCGAATCTGCCCCAGAGCATATTTAATCTGGCCCAGGCCTTGTCGGATATGCGCAGCGATGAGGCGGATAATGAGGCGATAGAACTTCTGGAAAACAACTATAAAGCTAAAAACGATTTTAGTTTTATGGAATGGGCGGGTAAGATAAGGATAAAACACTTCAAGAGGAAGGCAAAAGAGGCCAAAATTGCTTTTGAGGCTAATCCTGCTGACAGCCAGGCCAAGGCAGAAGCAGCGGAATTTTCCGAACAGCTAAAGAAAGTTGAACTGGAGCATTATCGTTTATGTGTGTCTAACTATCCTACCGACCTGCGTGTCAAGTACGAATATGCTATTCGTTTGGTTGTAAATGAACGATATGATGATGCGATACCATTGTTCCAAGAGGCCAAAAAGGACCCGCGACATAAGATTTTGGCGATGGGCAAAATAGGTCTGTGCTTTTTTATGAAGGGCTGGTATGCAGATGCCATTGATATTTTCACCAAGGCGATAGATTCATACGAAGCAAAGGAGGACAACACAGCCAAGGAATTGCGGTATAATCTGGCGCGTTCTTATGAACAGCAGGGCAATACGGAGAAGGCACTGGAGATTTTTCGTAAAATTGCTCAACTTGATTTTGCATATAGAGACGTTCACCAGCGGGTAGATGAACTTAGGGGAAAGCCAAGCGTAAAAGAAGACACTCGAGAGCCCAATGACAGAGGAAATGAACCGACCTGACAGTAAATATTTTTAAGATAAATTAATGAGAAGTTTTAGGAGATTGCAGTGGCACATTCGTTATCAGCCAAAAAAAGAGCGAAGCAGAACACCAAAAGAAATACGATTAATCGAGCGCGTAAGAGCCGGGTCAAGACGCAAATCAAACATTTTGAGTCGGTCCTTGATAGTGGTGATTCAGAGGCCGCAAGCGAGCAGTATCGTCTTGCAGCCAAGAAACTGGACAAGACCGCTGCTACGAGCACAATGCATAAAAAGACCGCAGCACGGAAAAAATCGCGTCTTGCCAAGCGACTCAACAGCCTTAAGGCGAAAAAGAGTGGGTGAGCTTTTCGTTATCCGGGATTTTGGGTTTTTAGAATCCCGTCTCCAGGACGGTTTCAAGCATAAACCCTCCCAGAGGACGGGGCTAAACGCAAAGAAATGAACTGCGGGATAACGATTTTCCTGCATCGGCGGTTTAGTTTCAGATAAATGTATCGCCAAGTCGATATCAAAATTGATTGGGTGATTTTTTTCTAAGTGGGTCAAATGCCTGAAATATTCAAAAGAAGCATACTTAAATTACTCCAACACACCGACTACAAACCGATGAAACTTGCACAATTGTCCAGGGCGTTAGGTGTAAGCTCACAGGATTATCCTGCGTTTAAGGAAGCTTTTGAGAAGTTGCGCCGCAGCGGGCACGTGGTGCTCGGTGCCGGTAATTTGGTCTGTTTGCCTGCATTGTCGGGCCAAATCACGGGGACATTCAATGCAAACCCGAAGGGTTTCGGCTTTGTAAGTCCTCTTGAGCTAAGTTCGCACGGCGATTTATTTATACCCCCTCCTCATACAGCCGGCGCAATGACCGGTGACATCGTTGCCGTAAAAGTAGTTAAAAAAGGTAAACGAGCCGGGCAAACGCGCATCAGCGGCAAAGTTGTTGAGATTCTCCAGCGTGCACAAAACAGATTCGTCGGTACATTGCTCAAAGCTCCTCAAGGCTGGATAGTTCAGCCGGACGGAACGGGATTTACAGAGCCGATTAGCGTGGATGATGTTACCGCAAAAAATGCCAGGGGCAATGATAAAGTGGTTGTTGAAATACTTACCTATCCTACGGAAAGATTTCTCGGCCGGGGGGTAATAGTTGAAGTTCTCGGCAAGGCGGGACGGTATGAGAGTGAAATAAATTCGATAATTCGCCAGTATCATCTGCCCGAGAAATTCGATGAAAGTTGTTTTGAGCAGGCCCGCAGTGCAGTGTCCGATTTTAATCCGACTCAGCCCGGCAAGCGGGACGACATAACCAAGAAGGTAATTATCACGATTGACCCGCCGGACGCAAAAGATTTTGACGATGCGATAAGCCTGGAGAAAGACAGCAGCGGCAACCGGGTGCTGGGCGTTCACATCGCCGACGTCAGTAGTTTTGTATTGCCTGATACGCCGCTGGATGCCGAAGCGAAAGTTCGCGGAAACAGCGTTTATCTGCCGGGAAAAACAATACCAATGCTGCCGGAGGTTTTAAGTAACGGCGTATGCAGTCTTCAGCCGGGGCAAAAACGCTTCGTTAAAAGTGTGTATTTGACTTACGATTCACAGGGTAATGTTCTGTCGCGCAGTTTCGCCAACAGTATTATTCGTTCGACTAAGCGACTGACCTACCAGGATGCAAATAAAATTTTGAAAGGCCGTACCAGCGGCGTTAAACCGGCGGTTGTTGAATTGTTGAAAAATATGGAGACACTCAGCCGTCTGATTGAGAACCGGCGGAGGAAAGATGGGATGATACATCTGGATTTGCCGGAGACCGAGTTGGTAATGGATAAGGCAGGGAGAGTTGTGGATGCCGTCCCTGCAGACGAGAGCTATCCGCATACGATAATTGAAATGTTTATGGTCGAAGCCAATGAGGCGGCTGCTTCGCTTCTGGATGGGCGGAACACACCCTTTATGCGGCGGATTCATCCTGAACCTGACAGCCTAACAATCAAGAATCTTGCAAAGCTTGTCAGGGCGTTTGGCTTTAATATGTCACGTAATCCCGACCGCAGCGAGATACAGGATTTGCTGGCTGCCGTGAAAGGTGCTGATTGCTCTTTCGCAGT
>CAZECQ010000244.1:0-3666 GCA_964510545.1 uncultured Pirellulales bacterium | reverse complement strand
GGAAATATGCAGACACGTAGAAACCAACGGGATTTGTGTTTTGTCTTCTTCGTAGCCTTTTTCAACAAATCCTTGAAGTTTTGCGCTTGTTATGGACTCTTTGGTTGCAAATAAGGTAACGTTTTTCCATCCACGAGCCACAAGGCCCTCTGTGATGTTGCCGGCGACGGTTTCCCATGCGCCGTATGCGACCGGAGGTGTCCGCCAGGCCACCGGCGATAAAATAGCTATCCGTTTGCTTTTAATATCATCCATAGTTCCTGCCCTGATAGAAAGTTTTTACTTTTTGTTTTTTTTTCGCACTTCTTCCTTTATTTGCTGAATATGTCCTCGGCCAAGAGCTTTTACTTCGCAGCCGAGCTCGAAGTATCTGCGTATTCTTTCATCCTCTAACATGCCAAAACAATCAATCACCGCCAGCGGAGCACCTGCCCACTTGACTATTTGGTCTGGTTCGAGTTTCAGGTAAGGAGTATGTGGAATAGCCAGTATTATTGCCTGTGTTCCTTTAAGAGCAGCAGCGAGGTCGTGCTGAACACGGACATTTACCAAATCGTCCTGATTGCGGAAAAATTTCGCCAGTGATTGGCCGGTTGCAGGGTAAGTATCCTGTTTTTCCAGTTCGTACCAGTGCTCGAGATATGGGTCATGCACCCTCATTTCAGCCCCCATCTCAGTAAGCTTTCGCAGCACTATTTCCGAGCCACTGTAGCGGGTGTCGGCAACATTCTGGCGATAGCTTGCTCCACACAGAAGCACCTGTGCGTCAGATATTTGTCGCCCCATATTTCTCAGAGCGTCCCGGGTCAGGGTTGCCACGCGAAAGCCTCGTGTATCGTTGATATCGATTGCCATTGTTGTCATTTTGAATATATCGTGCTCGAAGCCAAGAATGTGTTTATATGCCCAGTAACCAAGACCACCATCTTTTGGAAGGCAGTAGCCGCCGATACCTGGTCCGGGGAATATGATGTTATTATGCGTGGGCCGGACCTTGATTGCCTTAATGACTTTGATAAGGTCAACACCGTTGTGCTCGGCAAACAGGCTCCACTCATCAAGGAAAGCCAGTATCGTAGCACGGTAGGAATTCTCGACGATTTTGGTAGTCTCTGATTCGATAGGGCGGTCCATAACAGTCAGTGGATATTCCTGTGTGTTTAGCACCTCTCTTAGAAACTTTTCAACACGTTTTTTAGCTTCGCCATTACAGCCGGAGCATACCCGCCAAAAATCACGTATTGATGAAATGTAGTTTTTGCCGGGCATAACCCTCTCAAAGCTGTGTGCCAGCAGCGGCTCTGAATCTATGCCGCGTGCCGCAAAGGCCTTTTTCATAATGGGCCAGGCAACAAATTCTGTTGTTCCCGGGGCTACAGTTGTCTCTATTAGTGTCAGGCATTTCGGCGGTACTTTTTCACCGATGATTTTTATTGTCTCTTCCAGTGCGTCCATTTCTGCTTTGCCGGTTCGCATATTACCGATGTCCTGTTTGGAATAATCACACTGGACATCCACGACTACACAATCAGCAAGTTTAAGGCAATCATTATTATAGGTGGCGACAAGTGTTTTTTTCTCGAGAACGCATCGGGCAATCATTGGCCCAACTTCGGGGTCTTGAGCTTTCACAGGTGATTGGCCTTTGTTAAGCAGCGGAATCTTCCAATAGCTTCGAGTGCTTGGCCTCTGACAGCCAATGACCAACTTACTTGGTTGGCCGGTTTTTTTATCGACGGTATCGGCGACAATAGCGGCCATAACAGCCCCCACGAAACCAACGCCCATCACTACAACTACTTCTTTGCCTTCACTGCGTGCATTTTCTGCCAAGGAACGGATGCGATTAAATTCTGCTTCGTACTCATCTTTTTGAGGAATGGGGAATTTTTCCCCTGTTGGACTTATTGAATAATCGACCATTATCGACACCTCGTATCCTGCATCTTATTTTACGTTCTTTCCAATTACCGTTGCGAGTTTACCAATAATATCCTGTTTATCAAGCTTTTTTCGATTGGTTGTAGCTTCACCAGGTCTGTATTTGATTTTGGAAGTTATTGAGGTTGAAAGAAGTTTACGAGGGATGTGCTGGAATCTTTACGTTAAGACTGGGATTATTTTACTGGTTGGGCTTTCTTTTCTTCTTTTGGAGTTTTGTCGCTATCAAAGTTTTCTTTACACGTTGAAAGAGGTTGTGGTTCGGCTACCTTACGGTAACCTAATGCCTTTATCAATTCAAGCACTTCTGTCCAGGTTGGAAATGGTCTTGCATTTTTCCTTTTATACTCATCTACAGCCATAAGAAATTCGAATTGCTCGTCGGACATTTGGCCTTCTTCGGCTGACTTTCTGTCATCACTTCTTCTTCTGCCGGGGCCCCTACGCCGGTCCAGCCCTAAGCGCCTGTCAACAACGCTTTCTCTGCGGTCTTGACCCCTGCGGCGTTCTATTAAGTGTTCCTTATCCATTTATTAATACCACGTATTTAGCCTTGGGTGTTTTTGTGGCCGTGTACGTTAGATTTTGGCCAAATCGCTTGCTTTAAGCAACCGTATTGGTTAAAATTCTTCGTCGAATGGTTCGCTGCCGAAATCATTGCCGTCTTCTAACGCAAGGTCATAAAAATCATTATAGGCATCCTGAGACTCAATTATTACATGTGCTTCATCAATATAATCTTCCGGCACCATTACAGCTACGCCGTTAATATCCATTGACTGTTCGTGTTTCTCCTGGATGACAACCGGTATCTCATTGTTTTTCAGCAAAGCTTCATAGTTCCTGGCTTCTTCCATGTCTTCAGTAAAGGCAACAACAGCAAAATCGTGCAGGTTGACCTGGGATTTCTGTGCTTTTCTGGGACGTTTCGCCATTTCATTTCTCCATATAAAACTTTACACAATCCCGGCTGGCCGGGGCATGTTCTTGAAAATTTTTACCCAGAATATTCTCGTCAAAATACATTTAGTAAATTATTAAAAATTACATCTGATAAAAAAAAATTATGTTAATAGCCAGTTTTTCGTCAATAATCCGGAAGTATTGGCTTTGGTGGATACAGAAATTTAATATTTGGTGGTATTTTTTTGTTGCAAAGCCGCCCTGGTATTTGTAATTATTACCCGTTAACTACTGTTTGAGCCCCAAGGATTTGGGTTCAGAGCTTCTAATTTTATTTTTTGCATGGAGGATTTTAGAATGGCGAAGAAAAAAGAATCATTGATTGTAGCCAGCAAAGTTAAGGCTTACGTCAAGAGCAAAAAGATGATGACCTCCTCTGATGCCCTTGGGGCAATCAGTGATAAGGTCTATTGCATGCTTGATGCTGCAATTGCTCGGACTCAGGCCAACCGTCGAAGTACTGTCAAGGCACAGGACCTGTAAGCAATTTTCGAGCTAACTTCTTTTGTTTACAAATCTTATGTTTGTGCCGATGTTATTAAAAGCAAATCAAGCCGCTCTTTTTCACAGCGGTTTGGTTTGCTTTTGCCTTTCTTTGCGATTCAGCTAACCACTTACTTACCAATTTATTCTGCTATTTTCTGTTAGTTATCAGTCCTTAACTGTTTTTGGAACTGATAATTGATTAAAAATCTACCAAATAGTCACCAAGTTGATATGTTTTATTATAGTACCTGAAAATTTCTGGTATCGACCGGTAAA
>CAZECQ010000243.1:0-3693 GCA_964510545.1 uncultured Pirellulales bacterium | reverse complement strand
TAAGAGCCATTTTATCCGGAAAATTCAAAGGCATAACCGACCCGAGATTTTTTGCCGGCCTGCTGTTTGTTATAATGGTTGTTTTGTATTATATGCTTCGCTAAGTTGTAAAAAGGAAATAGTTTTATGATTACAAAAAAGCAACAGAGGGAAGTTATCGAAAAAAGTCTTGAATGCCTGAAGAAGGCTGGAATCGTCATTACTGCAAAAGAAGCGGCAAACATAGAAACCGCTGATTTCGGCCTGAGCGACATTAAAAATACCGGCCTTGCAATACTTGTTTATGTGAACACCGAAAGGGTCTGTGCAAAAGAGCTGATAATGCTTCCGGGACAAACCTGCCCAGAGCACAGGCATCCTCCGGTAGAGGCCGAGCCGGGAAAAGAAGAAACCTTTCGCTGCCGATGGGGAAAAGTCTATCTGTACGAAGAAGGAGAAAAGACAAAAGACCCGAAGTGCACACCTCCAAAGGGTCGTGAACAATACTATACTGTGTGGAATGAAATTGAACTTAATCCGGGCCAGCAACATACTCTGATGCCCAACAGATGGCACTGGTTCCAGGCAGGGCCTGAAGGGGCGGTTGTCTCGGAGTTCTCCACCAAAAGCAGAGATGAACTGGATGAATTCACTGACCCGAACATCGAGCGAGAGACAATTGTCGGAGATTGAGGTGGGATTGGTTGATTTGGAACAGAAGGTAATTTCGTTTTTATAATTGATACAGCTTTACTGTTTCTTTCATAGACTTTATGCCTGATGCACCCGGTGCAGTGACGCAGCATGCCCCTACCGCGTTGGCAAATCGGCATATCTTCTCAATACGCCATCCTTTGACCGTACCGGCAAGGAATCCTGCTACAAAAGCATCACCGGCACCAAGAGTATCGACAACTGTTTTGACCGGGAATGCGCCAGAGGTAAATTCATTGTCGGTGGTTTTGACATAACAACCTTTGGGGCCAAGCTTGATGACTACTGTTTTGATTCCATAATTCAAGAACGTATCCGCAATCTCTGGTGTGTTTTTTTTGCCGGTAAGCATTTGTGCTTCGTCAAGACTGGGAAGAAATATATCGACGTGTTCAAGGCAGGGTTCAAGGAGACTCATCCATCTGCCATCGGCGTCCCATGCGGTATCCAGCGATGTTGTAATACCGGCTTGTTTTGCTTTAGCGAGAATTCGTGCCATTGGCTCACCATCCAGTCCCGGAACGAGGAAGGCAGCGGCGACGTGAAGAATTTTGGCATTCTTTATAATAGAGAAATTGACATCATTTTCAGTCATTCGGGAATTGGCGCCGCTGTAGTGCAGAAACGACCTTTCACCGCTGGGGCTAACGAGCACAACCGTTGATGAAGTGAGCGTGTGAGGCTCTCTTACGAGGCCCATTGTGTCCAGATTATTTTCCTGCATCAGATTGCTCAGGAAGTCACCAAATGTGTCAATCCCAATTTTGCCGATGACACTCGTTTCGATGCCCAGTTTACCCAACGCCACGGCGGTATTGCAGGCACAGCCGCCATTGTGCAGTGATATATTGTTGACAAATACCGCCTTGGCCTTTTGCGGCATGGCCTCAACGGGGGTAACCACCACGTCCGCAGTAAACTGTCCGAGACAAACAACATCAGACATATTATATAAACCTTTCAGCCAGCAATTTTTACAGCGATAGTAAAGATAATGAAAAGATTTGTCAACAAGGCCAAAAGTATTTCTCGGCCAGCCCAAAAATTAATTCAAAAAATGCTTGACAAAAATAAAGGATTATGGTCTAATATCAGTGTTATGAGGCAAATTAACCGTTCAAATACCGGTAACTGGTGGTGGTCTGTGGGATAAACCCAACAGGCGAGCGGTAATTTGCTATAAAAATCAGTTGTATTTGAGAAAAAGGCAGCCTGTTGGACAAGCAGGCTGTTTTTTTATTTGAATTTTCGCGCTTTTGTGGATAAATATTAAGGTAAAGGGTAATAAAAATGTATGATTATAAGCAAACAATACTCGGTGCCGAGCCCGGTCAAATCGTACCTATCGTCAAACGCATCGATAGGCATGAGCCGGTAGATTTTTTTGCAAAACTAAGCAACTATGGCCGGGCTGAAAATAGCTGCTTGTTTGAGTCCAGGGAGTACCTCGCGGGCAGCAGCGCACTGAGCTTCGGCACGGCAAGGCCGGCACTTTATCTTACGGGTACCGGTCGGGACTTTTCCATCAAAGCCCTGAGTAAAACCGGCACGCGGATGCTCGAATATTTGTCTGCCGATAAAGGAAGGTTTAGCTTTTGTGAGTCGGTCGAATTCGGTCCGGAAACAATCAGCGGACGAATTAAACAGGTCGAAGGAACAGTTGATGAACAATCACGGCTGAAAAGCATAAATCAAATGGATGTATTACGAGCCGTTGCTTTTGCATTTCGCCTTGCCAGTAAGCCTTTCCGAGTAACCTGCGGATTGTTGGGAGCTATAAGCTATGATTTTATAGACCAGTTTGAAAAACTTCCTCCCAGTGGGGACGACCTACTCGGCAATCCCGATTACGAGCTTTATTTCGCAGACAACATTTTCCTGATGGACCATAAACACCACAGCGGTCATATTATAGTTAATGTGATAATAACAGACGGAGACCGTGAGGCGGCGATAACCGAGGCGCAGGAATGTTTCGATTACTATTCCAATATCGCAAGGTTCGATGCACCAAAAGGGCAAAAATATACCGGCCCGATTGAGCCGCCTGCGACCGATACAAACCAGGCTGAATATGAAGCGATGGTAAAGGCCGCCAAGCAGCATATCATTGACGGCGATATTTTGCAGGTTGTTCTCAGCAGAACGAAATTAGAGCCCTGCCCTGATGAGCCATTAGATGTTTATAAGCGACTCAGGCAATTGAATCCTTCGCCGTATATGTTTTATCTAAATACCGCCAATACGATATTGTTAGGCTCAAGTCCCGAGCTGAATTTGCGTGTGAGCGGCGCCGAGAAGCGTGATGTGGAGATAAGGCCAATAGCAGGCACAAAACCCAGAGGCAAAATTGGAAATGAAATTGATGCCGATACCGATTTCAGGTATGAGGCGGAACTGAAACTCGACCGTAAGGAGCTGGCTGAACATATGATGCTGGTTGATTTGGCCAGGAATGACATTGCCCGTGTGGCCAGGCCGGGCAGCAGAGTTGTTACGGAACTGCTGACGGCTGAGAAATATGCTTCCGTACAGCATCTGGTAAGTAATGTTAAAGGTACACTCGCAGATGAACTCGATGCACTTAGTGCGTATCTTGCCACGATGAATATGGGGACACTTACAGGTGCTCCGAAGATTGAAGCAATGAAACTAATACGTCAGTTTGAGAAGACCAAGCGCGGCTATTACGGCGGAGCGGTTATGTATCTGACGGTAGACGGTCAGTTCGATAGCTGTATTACCATAAGAAGTCTGCAGGCCAAGGACCATACCGCTTATATTCGGGTCGGTGCAGGCATCGTCCACGATAGTGTGCCGAAGACTGAGTTTGAAGAAACAGAGCACAAGGCAAACTCGTGTTTGCGTGCGATTCGTGGAGAATAAAAAGAAACAAATAACAATAAATAGTTAATGTGCTAATTAGCTAAAAAAGGACAAAGTCTTATGGAAGATATAAGCAGAAAAGTCTTGTTCATTGATAATTTCGATTCGTTTACT
>CAZECQ010000242.1:0-3698 GCA_964510545.1 uncultured Pirellulales bacterium | reverse complement strand
ATGCTCTTTTTCCAAAAGCGGCAAAATCACACTTAGAAGCTTTTGTCCTGCTATAATTGCTTCTTCTTTGTTTGGATAAATACGTGAACCATATTTCATATTGAAAAACTTCCATTCAACCTTACAAAAATACGAATGCCTGTAAAAAAGGTTCTTATTTAAAGCTATTCGGACCGCTTCTCTACTATTGGTATATTGCTCATTAACGTTAAAAATATACATAACAGGGAATTTAGTACTGCGCCAGTGGGTGGAATCTGTGCTGCCAAAAACAAGGTATCTGCCTGGAATTTTCTGCATTGTACCATTTTTATTGACTGAAAACACCACACTTTCAGAGCCCAGCCTTTGGTTACCGACACCCGTATAGCATTCTTCAGGAACGTGCGGCACTACGTCCGGAAGCCCATAATAAGTAATAAACAACGAACACTGCCGAATAATACTGTCGGCTGAGACACTGGTATCTTCCAGGTCCCACTGAATATAATCCTCGGTGCCGAGTTCCTTAATAATCTGCTCGTTTTTAATTTCTCCTTTCGATACTACTTTATAAGGGGACAACTTCGTCTCGTCCAAAAGCAGCAAAGGTTTTTTTAACGGGAGCGGTTCCTTCTTTAAATATACACCGAAACTTTTTATCGCTATCGACATACTGCTTCCGGCCGTTGCCAGGACAACGGCACATATCAGAAAAGCCGGCTGCAAATAACTCTTTATCGTCTCTCGCATCCTTTGTCTCACTTCAGACTCTGAAACATCATTGTTGGCCATCCTCTTTGCGCCGAACCACAATGTCCAATGGTTTTGCTTTTGTTTCTTCAACAAATAAACTCGACATAAACCACGCAAGAAAACCGTATAAACCGAATGCCAACGGAAGCATCGCTAAGCCAAGAAAATCGTGATAGATGCCCTGAGCATACTTTGGGTTCCCTAAAATATAAATAAATCCGGTTGTTGTAACCCGTACTATATTGCAGAATACTGCTATTGGTATAGTGCTTGCGAGCAGTATGAACCGCTGCCACATTGGTCTATAGTGTAAATATGCCATAGCAACGCCAAGTGCCAAGAACGCCATCAGCAGCCGCATACCGCTGCAGGCTTCTGCTACATTAAGGGGAGGTTCCAATCTTTGGCCTTTGTAGATTACATCAATCACTACACCGCTGACTGTAGCTTGCAGCTTAGGTACCATATTTAACAAAACACCCGCTACCGTTGCCGCCAAATGTCGCATCGGCATAGTCAATTTAACATAATATCTCGGCGGCAATGGAACGGCAAAAACCAGAAAAAGAACCGGAAGCCAGGAATATTTGACTAATCGCCAACCTCCCAGAAACAAAACAATTGCCCCAAGTGTAGCTATCATACACATCGGCTGTAAATAACCTAAGCTGAAGTGCACTCTGTTAAGCGGATAAAATACTATCCCGCAAATCATGAAAAGCAAACCAAGATAATTCGGTTTCAATTGGTTATTCTGAAATGAATGGATAATCTCACTTTTGTGCTGGTTAATGAAGTACAAACTGAAAAGAGGAATTAGAAAACCGTGCGACCAACTACTGTCAGTCGCCCATCTACGAACAATACCGCCAATTTCACCTTGAAAAAGATAGTAGAAGAGGCCTGCGATTATTATTATTCTGATATAGTTATGCACACCAAGTTCGGGCCAAGTTGACCAGGCAGGGGCTTCGTTTTGCGTCTTCTCACAGGATGAGTGCATTGTATTTGCTCACTGTATTTATGCAACAGAAGAAATAATGTTATCCATCATAACCAAATAATTCTACTTCAACGACCAGTTAGGGAAAGGCCTGCTTGTTCCAAAATCTCTATCTGCAAAATTGCGGTCATAAATAAAACCGAAGCCATAAGTAGCCCTGAACGCATTTCGCAAAACAGCGCGCCATCTTGCGGTCGGATGAGTACCTACATTTATCCAATCATTGGGTTTAATAAAGAAATCAGGATGTTCACCACTGGCAATTTTATCCAAATCGACCATCACTGTCAGTTCTTTGTTTTTGCCTATCCTCCTTACAACTTCACATCGTTTTGGCCATGCTAATGGTCCCAAGCCGCCTGCTGTAGCCATAGCCTGCTTTAGAGTCATCGGTCTGCCTGTCAAAGGCACAGCTCCCTGGAGGTTTGTATTACCATAAATATAAAATTCGCCAATAAGGTCAACGGGAACATGAATATTGTCGCCCGGTCTTATCACGATATTATATCTGGGGTCACCGGCGGCCAGCTTGTCAGCAGGAATTTTTATAACTCTGCCCTGTATTTCTCCCGGGCCAATCTGGTCCCAATCAAAATCTTCCGGTATTCTCTCTTTCAACAGTTCAACGGATTTGTCAGGTTTACGTTTAGCCGGCTGGGTTGGCTGTAGTTTTCCGACCTGAACCGGCACCCACCTACCGTCCTGAAAAATCCATTCAATAGCCGTCTTTTCCCCATCATCTATTGGTTCATCAATAGTCTCACGGCTAACCGTCCCGACCAGTCTTTCCAGTATATTTTCGATATCACTCAGCTCCTGCCTGCTATCGGCAGATGTTTCGAACCCTGCAGGGACTGCCATATCGGCAAGCTCCTTCTCGGTTATCATTTCCGCCGAAGTTATAAGCAATTTGTTTTCGGTACTCTGCTGTTGTGACCGGGGAGCTATTATCTCAAGCATATCCTTTTGGGGCATTTCTTTTTGTGGTTTTCTAAGAGGCTCAGCAACTTCCGGTTCGACCGGCTCTGTTATCGCTTCTCTGCCGGTAACAGAACGCGAAACATAGATATAACTTGTATTGAACTGGCTTATCCCTCCAGCCTGCGCAATAGCCTCTCTTAATCTGTATTCATACCGTGGAATAGGGTATCGGTTTGGAAAGGGCACACCATCACCTGATATTGAAAACATATTTTTTTCAGAAGTTACCAAGGTAACGGTTACCAATGGCTCTTTTAGTTTGGTTGGCATGAGAGCCTGTGCTATTTCTTCTTCAAGCTGTGGTTCAGTCAGCCCAGCCGCTTGAACTATCCCAACTTCCGGTATGGAGATGTTGCCGGTCTCGGTAATAATATAAGCATTTTCAAATGGAACGCCTTCCTGAAGAAGTTCGAAAATAGAAACCCTGATAACATCTCCGGAGCCAAAAACATAGTCGGTATTGTAGGCAAGAACATCTATCGGTCGCGGCTCCTGGGCCGAGGCCCCTGTTGAGGGCGTTTCATCGGCCACACCCAGTGAGTCCAGAATAACATTCACCGTGGGAACAGGACGAAATCTGCCTATTTGCGTCGGGTCTAAAAACTTATTTCCGCACCCTGCCACGTAAATACCAACAAACAACAAAAATACAATCGCTACATTCCGTGTACTTTTCATATACGGATAGAATCCAAATAAAATACAACAAACATCGGATTTTCTACGAAGCTATATTCGCCTACAAATCCTTCTGTACGAAGGCTTTATCGGCTCAACACTCTGCCTGCTTAACTTTTTTTAACCGGTGCAAAATCAATTCGTTAACAAGCCTTGATGGATAATGCAGCGGATTTACAGAGCGCCTCGCAAGGTATATTCAAAAACTGGAAAAAATGTACACTACTAATTTGTAACTATAGCTAAACAATAGAGTTAATAACACAGCAACCCAAAGCGGTATAGCTGTAAACCATAGGTT
>CAZECQ010000241.1:0-3782 GCA_964510545.1 uncultured Pirellulales bacterium | reverse complement strand
ATGAGTGCCGAAAGGTGTGGCAGCCCACCCGTTTCGTAATGCCGGCACGATCAACAGCTACTTTGACGGCTTTCTGTAAACCAGATTCAAGCACGTGATGCCGGCGCTCAAGTGCGGTACGCGGATCCACACTTCGCCTTTTTGCCGGAAATACATACTGCCAGCGAAACTCTTGTGCAGCACCCGGGTATTTTCTGTGTAAGGCCTCGGGCAGATAGACACCGCCAAAGCCTTGTGCCAGGTCTTCATCGTGAACGCGCTTAACCTTTTCAACCTGGCGGCGCATCTCCGGCTGGATGGACTTCGGAAAAAGCGTGGCGCGGTCCTTGTTTCCCTTGGCAGCGCGCACATAAATCAGGCTTCTTTCAAAGTCGAAATCTTGTACACGAAGGCGGATACACTCCATCAAGCGGATACCGGCACCATAAAGCAGTTTGGCCATCAACAAATGGCTCCCGTGCATTTGTGCTAATACACGCTGAACTTCATTTTTGGTCATGACCAACGGCGGCCTAGGGTGCCGCTTTGCTCTTGTGGGCTCAATCTGGCCTTCAATCACTTGGTCAAGGACGTGCCGGTACAGGAAAACGATGGCATTTAGCGCCTGGCGCTGGGTGGAGGCGGAGACCTTTCGTTCGGTGGCAAGGTGGCTCAGATAGGCGTCAATTTCGGTTTTGCCCATATCACGCGGATGCTTTTGAGCTCCGAAGTATTTGATATAACGAAGGATCCAATCGCAATACGTTTGCTCGGTGCGGTATGCGTAGTGATGATAACGAAGCACTTCTCGCACCTGATCCACGAGCTTTAGGTCAGGATCTGGCCTGAATTTAGGTTTGTTTTCCATAATATTACCAGCATATCATCATATTATGGAAAATATAACAACAATCTTTCCACTTTGTGGCATTTGATATAAATATACATGGAAAATAATCCGTGATATAAGGCTAATATATAGAAACTTTTCTATCTATACACACTGATAAGCGGACCGCTCGCTGCCGCTCGCTTTCGCTCCGCTTGTCCGCTTATCGTCGGCTGTTGAGCCTATGGCTCTTCACGCCCTTGAGGCTCCGCTCACGCTCCGCCTATCAAGGGCGTTCGAGCTGACTTCGGCCGCAGCCACGATAGATCATATTATCAATCCCGGCTCGCGGCCTCGCGGCTCAACAGCCGACGTTAGCTCCTAGAGAGGATGATTGGAATATAAAGTTATAGCCGATACCTTGGCATCCGTAGCAGCGTTCGTGGCGATAGTGAGCGTCATGGTCGGCTGGTATCGCAGTGCCAGGAGACCACTGAAGATAACGAGGGTAGTCATCCACAGGAAGAAAGATGAAACGACGTTTATCTTGGTCGTTAAAAACGTGAAGCCCTATCCGATAACAGTAAAGAGAACTGAATGCTATAGAAGGAAGAAATATGAGGTTCAGAAAAAACTCGGCGGAAAGCTAGAGTATTCTGAGCTATTCCCTGGGTCGGAGCTGCTTTCCACCAGCAGTCAGGCTTTTGAGATCTTCCCGAATGGGCATACAGATATTAGGATCGGAGGAGCTTCGAACTTGGACATTCCACAAAAGCTTCTCTTCTTGCTCGAAACATCACATGGCTACCATGAGTTATGGTGCAAGGATGTTTCCATTGTGGATATTGGCAAAGTTAACGTTTATGGCATGGAATTTAAGCACGACTGCGAGTCAAAATACCAAGCCAAGTCTTTGTACTACTGGAAGCTCATAAAGGAGCTGATCTTTAAATTCAGCGGACCCAAAAAGCCGCGCCGCTGATTAATCCGTTAGCAGGAAGAGGATCAGAATGATTAAGAAATGCGCGTTCTGTGGACAAGAAAAAAAGCTCGCAAAGGAACATGTGTGGCCTGGCTGCTTTATGGACCGTGTCGGACGGAATGCCGCGCATTATTCTCCCAAAAGTGGCAATGTACACGGTTCCGACTATGTCGTGCGCGATGTCTGTTTCGAATGTAATAACATTCATCTTTCTGAACTAGACAACTATTTTTGTGGTCTTTATGACCGGCAATTGTCAATTCCCCTTGGCGCAGATGAAGAGGTTGAATTCGACTATAACTATGACCTCCTCTGCCGCGTTTTGCTGAAAATCGCATACAATACCGCACGGAGTGCCGGGAGCGAGTCCGCACCATTCAGAAGACTTCTACCTTATATCCTCCACGACGATAAATGTCCACCTGGAGTGGCGCTAATTGGAGAGATAGTCTCTCCCTCCTTCATTGAGGATCGAAGTGGCTCGATATCTGTAGTCAAGGAAGCTCGACCCACCATGTATCGATCGGCACTTGGTGGGCTTTTGACACCGCTTGGAAACGCCGTCTTGGTTCGAATCGTTGCTGTAAATTCGTTTTTCTTTCATATATTGTTGGCAAAAGACCTAGAGGAGCTAAATTCATTCGAGTTGGCTAGGAGCGAGTTTTTAGCGGGCATTCGAGGCACTGTGCTTCTCAGCCCGAATGCTGATACGGTTCATTTAAAAAGCTCGCCTCAAGACAGCCTAAGTTCAATGCTACCACTACTCTCGGCTAAGCGCGATAAGTATCGGAAATTCTTTGATGGAAAAAAGAAGTAGGATGTATTCATGAATGCTAACAAGTCTCTTCCAGCGGATCGCAAAAAGCCGCGCCCGCTGAAGGGCAGGTTAGCCATTTTATGAGGCATATGTAACTCAGGAGAAAGCATGAGAATATTTGCACGTTTTTTGCCAACGATTTTAGTCTTGATGGCCGTTGTTGTCGGAGGATTTTCAGTCTACATAGCATCACAAAGAGCTCTTTCGGACCTTGAGGGAGCGCTACTCCAAGCTTTTGTACTACTTAGTGGATTAGCTGGCTCGTTTCTTTTTGGAAAACAATCTGCAAAAGAAGCTGCCCGGGAAATAATCAAACCTCACGCTCGCTCGGCATTTCGTCGCCTCATGTCTTTATATGAAAGCCTTTCTCGCGTTGGATCAGAAATTCAGCATTATCGTAATTTGGAAGGAAACGGAAACAGCGGAATAACTATAGCAAAGCTTGAAGCTATTGTAATAGAACAATTAGCGACAGCTGATGATGCTTTAGAGGACTGGAGAGATATTGTACCAGAGGATGTCAAGGAATTACGTGAAAAATTAGAAACACGGAGAAATAAGAGGCAAAAAAATGAGTGATCAAATAAGAGCAAAAGTAGCAAGAGTTTTAAACTCCAGAGAAATAGTGATTTCCGCCGGTTCAGATAAGGGTGTCGAGATCGGAATGTACTTCGATGTAATGGACCCAAAAGGTGAGGATATTACCGATCCAGATACTGGTGAGGTCATTGGCTCAATATTGAGGCCGAAGGTCAGGGTTAAAGTAACTCAGGTGCAAGAGCGTCTTGCGGTTGCATCAACATATAAAAAGACGAAAGTTAATATTGGTGGAACCGCAAAGTTCTTAGCCGATGTGGGATCATTGTCACGCGCACTGATGCCTCCTAAATATGTACTTAGATATGAGACATTGAAAACTGATGAAAAAACATGGGAAGATATTGAGGAAGATCAAAGTTATGTCAAAACTGGTGATCCAGTAGTGCAGGTATTAGCAGAGATGGATCTACAAGAAGATGATAAAGTTGGCTAACCTGCAATTTAACGCGGACTGGCCTACAGCTCGCGCCACTCGCTATTGGCCATCCGGTTAATTCGGTTCAGGGTAGAATTATGAAATAGGGGGTATTCACTTGACTCAAGTAGGCACTACATCTTGTATTTATTCCGATTTG
>CAZECQ010000240.1:0-3789 GCA_964510545.1 uncultured Pirellulales bacterium | reverse complement strand
CTGAGTTTTCGTCAGCTTAATAAAGAGTTGCATTTATAATAATGCAACGGTGGACAAAGGTAAATCTCTGTATCGAAAGCTCGCTTTTAGAGCAGAGTTTACCGAGTACACCAAGCCGGCAAAACCTCAAAGCCGAACAGTCTCTCTCCATATCTCATAAAATGCTCGTAGTCCTTTTGATTAATCAAAAGGACTATATCCTTGCAAACTTTGTAGTTCAATAAATCTGTGTTTATCTGTTTTAATCCGCGGTTAAATATTATTGAATTCTCTGTGCCCTCTGAGTGCTCTGTGGCTAATTTTTTGCCCTTTTTTGTTGACTTTTGTCTGTAATTATGTTATAATACCCGTATGTTGCCTAACAGGCAAACGTAAACCGCCAGCAGGCGAAGGTTTTGCGGAGAACCGCACGTTTTCGTATCAGCAGATACACGCCACAATAAGTTCAAAGTTAAAGGAAACTACGAATAATGAACAACGAATTACGGACAACTTTCATCTGGCAACCGGCGACTGCCCCTCTACATCTGTCGAGAACGCTCTACAAATTCACCCTTTTTATGCAAAACAAACCCAATTTCCCCCGATTTTGCGTCAAAAACGCCTATTCCGAAGAAAAACAAACCCAATTCAAACCCAATCAAACCCAAAGATGCAACCCACATGAAATATTGTTTAACCCATCAAAGGGTCAATTCTTAAGGCAGTCCTGCCTGAAGCAGCAGTCTGGATATTGGCACTCGCCGTCTGAACTGCCAAAACACTGTGTACAGCCTTCGGCAGCCTGGATAGCGCGGATAAGCTCCGCCTTTTTCATTTTGCCGTGTTTTACACCGAGTGATTTCGCCTTTTCTTTTATTGTTGAAACTTTCATATCTTTCCCAATCATTTATAAAAACAAAAATACTGATGGCAATATATCGCCGCCGGCAATTCTTATTGCTACTAACTCACCTCCAACCAACCGCTAAACTCAAACCAAAAAAAGCTCTTAATAAATCAAGGTGTACTTAAATGCTATTCAAAATGAACAGCAATACCGATATTAGCTTCTTTGAGCATATTTCCGCGTTCAACCCTGACTACCATACCTTTTTTAATCCGGGCGAACTGTCCCTTCTTCCTTGCCAAAGCCATTGTACGTGGAAAATTAATCTCTACTATATTGCCCTCCCTAACCGGCATTGTCATTGGCACAGTAATGAAAACACCGTTCTCACTGATATTTGTGCTTCTGCCGTTAAAAAAACGATTTGCCTCAGGCAGCCAAACGCTTACAGGCCAGGAAAGGCTCGTTCGAGTGCTTTTTCGCTGCTCTAGTAATGTTTCCACAGTTATACTCCTAAAAAGCTAAATAATTGGTCCAACAATACAGAGCTTATCGGCAATGTTAAACTGGATAGATTAGCGTATTTGGGCAATATCAGCGAAGTTTTCAATATTTTTTTCTCTGCCGACACAGCAGCATATTTTTTGCATTTTTTATCGGGCAAAACGGAAAATCAAAGCAGCGGTAAAAAATCGCAGCAAAGTAAATTCTCATGCTCAATCGAATTTCGGTTTCACTATATATATGCCGATTGTCTGCTGGTGGATTGGTTGCACAAAAACCGGCAACAAAATAAGGTATAGTGCAGGTTCTTGCTATTTTGGATTGATTAGTGTAATGTTTTAGACACAATGCAGACAAAAGTTGTAAAAATCGATATTGCAAAACCTGATATGGCCAAAATCAAAGAGGCCGCATCACTACTCGATGCCGGTAGTCTTGTGGCAATTCCTACTGAAACAGTTTATGGAATCGCCTGCCGGGTCAGGCCCGATTCACTCACTAAGCTTAATAATCTCAAAGGACGAAGTCCTGACAAATACTACACATTGCATATAGGCCAAAAAGAAGATGTAAAAAAATATGTGCCCACTATTTGCATAAAGGCTCAAAAGCTAATCGATAACGCATGGCCGGGACCTCTGACAATCGTCTTTGAATTAGACAATAATAATCTCAGCAAACAAAAAAATGAATTCCCCGATGAGGTATTTAACGAGCTATATAAGGATAATTCCATAGGCATTCGCTGCTGTGAGAACCAGATAGCTTCCTTGTTGCTGCAGCAAACGACCAATCCTGTTGTCGCGCCAAGCGCAAACATAACAGGCCGACCGCCGGCAATCGATGCTGAAGGAGTTCTTGCAACATTTTCCGGTCAAATCGAGTTGGTGCTGGATGCCGGGCTCTGTAAATATAAAAAAAGCAGTACCGTCGTAAAAATAGGCAAAAATGGACTGCGTATCTTAAGAGAGGGCGTATATTCCAGAGCAGAGTTGGAAACAACCTCGCAAATAAAATTCCTGTTCGTCTGTACCGGCAATACCTGCCGAAGCCCAATGGCCAAGGGAATATTCAGCAGCTCTCTTGCGGAAAAATTGAGATGCGATGTTGACGAACTCGATAAAATTGGTTATAAAGTATCTTCCGCCGGTATTATGAATTTAGCTGGTGCTGCGGCGAGTCCGGAAGCTATAAAAGCCTGTGCAGCTAAAGGTATTGATATAAAAGCCCACAGGAGCACACAACTGACGCAGCAACTCGTAAATGAGAGTGACATTATATTTGCAATGGGCCGAATGCACTGCGAGCGAGTGGCCGCTCTCAACATTGATGCAGTAAAAAAGTGTGTTCTGTTGGCAGAAAATACAGATGTCCCTGACCCGATAGGCCGGCCGCAGGAAGTTTATAACAGTTGTGCTGATATTATAGAAAAAGCAGTGAAAAAAAGAATCGGTGAGCTAATATTATGAAAATAGTAGTTGGAAGCGACCATCGCGGTTTCAAAGCCAAGGAAGTAATTAAATCCATAGTTACACAGCTGGGCCATGAGTGTATCGACGTCGGTACCGACAGCAACGACCCAGTGGACTACCCCGACCATACGTATCTGGCGGCAATGACTGTATCACAAAATAAGGCCGACAGGGGCATTTTAATCTGCGGAACCGGTATCGGTACAAGTATAACGGCAAATAAAATAAAAGGAATCCGGGCGGCATTGTGCCATGATGAGTTGACCGCACAGATTTCACGCGACCATAACGATGCAAATGTGCTGTGCTTATCAGGCGACCTAACTGGAGAGGTGCTAATACGGAAAATGGTAGAGGTCTGGCTGAGTACGGAATTTAGCGGAGGAAGACACCAAAGACGAATAAATAAAATAACAGCTATCGAAGAGGGAAAAGAACCAAGACAAGTTAAAAACAACAAATAGCAGATTGCCAAATCAATATTCGGGGGGAAATTGAAATCAATCAGCCTTTGCATAAAGCTACGTCGGACAAGAATTGTGGGGGTGGGTTGAGATTGGGTTTGATTGGGGTGGATAGGCAGCATAGGCAAGAAGAAAGACGCGAAAAATTGGGTTTGATTGGGTTTGTTTTTCTTCGGAATCTTTGTTTTTGGCGCAAAAACGGGGGAAATTGGGTTTGTTTTGCAAAAAAGAGTGAATTTGTAGAGCGTTCTCGACAGATGTAAAGGGGCGATCCGGCTTCGCCAGAGGATTGGCCGCGACAAGTGGGGTTGAGGTTTTGGGTTCATTATTTAACTTCCAACGTTCAACTTTTAACTTTCAACTTCCAATAGTTCATAGTACGTTGTGAGTGGTTCATCGGTTAATTAGTTAAATGGCATTTCATAGCCGGTATTTACTTTCTTTAAGGGGGGGTAAAAAAACATGGCTCCCCATAATTAGACGAACCTGCGCGTTTGGTGCGAAAAATCGGGCAATTTGG
>CAZECQ010000239.1:0-3805 GCA_964510545.1 uncultured Pirellulales bacterium | reverse complement strand
TACCGCACCGGTCACCGAAATGATGATACCGATAATTTTTATTGGATTGAGTTTTTCCTTAAAGAGAAAACATGAAAGAACAGCGATGAAGATGGGGCAGGTTGCTATAATGAGTGACGCTCGTGAAGCTTCGATAATTTTGAGTCCCTTGAAGAAGAAAACGTTGTATGTAAAGACGCCGGTGGCCCCAAGAAGAATAACGCCGATAAGCTGGGCGGGTTTTATTACAGGAAACTTCCCTTCGACCTTCCAGGTAACCAGGAAAAGGCAAACGGCCGCCTGTGCAAATCTCAAAAAAGAAGCTGAAAATGGTCCGACATTTTTGGTAACAACTTTTCCGGCAATAAAAGTGCCTCCCCAAAATGCCGCTGTCAATAATAGCTTTAAATATATAACAAACTTTTTCGTCTGCATTGGAAAATCTTTCGAATATATACCCGCAACAGTTTTCGGTAATGCATCTGCGATGGTCGGTTAGTAGCAGATTAGGCTTTGCCGGATTTGCTCAACTCTTCAATCGCACAGTCTGCGGCCAACTGTAAAGCCCTGCGAATCGCCTCCAACTGTTGCTGGTCCGGCTGGCCGGTCCACTCGTCCATCCAGAACTTTTTAAATTCTATACTCAGCACACACGCAGATTCACCAAACGCCTGATGAATCCAGTTTGCAAACCAGCCGCCGCGAAATTTGACATTTTCCCGCACATCAAGCTGGCCCCAGAGAAAATCAAACGCCCTTAACTCGGCCATAACTGCTTCAACGAGCCAGGCCCATCTCACCCGCTCCATCGAACCGGTTCCGACATTTACCTCGGGATTCAACTCCGCATCAGCGGCGGGTCCGTCAGGACTTTCGCGTCGATGATTGTAACTGTGAATATCGAAAACCACAAAGCGCTTAACATGGTTTTTTAACTCTGTGAAAAGCCGCTGAAGCTCGGCATAAAAGTCATCATAAACCTGCAGAGAGTGGTTAATTATTTGCTGCGGCGGTTTTTCTTTCCAGACCTTCAGACCCCAGGCATCCGCAGGCGTAAGGTAAACGGCTTTGTCGCGGGTGCGATTTAAATCCACCTCGAATCGTGATGTCCGGACAATAATGTGATTTTGTGCGAAGTCAACCATTTGGCCGGTGAATGGGTCTTCTTCCCTGAGCCGCCCGGACCCTGAAAGAGCCATCATCTCGGCGGCCTGTTGACTTACCATATGGCCATCGTGAATAGCCGTTGCAACCAAAGGACAATCGAGATCCTGAAATTTCCATATAACATTTTGATTCTTCATATAGGTGGGTATTATATTGACACTGAAGAAAAATAGCAAAACAAAATGACGCTTGCATATCGCAAATTTTGAGATTCTAAGCCTCTAACAAAATAAACCGCTTGAATAAAGAGTCATTTTGTTATAGGCTCTAAGTGTACCTTTGCGTTTGGGAGCCCCGACTTATTCGTGTCGAAGTGATTCAATTGGGTCTACATTGGCAGCGCGATAGGCAGGATACAAACCGAAAATTAAACCGACAGTCGCACTAATACCAAAAGCCAATACTAATGAGATGGCTGTAATTACAGTCGGCATATTGCCAAAATACGTTACAAAAAACGGAATGCAGGTGCCTAAACAAATTCCAAGAATACCGCCGGCTATCGTCAGCATCAGAGTTTCCGAGAGGAACTGGATAATAATATCGCGCTTTCTTGCGCCAAGTGCCCGGCGAATGCCAATCTCACGCGTGCGCTCACTGACGCTGGCCAGCATAATATTCATAATCCCTATCCCGCCGACTAAAAGCGAAATTGCTGCGATTGAGCCAAGCACAATACTAAAGATTCGTTTTGTGCGGGCGGCCTGGCGCAACAGCTCCAAAGGCACGACTATCTGGTAGTCGTTCTTCTTGTGAAAACGGCTCAACAGAGTGTCCAGAATATCACGTGTCGGCAACACCCTGTTAATCTGCCCGACCTTAATAATTACCTCCTGGAGTTCGACCTTTTCAATATTCCGTCCGGTTTCACCGCTGAGTTGTATTGATATTTCTCCGAAACGGTCCTTAACGGTAGTCAACGGGATATAGATAGCCCCGACGTTCGCACCGCCCATAGCCTTCTCTACGGGAATTTCACCTCCGAAACCGCCTGCGCTTGAGACAGCAGTTTCTGAGCTTACAACTCCTATCGTCCGGTAATAATCTCCGGATATTTTGATGTCCTGGCCCAGTGGGTCATCAAAACTAAATAATTCTCTGACTACCCTTTCGTCAACAACGCAAACACCCTGTTTATGGTGCATATCAAGAGAACTGAGAAACCTCCCAAGTTTCAGTTGAATAGGCGCCGTATCAGTATGCCACGGCACTGTGCCGATAATTTCAATCGCCACCCTGCGGTTTCGGTACCAGACATGTTGAGAGAAGCGGCGAATCGGCACGACAACCTCAACGTCGGGGATGCCGTTGCGAAAACGCTCGGCATCGATATAAGTCAGACCATATTCAACCATGCTCTCTGACTGGCTGCTGGCCTCCTCGTCTTCGGGCGGTTTGATTGTTTTGATAATAATATTGAGACTGCCTAAGCGTGCAATTTGTTCCTGTGCGGCCTTGCTGGCGCCCTCACCTATTGCCAGCATTGCTATAACCGAAGAGACACCAAAGATAATACCTAACGTCGTCAGAGTCGAACGCAGCCGATGCATCCACAAACTCTTTAGTCCTAACTTTACCGTGCGCTTAAAACGAAACAAGAACATAATAGGTTAGGCCTCCCTGTATTGAATCTCTTTTATGCGTCCGTCAAAGAGATGCACAACCCGCTCGGCGTTTGCTGCAATGCCCTCATCGTGCGTAACTACAATCAGAGTTTTACCTTCTCTGTACAGATTATTGAGAATGTTGAGAATTTCTAAGCCGCTTTCCGAATCGAGATTGCCGGTCGGCTCATCGGCGATAATAATCAGCGGGTCGTTCGCCAGCGCTCTTGCGATTGCCACACGCTGCTGCTGGCCTCCGCTCAATTCCGAAGGCCTGTGCTTAATCCTGTCACCGAGACCAACCATCTCGGCCAACTCAATGGCACGTTCAGCGCTGTCGTGTTCGGAATAACCCTGGTAATACATCGGAACCTCGATATTCTCTATGATATTGAGCTGGCCAATAAGATTAAACGATTGAAATACAAAACCGATGTGTGCACCGCGTATTAATGATAACTGGTCATCGTCCATCCGGGAAACATCCTGTCCGCCGAGCACGTAACTGCCGCTGGTAGGCCGGTCAAGGCAGCCAAGCATATTAAGCAGTGTGGATTTACCCGAGCCGCTCGGCCCCATAATGGCAACATATTCCCCGCTGTTGATGGCAAGGTCGATGTCGCGCAAAACCCGAAGCTCCATTGTTCCAAGCTGATAACTCTTGCACAACTTCTCAATCTCCAGAACAGCAGTGTCTTTTGTGAACTCAAGGCTTTTTGGGGACTCTCGCATCGGCGGCACTGTCCTCTATATTTCTTTTCTCACGCTCGGGCCTGTTTCGCCCCGGGCCTCTTCGCTGTTGCTGAGTTGGTTGCTTTGGAATATCGCCCGGTGGTTCTTTTTGTTTCTTTTTATATCCGGCTGAATCGTCCTGGTCAATCAACCGCGGAGGATTTAAAAGCACTTCTTCTGCCACCTGTAAACCTTCGGCAATCTCGACAAAAGTGTCATTGAAAGCTCCCGTTTTGACCTCCCGTTGCTGTGGGCCCTGCGATGTCAGGCAATAACATACCTTTTTGCCGGCTCGATTGGCAACCACCTGAACAGGCACAATT
>CAZECQ010000238.1:0-3836 GCA_964510545.1 uncultured Pirellulales bacterium | reverse complement strand
ATATTAATTTTATCCCAGTCAAACCTGTCTTTCGCAATCCAATCTTTTTCTGGCAAAGAATCAAAGCAAACCGGCTTCGGATTGCACCAGTGATTACCAGCCGAAATATCCCACTTTGTATACCGGTTCATTGGCGAAGCTGTTTTATCTATCCTGTAACCATCCGGATGAAATCCTACAACAACATCCTTGGCATCAAGTACCGGATCCATTTTCTAACTCCTTTGGTTTGTTTCCATCATCTACTATTACTATTTTCACCTGTAATTCTTTTGCTTTCTCAGCAGGAACCTGACAGTAAGATATGATTATGACTTTATCACCAACAGTACCTAATCTGGCCACCGGCCCATTTAACAAAACAGTTCCTGATTTTCGTGATGCTGAAATAGCATAAGTTACAAAACGCTGACCGTTGTTAATATTAAGGACGTTAACTTGTTCACCCGGCAATATATCAGCTTTTTCAAGAAGGTTCTCATCAATGGTTATACTTCCTTCCTAATCCAAATCTGTTCTGGTCAATGTGGCCCTGTGTATCTTTGATTTTAGCATAAAACGCTGCATCTGTTAACTCCTTCGGCAATAAACGGTTTAGATACAGCAACACCCTTACAGCCCGAAACTTGTTGATTATACACGTATCGTCGAAGATCCGCACCTTAAGCTTATTATGTGAAAAGCTAAGGTTCTAACAAAGTTTAATTACCAACTTTTTTCTGGGCAATCACGATAGCCTCATTGGGACATTCCGAAACACAGGCAGCACAGCCGGTGCAGGCTTCATCGTTAACAACAGCTTGCTGGTTAACTTCAATAGCACCTGCCGGACAAACATCTACACAGATACCACAGCCTGCACATTTTTCCAAATCAACAACCGCCACAGCCCTGCGCCTGCTTTCAAGCTGAGTTATTCTTTGATTCAACTGCTGTCTTTGCTGCTCGAGCATCTCTGCCTGCTGCTTTAGAGCAGCAAGTTCGTGCTCTTGGTTTTGCGGCCCGGTATTTTCTGGAAAAGCCGCCGCGGGGCCAGTCGGAGGCATACCAATCGGAGCTGCCATGCCCATACCACGGCCCATGCCGCCACCTCGACCCATGCCTCTGCCCATACCGCGTCCTATTCCACCGCCGCGACCCATACCTCGACCGCCACCCATACCAAAACCAGTTCCTACTACGCCTTGACCCATTGGATTAGTTCCTGGTTGCCCAGCTGCTGTAGGGCCTGTAGGCGCAGTACCCATACCAAAGTGGCTGGCTACATTTGGCTCCGAAGCAGAAGAAAAAGCCCCTGCTTTGAATTGCTCAACGGCATTACGCACAGATCCGCTGACACCGACAATAACCTGTATGCCTGCCTGGCCGAAAACATTAAATGCATTAGGGCCGCAGTTACCGGTCAGTACAGTTGTTACACCTTTTTCCGACATTAACTGAGCTGACTGAATACCTGCACCTCCGCCGAGAGCAATATTGGGATTTTCAATAGCCTCTAACTGCATTGTGTCTGTGTCGATGACCAAAAAATATGCACACCGACCAAACCGGGCCTCCACATTATCATCAAGCGTTGGTCCTGTTGACGTTACTGCAATCTTCATAATAAATCCTCTCTTTGTAGTTATATACTGGTAAGCGATGGTTTTCGGGTTAAGGTAACATATATTGTCTTGCGTATGTCTTCCCTTATTATGCACATAGGAATTTCATCGCCAGGCTCAGAGCCGGCAAGGTCGGATAGAAATTCCCTTAAAGTTCTTGTTTTCCGTGAATTAAAAGACATGATAATATCATCAGCTTGCAGGCCTGCTTCTTCGGCAGGAGAATTACGAATAACTTCTTCAACTAAAATGCCGCCCGCCTTTCCAACTTCTTCAAGTTTTTTTGCCTCATCACTGCCAAAAAGAACCTTACTGACTTCTACACCAAGCCAGGGTAATGCTTTGTTTACAGGCGGCAAATAAGACGGCCTTTCTATCGGCAGTGCGTACACCGTAATTGTATAATCGCCTTTTACTACGCACATATAGACTTCGCTGCCTATCTCGCTGCCCAATAAATCGCCTTGAAGCTGGTTAACAGTCCTTATTTTTCTGCCATTGAAAGAGACTATTACATCGCCAGGTTTTATATCTGCCTTATCAGCGGGAGAAGCAGGTGCAACGCTTTTAACCAGAGCACCCTGGACTTTGTCAAGCCGGACCACTGCTGCTACTTCAGGGGTAACCTCGGAAACCTCTAAACCAAGCCATGCGCTGCCCCATTGGGCTTTGAAACTTTCATAGTCCAGGGGTTCGGCTTTAATAAGATTCTTTTCGTGGCTATCGATACTTGTTTTTGAATCCTGATAGAGAACAAAGGCTGCAAGAACATTTAGAGTCAGCGATATAATTGTTATAACAATTAACCAGTTTTTCCTTAGAAAATTTCCCATTTTGATCCTTTTCAGAGATTTTTCGATTCTACAGGACAGATTGCTGCACAGGTATTACACATAAAACACTCACTGCCAGCTATGTCGGGTTTCTTTAATTGCTCATCATAGCTGATAGCATTCATCTGGCATCTTTTTTGAGCCAGTTTGCAGCCTTTACAGTTATCTCCCGGCAAATTAACGCTTATCAGCCTTAGTCGCAGTAAAGAACATATCCAGCTCACCAATGCAAAAAACGCACCCAACGGGCAAAAATATCTGCAGTAAAACCTTGAAACAAAAGCTGAAGAAACCAGCATCAGTATAAGCCACATCCAGGATATCAAATCGCCGTGCAGATTAAAAAATGTGGCAAATGGTTCTATAATGCCAGCTAAATAAATTGCAAGGATATTGTTCCCGAACAAAAGGCCTATCATAAGCAAAATTCCAAGATTGACATATTTTACAACTTTCAAATACCTGTCAGCCTCTCCGGTAATCTTCCATTCTACCGGCACAAGGCGGAATAGCACTTCGGTAATGGCTCCGAACGGGCAAAGCCAGCCGCAGTAGAATCTTCCAGCAAAAACTGTTAAACCTATTGCGATAACAACAAGGCTGTACCAATACAGGTTGTTCAAGAATACAGGGCTGTGAAGAGATAAAAGTCTTAAAATATCATTTATGGAAAACCCGCCTCCCATGAAAATGCCCAAGTATGCAAAGCTCAGCCCCAATATAAAATAACGTAAGGATTCATTCTTTTTGAAAAATGACCAAAACGCCAGGCCAACCATGACCCATAGGAATATAAAATCTATCTGCCAGAGCAGGTGTTGGAAAAATACGTGCTTGACCGGGTTGTCTTTGTCTACATGTTGGTTTAAAACCTGCTCTGTAACCAACTCCAGGCCTGCTTTTATTGAGCGGGTAACCGTGCTTGAAGTTATCGTAGCTCCTGTTATAGCATCTACATCGCCCTCGAGGATAAAGTTGTCACCTGCATCCTTTTCTTCGAATTGACTCAAAAACCAGCTTCCATCGGCCAGAAATCCTTTTGTATATCTTGGACTCTCAAATTCGCTCAGCACCTTAACGCCAGTAATCTTTCCCCTTGCATCTACGCCAACTAAGGTTGCTATCTGGTCCCGGTAACCCCAGCTTTCATCGGGAACAACTTCTGTTGTCAGAAAAACCACCCCCATAAGATATCCGCCGTCAGTAGTGTAGCCGAGGAAATGCGGGAAGGGTTCTGTTTCCCTGGCAAATGCATTGGCAGTCGGCAAAACATCTGCTAGGTCTTTTTTTGTTATTAGCTCAGCAAAGCATTCAGGCGTTAAATTCAAAAAGGTCAGTATAGACAATATAAATATGACTGCTTTTTGCGGCTTTATTGTCTTTTGGAACATAATTTACT
>CAZECQ010000237.1:0-3930 GCA_964510545.1 uncultured Pirellulales bacterium | reverse complement strand
TTACCGGCTCATATCGAGGCTACGGTATCATCTCAATGCCGCCGCCAAGCAGCGGCGGAATCACACTCCTGGAAATTCTAAACATACTCGAAAAATATGACATCGCAAAGAGCGGCTTCAATACCACAAAAACCATACACCTCGTAGTCGAAGCGGAAAAACGCGCCTTCGCCGACCGTGCCGAATATATGGGAGACCCCGATTTCGTTAAAGTACCTGCCAAAATGCTCATCTCCAAGGAATACGCACTCCAAAGAGCTAAAGATATCAAAATAGATATCGCTGCACCTGGCGTTAAAATAAAAGCCGGCAACCTCAAGGCTCTTCCATATGAAAGCCCTCAAACAACTCACTACTCAATAATCGATAAAGACGGCACAGCAGTAGCGGTAACCACCACACTGAACGATTCCTTTGGCTGCTATCTCGTCGTCGATGGTGCCGGATTCCTGCTGAATAGCGAAATGGATGATTTTAGCGCAAAACCCGGCGCTCCGAATTTTTATGGCCTCATCGGAGGAACTGCCAATGCCATCGAACCAAACAAAAGAATGTTAAGCTCAATGACACCAACCATCGTTACCAAGAACGGTAAAAACTTTATGGTCATTGGGGCAATGGGAGGCCCAACTATAATCACTACTGTCGCCCAATGCATTATGAATGTTATCGACCACAAAATGAACATTGCCCAGGCCGTCGCCGCACCGAGATTTCATCACCAGTGGCTGCCGGACGAAATACAACTCGACAAGTATCTCGACAACGTCCTATCGGAAAAAACTATCAAAGAATTAGAATCGCTCGGCCATAAGTTTGGCCAACCTCAGGGAGGAAAAGCTCACGCAATCTTAGTCGACCCCAAAACAGGGATGATTACAACCGCCGCCGACACCAGAGGAAATATAAAAGGCACAGGCAGTGGTTATTAACTTAACGTATTATGAGGATGGTGATACCCCAAACAATTTACAAAAAAACGTAGGAGAAAAAAAATGAAAAACACAGAGAAAAAAATTATTTCCACACTTTTATCACTGGCGGCCCTGTCTGTCTTTGCCTGTGCTGCTTATGCCGACACTTGCATCTTAACAAAAGAATCATACCTGACACCGCCAAAAGAAATCGCCGACCTCGTATTGGCCCCGCGATGGAATAATAAAACGCTCAGATATCTCAGCCCTGACAATATTCACTATCTTACCGCTGTAAATCACAATATGCCGCAAATCGAAGACTTGGCAAAACCCTTCCATGTCCTCGCAGAAACTGAATTTGACTACAAAGCCAACCGTCATCGTGACTTTACCATAAATACCGCTCTGCCCCCACGCAGACGCTCTATAAGTCTGGCTGATGGATATACAATTTTTAACTGGAAAACCCAAAAGAAAATAAACCTGCAAGCCCCAAAAAATGCAAAACTAAGTAACGCACGCTTCTCGCCCGATGGCGGCAAGCTGGCCTACTTCGCTCACTTTGACGACGCCACACATATTTATACAGCCGACCCAAAAACCGGCAAATCTAAAAAACTAACCAACACCTCTGTTCTGGCCACCCTCGTAAAAAGATTCGAATGGACCTCTGACGGCCAAAAAATCCTCACCGTACTGCTGCCCGATAACAGAGCAACAGAGCCCGAAAAATCACCAGTACCAAACTCGCCGAAAATAAACCTTTCCTCCGATGGAAAAACTCCCACTCGAACCCATCGTTTCCTCCTAAAAGACCAGTACGACATAAAGTTGCTTGAATATTACTCGAAGGGACAGCTTGCGCTGATAAATGTCGAAACCGGCAAAGTTAACAAAATCGCCGACCCAAATATGTATCTCTCCATTGATATCTCCCCTGATATGAATTATCTCCGTATTAAAACTTTACAAAAACCATTCTCGTATATCGTCCCGCTGTCCGCTTTTCCAAGCACCGAACAGCTTTGGGACCTCAACGGCAACGTACTCGCTGACCTTGTAACAAAACCTCTCGATGAAATCGAGAATGGCGCCAAAAGCAACCAAATAAAATATCCCAATGAGCCGAAACCCGATAAGAACGAAAAGGCAAAACGACTCCTCGCCTGGGCCCCCGATGGCAACGGTATGATTTTCTTACAGCAAGAACCTAAACCTGATAGTAATGACAAAAAAGATAAAGAACCAAACGACCCATTTACCAAAGAGGAAAAACCCATTCGAAAGGACCGCGTAATGCGCTGGCTGCCTCCTTACGACCAAAACAACGTCGAACTGATTTACGCTCAGGAAAACAAACTCGATAACTACGTCGAATTCTCCGATGATTTCAAAACCCTCTTTCTAAAAGAAACCAAAAACAAAACCCAGCATCTTTTTGCAGTCAATCTGGACCAGCCGGAAACAAAACACACAATTTATAAATACAAAACAGAAAAATTTTACAAAAATCCCGGTTCTTTAATGACCAAAAATATCCCCTCCGGCTCTGTTATCCGCCTTTCACCCGATAAAAAGTACACTTATCTGTCAGGAACACAGTATTTCAAAAACCCCGATGTCAATGCCCCGCGCCCCTTTGTTGACAAGGTCGCAATCTGCGATAGCAATGACAAAGAGCGGATTTTTGAAAGCGAACCGGATGTATTCGAAAATATTACAGATGTACTGGATGACAATTTCGAGTTCGTAATGACAACCCGACAAACCGCAACAGACGTCCCGAACTCCTACCTGCGAAATCTCAAAACAGAAAAATTGCAAAAAATGACTGACAACATTGATTATTCCCCTGAAATTACCAAAGCTGCCCACAAGCGAATCGAAATTGAAAACGCCGATGGCTACAAATTATGGGTCACCGTAATGCTGCCTGTCGATTATGTCGAAGGCACCAAACCACCGGCTATGTTCTGGTTCTACCCCCGTGACTATACAAGTCAGAAAGAATACAACAAAAGAAGTGTTAGGGGCTATAACAAAAACGAATTTCGGGGAATAAAACACAGCACCTCCAGCACTGACAGCGTCCGCTCAATGAGGGCATTAACAAAACTCGGATACGCCTACGTCAGGCCTGACACTCCTTACTTCGGCGTCGGCAAAAAGGAAACCGCAAACAATACTTATCCCCCCGAGCTTCGAAACAATCTATGGGCAATTATCGACACACTCGATAAAATGTCTCTCATCGACCGTGACCGCCTCGCAATCGGAGGCCACAGCTACGGCGGCTTCAGCACCGCTCACGCAATGATTCATACGCCCTTCTTCAAAGCTGGCATCGCCGGTGACTCAAATTTCAACCGGACCCTCACTCCCTGCGGCTGGCAAAGTGAGCGAAGACACCTCTGGGACGCCCGAGAAACCTACGTTGCAGTTTCACCGATTATCTGGGCAAACCGGCTCCACGGCGCTATCTTGATGTATCACGGTATGCTCGATAAAAATACCGGCTGCAACCCCGTTAACTCAGAGCGAATGTTCCACGCTCTAAACGCACTTGGAAAAAAAGCAGCCCTCTATATGTACCCCTACGAACATCATGGCCCAATCGCTGAGCAGACCATACTCGATATGTGGGCAAGATGGATACCATGGCTCGATACCCACGTAAAAAATCCTGAAAAACCAAAAGACAAAACAGAAAACGAAGATAAGAAGGAAACTGACACAACCACAAAATAGCATTTTAAAATTAAACTTCTGTATAAAAAACAAAATAAGGGATAAAAAATGCTGAAAAAAAGAATTGTTATACCCTTAATCGCTTTTGCTGCTGGCCTCGCGATAATCCTCGTTGAAACTTCTACCGCCTGCACTATTGGTGTCGCTTCAGCCAGAGCAACCGCCGATGGCAGACCGATGATTTGGAAATCAAGAGACAGCGGCGAGAAAAATAACGAGGTAACCTATTCTTCACGCTGGTACAAATACAAATTCATCGCCGTAA
>CAZECQ010000236.1:0-3986 GCA_964510545.1 uncultured Pirellulales bacterium | reverse complement strand
GATTGCGATAGCCGGTATTGTTTTCGGCCAAAAGTATCAAATGATAGGCAGCGTCGCTTATGGAGCTTTTTTGTTTGTTAAACCTGCTGTCCGGAGCGACATACGCCTCAATGCCAATGATAGGTCTTATATGAGCGGCCAGCGCTTTTGTGTAAAATTCCACCGCTGCGAACATATTGCCGTGGTCGGTAACTGCAACGGCGTCCATACCGAGCTCTTTGCATCGTTTGAGCAGCTTGTCAAAGCTGATTGCGCCGTCGAGGAGCGAGTACTGACTATGCAGATGAAGATGCGTAAATCCTTTAGTTGACATAAGTTAAACCGTCCTTAAAACACGATTGTTGTTGATATGATACCGATTGCAGTTTGTTCTGTCAAGGCAGCTTTATGTGTATTTATCAAATGGATATATAAAAAAATCCTTGTGGCAGATGTGGGCAGCTATTATAATAGTCAGGTACAATTTGGTTTTGCCAGGGGAGCTAAGTGCCGGTTTTCAAACCGGGACAAAGCTGAGAAATCCGGCACCAATTGGGTGTAAGTTCGATTGATGCAAGGTGACCCTATGAACCTGCTCGGGTTAGGACCTGCGAAGGAAGGCGTATAATAAAAAATTTAAGCGCTCCTTTGACAGGAGTGCTTTTTTATTAAATTCGAAATAAGAAAGGGAACAAAAATGAAGGAAACTGATATTTCACGGGCAATTATAACAGAATATAACAAAAAACTGCTGGAGCATCTTGAAAATTACGTGGTTATAGTCGGCGCAGGCCCTGCCGGTCTAACCGCAGCATATTATCTCGGCAGTGCAGGAGTGAAAACAGCAGTGCTCGAAAAAAGACTTTCAATAGGCGGTGGAATCTGGGCGGGGGCCGCAGGTTACAGCATAGTTGTCTTTGAAGAAAAAGAAATTTTGGACGAACTTAACGTTACTACACGAAAAGAAAAAAATCTGTACATAGCAGATGCAATAGAATTTGCAACCGCCCTGGGCTACAGGGCCAAAAAAGCAGGAGCAGAAATCTTCAACTTAACAGAGGCCGAAGATATTATTCTAAAAACGGACGCTGTTGAAGGCGTTGTAGTCAACAACACGGCCATCAAGCTTGGGCGTCTGCATGTTGACCCGTTTTGCATTTCTTCGAAATATCTTATCGACGCAACGGGACACCCTGCCGAATTAGTCGCGATGCTCAAAGAAAGAAAGCTGGAGCTTTTTCCAAACAAGATAAAGGATGGTTTTATGGATGTAGAAGCTTCCGAAGCCGGTGTCGTGGAGAAAACCGGTGAAGTCTATCCGGGGCTTTACGTTACAGGTATGTCTGTATGTGCCGTCTATAACCTGCCTAGAATGGGACCGATTTTCGGCGGGATGCTTAAATCCGGCAAAAAAGTGGCTGAGTTGATAATAAATGCAAAATAATCTTCCAACGCGTCAGGAATGTTTCAAGATAATCAAAGAAAATCATGTTCCTGAACATATCTTAAGGCATAGTCTGGCCGTCGGCAGATTAGCTGTCTTTCTGGCTGAAAGATTAAAGGAAAAAGGCATAGCAGTGAACGTCGAGCTGACCGAGAAGGCATCTCTGCTGCACGATATAGCGAGGGTCTGCGATTTCAAAGAACCGGATTACAGCAGGTTTAACCAGACTATTTCAAAAGAAGATAAATCGAAATGGCAGCAGTTAAGGGAAAAATACAAAAACACCTCCCACGAAATCGCTGCTTATGATATTCTCAAAGAAAAGTATCCGCAGGTGGCCCTGACGATAAAAAGACACAGATATATGGCGATGCTGGATGAAAAAGAAAGGCCGGATACCTGGGAAGAAAAATTGGTCTATTATGCAGATATGCGGGTTATGCACGATAAGATTGTGCCGCTAAGACAACGGCTTCAGGACGGACACAAAAGAAATGTACATTTACACGGAAGTCCGGCCCAGAGCAGGATAAACACGGCTAAAATCGACCCCCTAATCTACAAGCTGGAAAAAGAGATTTTTGGCGAAATAGGCTTAAATCCCCTTGAAGTTACTGACGAATTTATCGACTCGTTCTCAGTTACGGACAATCGTTTAAATCAACGGGGCATAGAATAGAGCGAAGTTGCAAATAGTCGGGCATACGCGAGAATCTAATATCCTGATTCGCACCTTTCGGGCGGTAACCTCGTCAAACCACAGCAGCCGTTTGTAACCAATAGTGGTACCTCGCGCAAATTCCTTCCAGTTCGTCCCATCCCACGCTTCAAGTACGAATTCTTCGACCCTTTGACCAACCTTAATATACTCAGCTAATTCCGCGACGTTAAACGTACATTGTTTACCTATGTCAAATTCGAGCGTAGCACCCGTTGTCCCTTCATCACTGCTCCAGTACGTATCTTTGTTACCATCGACTATTTTATCCGCTCCGTACTTAAGATTGCCGCTGCGCACACAAGAGGCTTTAGCCGCGGCGCCCAAGGCAAGGTTACGCTTGAAGGTTGCATCAAGCACTTTGCGCAGTTCGCGCAACCGTTGAACGTCATTCTCGTGGATGAGACCGCGGCGGCCCGGCGGAAGATTCATCAGCAAAACGGTATTTCGGCCAACGGAAATATAGTAGATACCGAGCAGCTTCTCGAGCGATTTGACCTTGTCGTCCTGGCTTGCATGGTAAAACCAGACCGGCCGAATTGATACATCCGTTTCGGCCGGATACCATATCAGGTTCTGGCCGTCACCAAGCGCTTTAAGACTGCCCAAATCCTTCTGACGCGGATTTATAAAACCGAAAGAAGCAGCGTTCCTGTTCATAACGCTCCACTCACTTTCACGAGCATAACCGTTCTCATTACCGACCCACCGAATATCAAGACCGTTAAAGATAACCGCATCAGGCTGCAGTTCACGTACAATCGCATAATAGCCATTCCAGTCATAGACCATATCTTTGGCGTCTTTGCCTTTGGCACCGTCAAACCAGACCTCGGCAACATCGCCGTAATTCGTCAATAGCTCACGCAACTGGTTTTTATAGAACTTGTTGTATCTAACCGTATTGCCGTAAGTCGGTTCGTGACGGTCCCAGGGCGACAGATAGAGACCCAGCTTCAGCCCTGCCTGCCGGCAGGCGTCAGCTAATTCGCGCACTACATCGCCTTTGCCGTTCCTCCACGGACTGTTTTTTACCGAGCATTCGGTGTATTTACTCGGCCAAAGACAAAAACCATCATGGTGCTTTGCACTAAGGATTATCATTTTCATACCCGCGTCTTTACAAACTTTTGCCCACTGTCGAGTGTCGAGCTGAGTAGGATTAAAAATAGAAGGCTCTTCCGTCCCATCGCCCCATTCTTTGTCCGTGAATGTGTTGATGGTGAAGTGGATGAAAGCAATAAACTCCAGCTGCTGCCAGGCAAGCTGCCGTGCTGAAGGCCTGACGTTAGCTGCCTTGCGAATCAGCTCTTTCTGTCCCGTTTTCCCGCTCTGCTCGACCGCGTCATATACACGCACATAATCGGCTAAAAAATAATCAGGAAGATTTGCTTTTTTTATATCACCACCCCATTTCCCGATCTCCTCGGTTAGTTTTATATACTGGGGCACCTGTGAGACGCCTCCTGCATTAGTGCGCCAGGTTTCTTTGCCATCCACGTAGAAAACGTATTCATCAGACTTCCAGTGCAAACCGAACGTGTGAAAGCCTTCGCTGATACCCGGTATCGTGCTGATCTTTCCTCCTGCGTTTTTGTGGGCGGCACCATAGCCGTCCCAGTGTAAGTTCTGTGTTATCTTATCTTCGAGCCAGGGTCTTTCCATAATATCTATTTCTGTGCCGTCTCTGCCTTGGTTTCCTACTTTACCAACGCTGTCTGCATGAAGCCAAAATGCCAGCCAGTGCCCCACCTGTTCGGGAAATTTGCACCGACAGAGCCAATAGCCGAACTTATGCTCAAATCTGTTCCTGGTTCGCATTGCCCCGCTGGTATAACGGTCGCC
>CAZECQ010000235.1:0-3987 GCA_964510545.1 uncultured Pirellulales bacterium | reverse complement strand
TATACAAACAGCTATTATTGGCTTGTCGGCCTTGTGCCGGACAACAAGGAATATTCCGATTACGCCCAGCGGCTTATTGACAAGGCAAATATTGTTGCTTCTTTTCAGGACAGCCCCTGCGAGAGTCGCCGGGAGCGATTTTTGAATGTTAAGAAAGAGATGTTTATCCGTTCGATTGAGCTGCTGGACTCTCATTACGTTGACATAGACCATCTGGATTACAGCCAGATGGCTACTAAAGCGATTGAGCGATGCCAATTGTTGGCTGAGGTGGTTAATTCGTCGAGCGTTGTGCAGGAAGCGCTGCGCGATTCTTATTATGACACAAACAAAGCTCAGTACGACCAATATGAGAAGAAGCTTTCGGCCTTCTCTGCTGGTCTGAAGGGTATTTTGGAACAGGTCAAGTATTCGCTTGTGGGCATTAGAAAAGATGAGTTTATAGACGTTTTCAAAAAGGTTCTCGCACTCAATGAGACAACAGTGCAACTTCCCCGGCGGTTACTGATTGTTCAATTTTCAGAAGCTTCATTAGCGGTCCTTGACCAGTATACAGTTATGGTTTGGCCGAAGCAGGTAGAGGATTTTGATAAGTTAATGACCAATGAGTTTACGGGTATCGGCATAGAGATTTCAAAACGAAAGGGTTTGTTGACGGCGGTGAGTTTATTGCCTGATACGCCGGCATACGG
Source organism: uncultured Pirellulales bacterium (assembly GCA_964510545.1). Lineage (GTDB taxonomy): Bacteria > Planctomycetota > Phycisphaerae > Sedimentisphaerales > Anaerobacaceae > CAYXPG01. The sequence continues at coordinate 3,295 of CAZECQ010000235.1, read as the reverse complement.
CTCCGGTCTTGATGCGGGCGACGTGATAGTTGCCGTTGGCGGTCAGCCGACGAAAGATATGTCACTTACGTGTGCTGTTAAGAACATCACCGGCCCTGCGGGCACCGATGTTGTCTTGACGGTACGACGGCCGGACAGCAAAGAAACCCGTGATATCACAATAACCAGAGCCAAGATAACTGTGCCGACAATTCGCGGCTGGCAGAGGACAAAAGCCGGAAAATGGCTTTATATGATTGATGAGGAAAGAAAAATCGGCTATGTTCGCCTCACCGGCTTTGACGAAAGGACATCTGCGAATTTGGAAAAGGTGCTTTTGCAGCTTGAGGCACAAGGGATGGTGGAGGGCGGATTGATTCTCGATTTGCGGTTCAATACAGGAGGGCTTTTGGATAGTGCCGTCGAGGTGGCTGATAAATTTATTAAAGAAGGGATGATTGTAAGCACGCGTCCCCGTTTTCAGCCGATTTATAGTTACAAGTCGGCAAAGAAGAATGGAACGCATCCGAACTATCCGCTTGTTGTACTGATAAACTCGGGTTCGGCGAGCGCTTCTGAGATAGTGGCGGGTGCACTGGCTGACGAAGAGTATAACCGGGCGGTTTTGGTAGGGGAGAGAAGTCACGGGAAGGGAAGTGTTCAGACAATTACCTCTTATCCGCAGAACGGGGCACAATTAAAATATACGATGGCAAATTATTTTCTGCCTTCGGGGCAGAAGGTTGAAAGCCGGGAGACGATGGAGAAGCTCGGCAGAGAAGATTGGGGCATCGCCCCGGACGTCGAAGTCAAATTGAGAAGCGATGAATTGAAGAAGATGCTTGATGTGCAGAGGGATAATGACGTTCTCGTTAAGGCCGACCATGACATCGACACTGTGCCGTTGAAAAAACATACTATTGAAGAAACACTGGCTGTTGATGTACAATTGGCAATAGGTGTTTTGGTTATTAAGAGTAAGTTGATTGAGGCCCAGGTTCAGGGATTAAGAGCGAATTGATTTTTTATGAAAGTGATGTGTGGAATTGACAAAAAAAGGAGAGATTGACAAATTTGAGCGGCAGAGGCGCCAGAAACTTTCGGCCATCAGGGAATTGGGCGTTGACCCTTATGGGGGCAGATACGATGAGGCAGAAGCTGCTGAAGATATCAAAGGAAGATTCAGAGACGATAATGATACCCAGCGGGCCAGGTGTGCTGGCAGGATTGTGCTGCTCAGAGATATTGGTAAGTTGATTTTTATCACGCTGCGCGACTCGAGTGGGACGATACAGGTTGGTCTGAGCAAAAAGCTGCTTGGCGAGCAGTGGTCTGTCTGCAAATTGCTCGAACTCGGGGACATAATCGGCTCCTGCGGCAAATTAGGCAGGACCAAAACCGGCGAGATTACGATATGGGTCGATGAATTGACTTTTCTGAGCAAATCGCTGCTTCCGCCGCCGGAGAAATTCCACGGCCTGGCGGATATTGACCTTCGCTTCAGACAGAGGTATGTGGATTTGTGGGCCAATCCTGAGGTGATGGAGCTATTCAAAAAACGAAGCGCCATTATTTCGATGATTCGTGAGCATCTTAAAAGTAAAGGCTTTCTGGAAGTTGAGACGCCGATGATGCAGACGATAGCCGGCGGGGCCGCGGCAAAGCCGTTCATAACGCATCATAACAGTCTTGATATGGACCTGTTCCTGCGGATTGCGCCGGAGTTGTTTCTCAAGAGGCTGCTTGTCGGCGGGATGGAAAAGGTATTTGAGATAAACCGCAATTTCCGCAACGAGGGGCTCAGCAGACAGCACAACCCAGAATTTACAATGCTCGAATTGTATCAGGCCTATGCTGATTATAATGTTATGATGGATTTGACCGAGGAAGTTGTTTGCCTGCTTGTGGGAAAATACTGCGAAAGTGATAAGGTTGAATTCGATGGGCTGAAAATCAATTTTGCACGTCCATGGCGGCGTGCCGGCTATGCTGAACTGCTGAAAGAATATGCTGGTTGTGACATTAATGATTTATCATCTGTTGCAGCAAAAGCAGAAGCCCTTGGATTTGATGTGAGAACTATGGACCCGGTTGTAGTTATTCATAGAGTTTTTGAAGCTACTGTTGAGGACAATCTCGTTGACCCAACATTTGTAATTGATTATCCGGCGGCGCTTTGTCCGTTAACGAAGCGCAAAAAAGATAAACCTAACTATGCTGAGCGGTTTGAGTTGTATATTGCCAAGATGGAATTAGCCAACGCATACACCGAGTTGAACGACCCCGCTATTCAGGAAGCAAATTTCAATTTGCAGCTTCGAGGCCAGGAAGAGTCGATGTCGAAGATGGATGCCGATTTTATAACGGCGTTGAAATATGGCATGCCGCCGGCCGGAGGACTGGGTATCGGCATCGACCGGTTGGTGATGGTCCTTACCGGCGCTGCAAGTATTCGTGAAGTTGTGCTGTTTCCACTGTTAAAGCGTGAATCGTGATTAAGTCAGGGATTCCGTTTTGCAATAAACTGCAAATCGACGAGCCTGAATCGAACCTCGAAATACAAGACCCTGATTATGTTGAAATTATTTCTCTGGCTGCGTTTTCTGCGTAAGAAAAAAATAGTATTTTTAAGTATCGCTGCAGTTGCACTTTCAGCGGCTTTGCTGATAGTTGTTTCGAGTCTGTTCATCGGTTTTATCAATGCATTCGAGCACAGTGCGGTCGATACTCTGGGCGATGTTGTTATTGAGCCGCCGATGAGGATTACAAATTACCCGTTGTTTATTGAGCAGCTTGAGAGGGCTTCTGTGGTTGAAGCGGCAGCGGCGAGTCTCTGGGGGCAGGGTCTTTTGTATCTCGGCAAAGGCAACGTTCGGGCGGTGAACGTTTTGGGGATTGAGCCGGCGATTCAGGCAAGGGTAACCGGCTTTAAGCAATTTTTGCATAAGCAAAACAGCACAGCTAAAGAGCCATCTTTTGCATTGGCCGGCTTTGTGGAAAAAGTCGGAGGATTTGTTGGTATCGGCGTGGCCACCGAGCCCGATGAAGAGACGGATGAATATGACAACCAGGCGGCTGAACAGATACTTGGGCGAGAGGTAATTCTTACCACAGGTGCGGTTTCAGAGGCACATCAAAACGACGGCACAACAGCACAGGTCAAGAAAAAACTTATAAAATTTACGGTCACGGATATTGTTTTTACGGGTGTCTATGAACTTGATAAAAGTTTTATTTATCTGCCCATAGACCAGTTGCAACAGACTTTATACCCCGGCGAAACCTCACCGATTGCAGGGAGGATTCAGATTAGGCT
>CAZECQ010000234.1:0-4166 GCA_964510545.1 uncultured Pirellulales bacterium | reverse complement strand
ATTGTTGCATATCGGCCGCCGGTATATTACGTTTACTTTCTCGGGCTGATAAGCGCCTGCATAGCAGTGTTCAACTTTTTGCCTTTGCTGCCTCTTGACGGCGGGCATATTGTGCTTCTGTTGATTGAGAAGGTCAAGGGCTCGGCGCTGAACGTGCGTGCTCAGGAGTTTATGGCTTATGCAGGGTGGGTGCTTATCGGCGCCCTTTTTCTTTACATAACGTTTAATGATGTTGTGACGAATTTTTTTGCTAAGTGATTGGGGGGCGGATTTTGCGGTGAGTGGTTTTTCAGAAAACGATTCGAAAGGCTTCTGAAATTTTAATCTTCCACGAATATTATGCTGCGATTAATCAGAGAGGAACTTAAGCAGGGCAAAACGCTGCTGCAGTTCGGTTTTTTAAAGGGGCTCGGCCAGGGGCTTGGCATGCTCGCACCTCTGGTGATTGCCAAGTTTTTTACTGAAGAGGAGCTGTACGGCAGTTATTCTCTTGCCAAGACGGTGGTTTTTTTCTTCACAATGATATTAATCTCTTCAGCACAAGTGCCGTTTATCGTTTTTGCAAATCAGGAGAAGGAGAAAACCGGCAAGATAAACAAGGCATTTTCCATTCAGAGCACGTTTTTAATTTTGAGCTTTTGTATATTCCTTGCGATAACATTGTCACTGAGTAAATATATCGTGAAATTTGCGCAGATAGAAAGGGGGGATTTTTTGTTTGTCCTGTCGGCCTTTTTTGGAATTGCGCTAAAGACTTTTATATGCAATCTGTTTATGGCGATGGGGCAGAGGGTGAAAAACGCCCTTGTGGAATTTACTTTTGGTTTTTTCAGTTTGGCTTTAATTTTCGTACTTTATTTTCTCGACTGGATAAACCTGCGGACTGTTTTTTCGGTTTATCCGATTTCGGCCGGCGTTGTGCTCATCATTTTTATTCGGCTGGTTGATTTTAAGCAGTTGTTTCCTTTTGAGCTTGAGAGGGAATATTTTGGAAGGATGTTTGATTTTGCCAAATGGATGTTTCTCGGGACAACGGCGATTTATTTCATCAACTGGGGCGATAATCTGGTGCTTAGGTATTTCGGGTCTGTTGTCTCTACGGCGGACATCGGTGTTTACAACGTCGGATACCAGATTTTTAAGGGGCTTGTAACATTGACGACTGTTGTGGGCTTTTACTTTTTGCCTTTTATCAGTCAGAACATTGGGAGGCCTGAGAAGATAAGAGATTATCTATGGCGGAAAAGGCCGATGATTTTGGCGCCGGCGATAGTTTGTGCTGTGGTTTTATTTATTCTGCTGCCTTATATATTCAGGTTTGTATTCGGCGATACGTACCGGGGCGCCGTTGGCGTGCTGAGGGTTTTATTGGGCGGCAGTGTATTGTATTTGTACAGCACTTTTTATCATGCCATCTACAACGCCGCCAACCGTTACAAGATTCTTCAGGTCTTTAATGTTGTTCAGGCAGTTGTTAAGGTCGGACTCAGCTTGCTTTTTATTCCGGCGATGGGACTGATGGGGGCCGCAGCGGCAACAGTTATTTCTTATTTTGCCAAGGTGCTTGTACTTGAATTGCATTTTCAGATAAGCATTAAGCGGCAACTAAAATTATAAGAATAGGGCGTTTAACTGATGGGCTGCAGATTGTAACCAACAGGGCATACGTCAATTGTCATTATACTTATTATCGCCTGTTCCATACCGACATACGTAATAGAATTGACAGGATACTGGAATTTAACGAAAAAGATGTTAATTTGCCTGAAGGAGAGCAGGAGGAACAAGCCCTTCCGGGATGTACGAAATGTCGCAAAAGCGGTTATTACAAATATATGCTCAGCAGATATTTGTATTGCCTTAAGTATATAAAGAACAAAACCGTGTTGGATTGTGCCTCAGGCCTGGGTTGGGGTAGCTTTTTAATATCAGACTATCCTGAAAAGCTTTTGTCAATTGACATCAACGACGATGCTCTGGATTTTGCCAGTACGAAATGGAAAAATGACAAACTTAACTTTACGCAGCATTCAGTACTTGATTTAGAGAGTCTGAACCAGAAGTTTGACGTTATCCTTGGTTACGAATTGATAGAACACCTTGGGCTAAGTGACGGCAGATTATTTATTGAGCAAACGGCCTCGGCTTTGAATAAAGGCGGCTTACTTGTTCTTTCTTCTTTTTTCCCGGTTAGGCCTGAAAAAGCACGAAAAGCAGAGAAGGCAAATAAATATCATTTGCATATTTATACGCGGGATGAGATGAAGAGTTTCCTCGACAAAAGTGGATTTTCAAAAGTCCGCTTTTTGGGGGATTTTATGCTTGTTGCGAGAAAGACTTAACAACCATTAGCCTACCGCTATGAATGAAATTGTAGATTGGCTTTATTCGATAAGTTTTTTTCCGGTAAGTCTTTTTTTGGCGTACCATTTGATAAGCTCCAGGGGGTTGTTATGGTTGCTGTATGTCAAATCCGAATCACCGCAGGGGCCGTTTTGATATATGCACTCGCCGCGGTCTATTTCGCCTAAAATTCTTTGCCTGTCGGGGTTGTTCCAGATTTCTTCGAAGCTTTTTTTTCTTATGTTTCCGTAGATTCTGTCATCGCTCAGTTTAAAGTTGCAGGGATAAATGTCGCCTTCCGGGGCGAGGTGGAAAAACTGTCTTGCGGCGTAACACTGCATAAACTTTTCTTTGATAAAGTTGTCATAGAGATATGACATACAGAGTCTGAAAGCAAAGTCTCTGTCATTTAGATAATCTCTTAAATAGTCTTTTATTCCTTCCCGGAAGAAATTTAAGTCTTTTTCCGGTACATCGAATCGGTCATTCATTACCGTCCAGCACAGATAGGCCTCTGAGCCTAATTCTTTGGCATAATCCTGTACCCAGCGGAATTGTTCAATATTGTATGGCAGGAAGGTAAAACTAAATCTTACAGGGACGACATCTTTGATGAGGTGGTAAGTCTCAATGGCCTTATCGAATGAGCCGGGCACACCCCTTGATTTATCGTGGATTTCCTTTGGGCCGTTTAAGCTGATGCCGATATTTTTAATGTCAATGTCCGGATTGTCCTTTACGATTTGCCTTATCATTTGTTCGGTTCTATTCGGCAATAAGCCGTTAAGGGTAATGCCGAAATAGGCACCGGGCAGATTTTTATGCATCACCGAGACCATGTCCGGGAAGTCGTCCCTTAAAGTCGGCTCTCCGCCGCTGAGGATAATCCTTCGGACGTATTTCAGAAGAGGGGATTTGCACAGTTCTTCAACTTCCTGTACGGTTAAATCATTTTCGCTTGTGACTTTGTTCCAGATATCACAGGATTCGCACCTGGAATTGCAGCGCCAGGTAACCGAGTACCTGATACAGCCGATACGGTCTCGATTTGTAATTCTTCTGAGATTGTTATCCAGTGCGTAAATATAACGACCAATTTTATTCATAATTTCTCTTTGTTAAAATTAATATGATAGTTTTATTAAAAATAGTTTCTATTACCTTTGCCAAAGGACCATTCTTTTCTTTAACGGTATAGGCAATATCAAAACCGCTATTATAACATAATTCGGCCAGGAATTTATGATTAAAAGTATGAATATGCCTGGGGTCTCTGAGTAATTTCGGCATTCTGCCCAGCAGGCAATATATTCGGTATTTCCAGTAACCGAAATTTGGGGTCGTAACGATGGCTTTTCCGCCCGGCTTAAGGAGCCTTTTTATCTCATTCAGGCAGTGGTCAACATCGTAAATATGCTCTATAACCTCGGCACAAACGACCATATCAAAGAAAGCATCCTGTTCAGGGACATCCTGCTTGTCGAGGTCTAAACAATAGACTTTGTCGTATGATTGTGCCTGTGTGACGGCGTGCTCGGAGACGTCGAAGCCGTTAATAAGTACGTTATTATCAAGTTTTTTGATTAAATGCCCCAGATATCCTGAGCCACATCCGATATCCAGGATTTTTTTTGGGCTGATTCTCTTGAAGAATTCTGTTAGCAAAGCCATCCTTTGCGAAATATCTTTGTCATCTTTTAGAAAGGCATAATCTTTCTTCAGGTTTCTCCAGTCATCTTCGTGCAGGATTTTCGGTGTTTTTATAGTCATCTGTACTTTCCAAAAAGAAAAACGCTAAGCAACAAGCTTTAGCAGCTTATAAA
>CAZECQ010000233.1:0-4196 GCA_964510545.1 uncultured Pirellulales bacterium | reverse complement strand
CAGCCGGTTCCCCCAGCGCACAAAAATACTTAATTATGCAAAACAAACCCAATTTCCCCCGTTTTTGCGCCAAAAACAAGGATTTTGCCGAAAAACAAAGCCAAAACAAACCCAATCAAACCCAATTTCTCGCGTCTTTCTCCTTACCCATCCTGCCTGCCCTGAGCAAAGCCGAAGGGCCTATTCACCCCAATCAAGCCAAATTTCAACCCCACCCGTCTATCCTGAGCGAAGCACAGCGGAGTCGAAGGGCTTGTCGCAGCGAAGCCGGACACAGCACTTCCGCAACTTTGACTTTTAACTTTGTTTTTTCTTCTCGCCTCTTTTATGAAGCCGGGCCTGCAGATTATAAACCTGCAGGCCCGGGTCTCTTCAATAATCAAATCGTCAGGCACTTTCAGCCTGAAAACTCTCGTCTATACATATGCATTAATCAGGTCTTTCAGTACCGCCGCTGCGGCCCCGACGGGAGAGCTCTTTCCGCCCATCACCGTAATACCGCCCATAGTGTCGGTCATATAAGTAATAGCCTTTTCGGAGCCATTGACCAACGCCAGCGGATGTTTTTCATCCAGCAGTTTCGGAGTAACATTAAGCTTCATCTTCCCATCCACTTTTTCAGCGGTGCCGATGAGCTTAATAACTTTGCCCTGCTTTGTGGCCGCTTCAATATCTTCCGGCGTAACTTTTGTAATTCCTTCGATTGTAATGTCATTCAATCCAAACGAAGTGCCGAAGATACGATTGCAGATAAGTACCGTTTTGTTGGCTGTATCTTTGCCCTCAACATCATAGCTCGGGTCGGTCTCGGCGATTCCCATTTCCTGTGCTTCTTTAAGAGCCGCATCATAAGATGTTCCCTTGTTGCGCATCTCCGAGAGGATATAATTTGTCGTACCGTTGAGAATACCCTCAGCCGATTTTATGCGGGAACCAGCCAGGCACACCCGTCCGACATCGAGCGTAGGAAGTGCCGCCGCTGTTGCGGCGCTGATGTGCAGGCCGCAATTATTCTTTTTCGCCAGTTCGTGTACTTCTTTATAGAACAGTACGAACGGCCCCTTATTGGCGCTTACCACTTCCATACCCAGCTTAACTGCTGTAAAAACGTGCCCTTTCGCCACGCCGCCGTCGGTCAGGTTCGTCGGCGTAGTCTCAACCATCACATCGGCCTTTGCCTGCTTGAGTGCCTCTTCGCCGCTAAGGCCGGGCTTACCATATTTGTCAAGTTCGTGAACGGGCGTCCCGCCGCGGACCTTCTCAAGCAGCTCTGCCATAGGAAGACCATCCTTCGAATTCGTTATGGCCGCACCTTTCGAAGCAACGACAGCCGAGAGGACAAGCCGCAGCCCGTATTTTTCTTCGATTTCAGCACAGCGGTCAATAAGCAGCTGCACAAACTCTTTGCCGACACCGCCAAACCCACACATAACAATTTTCACATTCTTCATCATTTGTTTCCTTTAAGAATTAATTCCTCATAATCTTCTTTATTTACAAAGGCCTCTATAATTACAGGCCCGTCTGAGGCAAAAGCCTTATCGAGTGCCGCCTGATACTCTTCGGTATTATGAGCAGGAAGAACCGGAACGCCGAAAAAGCTGTTGCTTGAAGCATATTTATCGCCATGCAGCCCTGTTCCATAAAACTTGTAGTCTTTGTTTTCCTGCTTAATACGAATCAGCGAAAGGTTTTTGTCCGACATAAGGATAAATACAACTTTTGTTCCGAGCCTCATTGCAGTAGCCATTTCACCGCACATCATCAAAAAGCCGCCGTCACCGACTACACAGGCCACCTCTCGGTCAGGACAAGTGAGCTTGGCCGCGATTGCCGCTGGAATGCCGAATCCCATAGACGAACAGCCGTTAGTCATAAGCTGACATTCCGGCGAATACGTCTTCCATGCCTGGCCAATCAGGTGCAGATGCGCCCCCACATCGCAGGTCATTATACCGTCTTTGGGCATTTTCTCCCGCAGGCCTGCCAGTACTGTACGCGGCTCAAATTTGCCGTCTGGAGCGGCAAGCTGCTCAAACATTTTTTCCCGCCTCTGTGCCAGCGCTTTCATATCCCAGTCTTTTTTACCTTCATCCAGAGCGGCTAATCGTTCAAGCGAGGTTTTCAAATCGCCAATTACATCACAGCCGAGCGTAAATTTGCTCTTGTCCAAATCAGCCGGTATCGTATCGATATGCAGCAGCGGCACATTGGGCATCCAGTCTTCATAGTTGATTTCTATGGGGTCATAACCGATTCCAACGACCAAGTCGGCCTGCTGATGTGTCTGGCCGACCTGATTGGCAAGGGCATGTGCCAGCACACCGGCATAACAGGGATGGTCTTCGGGAACCATACCCTTGGCCATTGGCGTCTGGATGACAGGGGCCTGAAATTTCTCGGCAATCTTCAGTATCAAATCCCTGACATTTGCACGCATAGACGTAATTCCCAGCGCCAGTACCGGTTTACGTGCCTTTTTGAACAGCTTTTCCATTTTGTCCAGCGCCGCCGCATCCGCAGCAGGCGCCCGCTTTGATGGCTGCAGTTTAACTTTTTCTTCGGCCGCCTCTTTGGTGCCCATCCCGCCGGCGGGAAGACCAACATAAGCAGGGCCGGGTACTTCTGAGGTCGCTACCTGATAGGCCTTATACAGTGTTTCTTTTACCTTGTCCGGCTTTAGCCTCGTCTGCATCTTTGAGATTGGCTTAAAGAAGGTTTGATGGTCCATATTCATCTGGCTGATTCTATGCAGCATCGCATCGGTCATTTCGTCCGCAAATGCAATCATAGGCGAGCGGTCGAGCGAGCCGCAGCAAACGCCGGTGCTCTGGTTGCATGCACCCGGGCCGAACGTTCCGAAACAGGCCGCTACATTGCCTGTAAGCCGCCAACAGACGTCAGCCATAAAACCGCCGGCCGCCTCATTACTGACCAGCACATATTCTATACCATCGGTCTGCCGAAGCCCTTCCATATAATCCACACAGTTACCGCTCGGAACCCCAAATACGTATTGCACGCCAAGTTCCTTGAGCGTTTCAGCCACTTTTTTGGCAACATTCGCCATTTTCAGCTCCTTCCCGGATTTTTAAGAACTAAATCTCAAAACCCTGTTAATTTGAAAAATATACTATAAAAGACCTGCCTAATTCGCTTTAATCGCTATTTGGCAGTATCGAGGTTAATCGACTTATTTAGCCAAACCGCCGAATATTTCAGTTAAAGAGCACGCCAAAACTTAAAAATAGTCCTGCATTATAACTGCCAATTAATTCGTATCAAGCATTTTTTTCAATACCTTTAAAAAGCAATTTAAAAATCAAAATTGCGGGGGTGGTTTGGGATAGGTTCGACACTTCGATGATACTCAGTGCAGGCAAGCTCACTACAGGTTGGGTTTGAATGGGGTGAATAGGCCCTTCGGCTTTGCTCAGGACAGGCAGGATGGGTAAGAAGAAAGACGCGAAAAATTGGGTTTGATTGGGTTTGAATTGGGTTTGTTTTTCTTGTAAAAGTGAGTTTTTGGCGCAAAATCGAGGTAAATTGGGTTTGTTTTGCAAAAAAGAGTGAATTTGTAGAGGACACTCGACAGATGTAGAGCTGCAGTCGCCGGTTGCCAGATGACAGTTGTCCGTAATTCGTTGTTCATTGTTCGTAGCTTCCTTTAACTTTGAACTTATTGTGGCGTGTATCTGCTGATACGAAAACGTGCGGTTCACCGCAAAACCTTCGCCTGCCGGCGGTTTACGTTTGCCTAATGGCAAACATGGGGGGTATTATAACAGAATTAGAGGCAAAAGTCAAGCGTTTTGTGTGGTTCTTTCGGTACTCCGCGCAAAAGGGGTCTGAGACCCCGATCAATTCCTAAGAAAAGTGGTTTGTTGGTTGATCCGGCTTCGCCAGAGGCTTCGCCGCGACAAGCGGCAAAAAGCGCAAGAAAATGAAAGAAAGAGTAAGAAAGAGTAAGAAAATGCAAGAAAATGGCAAAAAGCGTCAAAAAGAGTCAAAAAGCGTCAAAAAGAGTCAAATATCGTTTGACATATCAGAAAGTTATGGGTAGAAGAAGTATAGTGGTTGGTGAGTGGCGGTTTAAAAAAGAAAAAATTGCGGGTTTGCCTCGCCAATCCCGATAGTCCCGATGACATTGTCCCAATCGTAGTTGGAGGTTTGAATGGCCACTCCAGTTCTCATAG
>CAZECQ010000232.1:0-4206 GCA_964510545.1 uncultured Pirellulales bacterium | reverse complement strand
ACATCGGGAAATAAACACCGATAAGTATAAAACCAACGATTATTCCCATAATAACCGTCATAGCAGGCTCTAATTTAACCAGCAGGGAGTGTATTATGCGGTCGATATCCTTTTCCAGAAAGTCGACGCCTTTATTAAGCATCTCAGATAACTTTCCCGCATTTTCCCCGGAATCTGCTAATTGGATAATCATCGGAGGAAAAATGCTATGGTTTTTAAGAGAACCGGCGACGGGATTGCCCGCTTCTATCGACTGCTGCAATTGCTCGGCTATATCGGATAACTTCGAATTGTCGGCAACCACACCTGCAACACCGAAAGCTCTGACCAACGAAACGCCGGCCGATGCCAGCATTGAGAAAGTCCTTATAAAACGGGAAACAACAACCATACAGTTAAGTCTGGCGAAAATAGGCATCTTCAACTTAAAAGCATCCCACCTGGCTTTTAAACGTGGATTTTTCCGAAACCGTTTCAACGACCACACTATCACTGCTGCGATTAGCAGAATTGCCCACCAACTGTCTCTGACAAAGGTGCTGACATCTACAAGGGCCTTGGTAGGCCAGGGCAACTGCAAGTGCATTTGCTGATATAATTTTGAGAACACCGGAATAACGAAGATTACCAGCGATGCAATCACCAAAATACACATAACAGCTATCACAATCGGATAAGCAAAGGCGGACTTTACTTTGCGCCTGAGGTCATTCTGTTTTTCAAGGTAGTTTGCGCTCATCTCAAGCACGTTGGAGAGGTTTCCGCCTGATTCTCCAGCCTCTATCATTCCGATGAAGAAATCAGAGAATATATCCTTGTGCTTCTCGAAAGCCTCCTTCAGGGATGAACCCGTTTCAATGCTGTGTCTGATGTCTGAAAGCACGTATCTAAATGTATGGTTTGGGGTTTGTTCCTCCACCGTCTTAAGGCACCTGACAATCGACAGCCCCGCTGAGCACATTCCAGCTAACTTGAAGGTGAAAGTAACAATTTCACCTTGTTTTACCCTTATTCGCTTCTGTCCGACAGGTCTCCTGCGTTTTGCTTTAAGGAGCGTATCACCCATCTTGGCCATGTCTTCCCGGAGCACACCAACACTGTCGACATCACAGTAAATTCCACAAAACTCGCTTCCATTTTTATCAACTGCTGTATATTCGTAAATGGCCATTATTCTAACCTCATATCCACAAGGCGTCCAAGCTCCTCGATGGTCGTTGTGCCATTAAGGACATGTTCAACGCCACTTTCCCGCAGCGTTTTCATACCTTCAGCAACTGCCTGGGCCTTGATGGCATCGTCACTTTCCATATTAATTATCAATTTACGGATTTGATTTGAAATGCTCAATATCTCATAAATTGCCCTGCGTCCGTGATAGCCGGTGTGGTAGCAATCATCGCAGCCTGCACCCTGATACAATTGAACATCTTTACTCCTTTCAGATTTAGATAAAGCTAAAAGCGGTTCCAACTGTTCGGATGACGGTGCATGGGGCTGCTTACACTTGGGGCAGCTTATTCGCAGTAGTCTTTGCGCAACCGTTCCTAAAAGTGCAGAAGCAACAAGAAACGATGGTATTCCAAGGTTAATCAAACGCGAGATTGCACCTGCTGCGTCATTTGTGTGTAACGTACTTAAGACCAAGTGCCCGGTCAAAGCTGCGCTTATGGCTATTTCTGCAGTCTCAAAGTCCCGAATCTCACCGACGAGCACAATGTCCGGGTCCTGTCGTAATATGCTTCGCAGGGTTGAGGCAAAAGTCACTCCGGCGACAGGCCTGACCTGAACCTGTGTGATGCCGTCAAGACAATACTCAACAGGGTCTTCAACAGTAACAATATTTTTTTCAGGTGTATTGAGCAATTGAAGAATTGAATACAAAGTTGTGGTTTTGCCACATCCGGTCGGGCCTGTAAGCAAAAGCATCCCATAAGGATTTTTGAGCAGAGACCTGAATCTCTGATTATCATTGGGGCAAGTTACAATTTCATCAAGCAGCCATCTGTTCACATTCTTATCAAGAATTCTGATAACAATTTTTTCACCGCCGACCGCAGGCAATGTTGAAACCCTCAGGTCATACTCGTTGGAATCATGTGCCATCGCTATATGACCATCCTGGGAAATACGCCGCTCAGAAATGTCCATCTCAGCCAGAACTTTTATGTGCGATACCAACTCCTGCTGAACCGACGACGGCACGCTTATCGCGTCACGCAGGAGTCCATCAATACGGTAGCGCACCCTCATATCCGGGTCTTGGGGCTCAATATGTATGTCACTCGCTCTGGACTCAATAGCACCGATTATAATTGAAGAAACAAGTTTTGTAATGGGGTCATCAGCAACTCGTGCCAATTTACTCTCAAGTCTGGTAATGTCATGCTCATCTTTACGGCTGTCTGTTTTCAGCCGCATCGAAGCAATGGCCTGACGTGTAATATTTTGTACATTGAAGTGGTATCTGATGGCCTGAGTGATTGCATTGGGTGTAGCGGCAAGGGGAATCACTTTGCAGCCAGTTCTAATCTCTATTTGGTCCCTGACGGTAAGATTCAAAGGTGCACTCATTGCCACGAGTAGCTTGCCATTTTCCTTTTTTACTGGAATTAAATTGTGGTGGTTGGCCATTTCATACGACACCATATGGGCAGCCATTGGGTCCACCATCCCCGGCGAAAGGTTCACAAATTCTATTTTATTATCGGCGGCAATTATCCTGGCGAGTTGTTCCTCATCCACAAGCTCGTTTTTCTTTAGAATAGTTATCAGACTTTCACCGCTTGACTGATGCTCTTCGAGAACCCTTTGCAGGCTCTCTTCGTCAAGAATATTCTCCTGCAGAATATATGAAAGTGTATGGTCCTGCTTTTGCATAACTGGCTGCTCTGTCCAATACAAATTTAGATTAATTCCACAATTTCAATCGACATCACCTTGGGCCGACTTAACGAAAAACATCCTGCATTTCAGCTTAAAGGCGGCAAAAGACGACTCTTAAGGCCGATAACAAAACGAGAAAAAACCTTATCGGCAGGAACAAGCAGGTAATACACGGCTGATAATCCCAGCCCATCCCGAAAAAATCTAAACTCATCAGGCTGCAATCCTCCTCCAGTGCCATTTTTAGGCAGCAACTGTTTTTCGGCTAATATAAGCACACGTTTAGGTCGAAAAATTTGTAAAGATAGTCTGTGAGCACAGAACCTCAGGAATTTTTACGCGCATTTTTAAGCAAGGAACACGGTGGTGTTAGGCATATTTAAGTCAAAAAAGCAACTCAACCGGGCAAGAATACTCGTCGTAGATGATGAGCCCGATTTGGTCAGCACTATTCAATGCCGCCTCAAATGGTGTAAATGCGAGGTCATTACCGCCTCCAACGGCCAAGAAGGTCTGGAAAAAGCGGTAAGTGAAAAACCCGACCTCATACTGCTGGACACCAATATGCCGGTTATGAATGGGCACGAGATGCTTGAGAACCTCAGAAAACACCCTGACTTAAAAGACACACCCGTAATAATGTGCACCGCACTTTGTGAGGCACAGGATATAGCCAAAGCCTCCTCTTATGGCATCGCAGATTACGTTACCAAGCCGTTCGATTTCACAGATTTGATGGAAAAAATTACAAATACGCTGGAAAATAAAAACTTTTGAATAAAATAAGAACAAAAAGTGAGTGAAAAAAATGAAATATGGTGCTTTAGAACCATTAACAATACTCATCATCGAAGACGACCTGACAAACAAAACACTATTACTCCAATTGCTATCCAAATCCTCACTGCCTATTTCCGAAGTAAAATCCGCTGAAACTCTTCAGGCCGCTCTCGAACTTCTGGACAGAATTAATTTCAACGTCGTGCTGCTGGACTTAAATCTTCCGGACAGTAACGGCCTGGATACTTTGGCTGGAATAAGTCAAAAACATCCTCACACGGCAATTGTAGTTATTACAGGCGAATATAACGAGGACTTCGGCTTAAAAACCTTTACCTGCGGTGCTCAGGAGCATCTTACAAAAGGCAACTACAACACAAATACGTTAAATAAAGCCATTTATTATGCTATCGAGCGAAAGAAGGCGGACAACAAACTCCGGCTGACCGAAGAAAAATACCGGACAATTTTCGAAAACTCAGCAATTGCTATCACAATGGCTGATGAACAGGAACGGCTCATCTCCTGGAACAAGTTTAC
>CAZECQ010000231.1:0-4224 GCA_964510545.1 uncultured Pirellulales bacterium | reverse complement strand
CGTTTCTTTACAGCGTGCATTTTGAACATCGACGCAGTCACCATTGCGCTTAAAACCACATGAGCTGGGTGGAAGATGGCAAACATAGTACGGCTGCCAGCGCCGCCTACATTTCTAAACAAAACCATAAAAACAACACCAAGCAGTGCACCCAAAAGCGTAAAGGGTGAGTGTCCCTTTAGCTCAGCAAGTATGTGTTTTGTTTTTTCTTTTACCGACATTTTTTTGAACTCCATTATTTTATCGCCCAAAAACACAACTTTTTTTCTTAAAAACCATTTTAACTAAATGCAACTAAGTTGCAAGAAGATTCTGCAGAATTTTTATTTTTTTTATGATGGCCGGTGATGTTCGATTTTTGCACTTGATTCGTGGGCACGCGCTGGTATAAATTTCTATATTTCAGGGCAAGATTTTGTAAGCAGTTCCAGCAAGATGAATATATCTTTGTGATGTGTTGTCACAAACCAAATAAAAACAAGTGAATAATAGCTAATGATGAGAATTGTAGAGACAATATCTCAGTTCAGAAAGAAAGGTTCTGTACTGACAATCGGCAACTATGACGGCGTTCATATCGGCCATCAGGAGATTTTGACCGCGGCTAAGCGAACTGCAGCACAGAGGGGGGCCGATTTGGTTGTAATGACTTTTGAGCCGCACCCTGTTGCGATTCTGCATCCGGAGAAAGCGCCGGGTGTATTAACGCCGCTGGAGCTCAAAAAGCACCTGCTGGCCGAATTTGACGTCGATTGTCTGATTATTTTGAAGGACAGCCGCCAATTACTCAGTCTTTCAGCGGTGGATTTCGTTGAGCGGTTTCTGGTTAAAGAGGTTCAACCTGCCGTAGTGGTTGAGGGCGAAGACTTTAACTTCGGGTACGGCCGGGGCGGAAATATTCATACACTCTACAATCTGGGAATCGAAAAAGGTTTTGAGGTTAACGTAATTGAAGCCAAAAAGGCCGGGCTTTCCATCGGTCATTCCGTTGAAATTTCCAGTACGCTCATTCGCAATATGCTAACAAGCGGCAAGGCCGCTGATGCCGCTATCGCATTAGGCAGAAGGTATCGGCTAATCGGCCCGGTGACAGCCGGCCGGGGCAAAGGCAGGCAATTGGGTTTTCCTACGGCAAATATGCAGCCGTCCTGCCAGATTATCCCTGCCGAAGGTGTCTATGCCGGCTTTGTGGGAATCGGCGAAAGTGAAAAAGAAGCCTGCGCAGCCCAAGAACTAATCCCTGCCGCCTTTAGTATAGGACGAACGGAAACCTACGGCACTGATAATCCAATGAAGATAGAAGCGCACCTGCTTGAGCAGGCCGGCAGTGATTTAATCGGCAGGTGGATGGCGATGGATTTTGCTAAAAGAATCAGAGAACAGCTGAAGTTTGAAACCGAGGCGGACCTTTCCACTCAGATTGCAAAAGACTGTGAAAAGGCAAAGGAAATTTTAACTTTGAGTAAATAATGTTTACTTGGGACTAATTATGTGGGAATTAATCAGGGCAAATAAACGAAACTCAATCGTATTAATGGCGCTTATGGCGGCCGTACTATTGCTGCTGGGCTTTATCATCGGCATAGTTTTCTTTGGTCCGGACGCCGGATTTTACGGGCTGATTATCGCAACAGCTATTTGGCTGGTTATGATGATGGTAAGCTTTGCCGGAGGCGACCAGATTCTTCTGGCTTCGAGCAGGGCAAAGCCGGTAACGCACGATGTCCATCCTCAGTTATTCAACGTGGTTGAGGAAATGTCCATTGCGGCGGCACTGCCGATGCCGAAGGTTTATATCATCGCCGACCCCGCGCCGAATGCCTTTGCTACCGGTCGAAACCCGAAAAATGCCTCGGTTGCGGTAACGGCAGGGCTTTTAGGCCGGCTCAATCGAGACCAGTTGCAGGGCGTTGTTGCTCACGAAATGAGCCATATCCTACACCGCGATATACTTTTTGTAACATTAGCAGGCATTATGCTTGGCAGTATCGTCTTGCTTTCGCACGTTTTTCTGCGAGGTATGTTCTACAGCTCGATGGGTTCGCGGCGAAGGTATTCATCCGGCGGCGGCAGGGGCGCCGGACAGGCACAGATTATTCTGCTCGTAATCGCCATTGTTGCTGCGATTCTTGCGCCCATCATGGCCTATTTATTATACTTCGCCCTTTCGAGAAGACGGGAATACCTTGCCGATGCCGGCGCCGCAAGACTGACACGCTATCCACAGGGTCTGGCCGATGCACTGGAAAAAATAGCATCTGACAAATCGCCGCAGTTAGCGGGCGCCAACAAGGTTACCGCGCCGATGTATATCGTAAATCCTTTCAAGAAGAAAAAGGGTATGAAATTGTCCGACCTTTCAAGCACACATCCGCCGATTTCCGAAAGGATACGAATTCTGCGGAATATGACTCACGGCGTATCTTTCAAAGACTATTCAGATTCTTATACCAGCACAACGAAAAACAAAACCGTTGTCCCGCCCACGGCCCTGACCAAAGAGGACATACAGCTGCGCCAGGCTTCAGCAGAGGCAAAAAAGGAGCAGCAGCGCCAAAAGCAGGTCCACCAGGTCGGCGATATTATGCGAATGGTCAACGGCTTTGTATTTTTGACGTGCGTTTGCGGCCTGAAATTGAAAGTGCCCCCGAACTTCAAGGCCAAAAGCGTTAAGTGCCCGAAATGCAAAAGGTCACTCGACATACCAAAAAAATAAGTAAATCGAAGCAGGAAATCGTTAAAATCGTGCAGCGTTTTTGTCGTTCGTGAATGGTGTTTAGTTGGTTAAGGCAATTTGAATTATGAACAAAAAGAAGTGAGTATTCTGTTCGCTGTTTTGGTGGCCTTCCTTTGAGTAGTCGTGCTGGTTGTGGTAAGGAAGCCCGCCGATTCATTTTCCTGATTTTACTCGTGGTATGTGGAAAACAAGAAAACCAGCCTTCTAACACTTTTCTTGACTTAATGTTACAACCAATGTAATATTACTCCGGTTCGTACAGGCAACTGGAGATTGCTTATGGATTGTCCGGTTTGTAAAAATGCAATGATTACTCTCGAAGTTCGAGACGTTGAGGTCGATTACTGCAGCGGTTGTGGCGGTATCTGGCTCGATGCCGGTGAACTTGAGCTTCTGCTCGACGACCCGCAACTCGCCGAAAAGCTGCTCAATTCCTTCAACATTGACTCAAATTGCCCCGAAAAGCCCAGAAAGTGTCCTATTTGCCGCAAAAAAATGCAAAAAATCATCGTGGGCTCATCCACCCCAACATTGCTCATTGACAGATGTCCTAAAGGTGATGGCTTATGGTTCGATGAAGGTGAACTGCAGGATATTGTTGACAGGTCCCAGCTTGACCCGGACAATAAAATCCAACAATTATTGGCCGATATGTTCGGCTCGAAAAAAACCGGCAAATTTACAAACACTCAATAACTTTTTTACAGGAGAATCATTATGACGACCACACTAATTATTGTAGTTGTTGTTATTGTCTTGCTGATTCTTTTTATAATCGGCATATACAACGCCTTGATTCGGTTGCGCAATCAGGTCGACAACGCCTGGTCACAGATTGACGTCCAGTTGAAACGCCGCCACGACCTGATTCCCAATCTCGTCGAAACCGCAAAGGGCTATATGCAGCACGAACGTGAAACTTTTGAAGCCATAACGCAGGCTCGAAGCCAGGCGATGGGAGCTAAATCCGTCGCAGAGGCCTCAAAGGCCGAAGGCGCCCTCGGCGAAGCCCTCAGCAAATTTATGCTCGTCGTAGAAAATTATCCCGACCTAAAGGCTAATCAGAACTTCCTCTCTTTACAGGAGGAACTGACAGGCACCGAAAACAAAATTTCTTTTGCTCGGCAGAGCTACAATGACCAGGTACTTTTCTTCAACAATAAGATTCAGATGTTCCCGTCGAACATCGTAGCCAATATGTTCAGCTTCGGCAAACGCGATTTCTTTGAGATTGAGCACGCCGAAGAAAGAGAAGTGCCAAAGGTAAGTTTTACTTAACAGCCCGGAACTATGAATCGAAGAGACACAACCGAAGATGCCCGTAAAGTTTTGGTTGATATATATCGGCGGATGCCGCCCAGTGTTAAATTTAAACAGATTTTCGAGGCATATCAGACCGGAAAAATGCTGGCAATGAGCGGCCTGAGACTATTACACCCACAGGCAAGCGAAAAACAAATCTGGTATCTTTGGGCAAAACGTCACCT
>CAZECQ010000230.1:0-4231 GCA_964510545.1 uncultured Pirellulales bacterium | reverse complement strand
CTTGATTTTGTCTCTGAGTATGTCGCGTAGAAAAAGGCAGCCAGCCAGTCAGTGTCTCGGCAAATAATGCCACCACTTCACAATTACCACCCTCTTTCTTAGGAATTAATCTGGGTCTCAGACCCCTTGAGCGCGGATTTTCGCCTTAGTACAAGGCGTTTGCCTGCTGCCGCACGGAGGCGTACTGTACTACATCGAGTACGTGCGGATAAATTTGACAACGAAGTAATCACCCGAAACAACCGCAAAGAACGCTTTTTTTGCAAAATTTGCCATTTTCTTGCAATTTCTTTCTCTTTTTCGCACTTTTTCCGCTGCCTCCGGCCATAAAAATTTTCTCTTGACTATGAACAGCTTTTCATATATACAAACGATAGGAGACGTGCGGTTTTAATGTTTGTTTAGCTCATTATGAACGGGGCTGGTTTCCTCCCTCCTCCCTCCGCATCCAGCCTCGTTCTTTTTTATCCCCAAAATCACTTCGCCCCTGCGGCGCCCGAGCGGGACATCAGCCCCCGCTGCGCTTTAGCGGAATAGAATCAAATGCGCAGGTAGCCAATACCAAAAAACCAAATTTTTCAAATTTTTTTTACCTCTTTCCACACAACCACTTACAAACTTTAACTACCCCAAAATCTCCCAATTTTTCGCACCAAACGCGCAGGTTCGTCCAATTACGGGAGGCAAGTTTTTTACCCCCCCTTAAGGAGATTTAAAAATGACTAACAAACCTCAAGCCACAATTACCAATAAAAAACAAGCTCCGGCCAAGCCCTTCACTTATACAAGCGCACAAAAAGAATCAATTATGCAAAACAAACCCATTTTCCCAAATGACCAAATTAATGTAAGTAATTGTAAGAGAAAGGATTATGAGAATGCACCGCTTCCCAGACACCGGCAAAACAAACCCAATCAAACCCAATTTTTCACGTCTTTCATCTTACCTTATTTGCCCATTCACCCCAATCAAACCCAATCCCAAACCACCCCCCTTTGTCGCGGCCAAATCTCTGGCAAAGCCAGACGCAGCCTTTCCACAATTCTTGTCCGCCATCCTGTCCGTCGTAGCTTCAGCGAAGACGGAAGCTTTATGCACAGGCGGATTGATTTTGATTTTGCCGTAAGGCATCCTGTGGACTGCGGATTAACTTTTGACTTTATTACCGCCGATATATTCCGGCACAAGCTCTTTAATTTTCTGGGTTATTTCGTCATGATTCTGTCTTTGTGCGGTAGAAACCAGCTCTTTTATACTGTTACGCAGCTTTTCTCTATCCACTGGAATATTTTTCCATATCCCGATTTTCGGATGTCTTGTCAGCTGCATATCTTCACCTTTGATGGCCAATTCTTCAAAAAGCTTTTCCCCAGGCCGAGGCCCGGTATAAGTAATTTCAATATCTTCACCCGGCCGAAATCCGCTCAGTGTTATAAGTTCCCGCGCCAAATCCACAATCTTCACCGCCTCGCCCATATCGAGTACAAAAATTTCCCCGCCTTTTCCCATTGCCGCAGCCTGCAGCACAAGCTGGCTTGCTTCAGGTATGGTCATAAAGTACCGTTTCATCTCAGGATGGGTAACGGTTACCGGGCCGCCGCGGGCAATTTGATTTTTGAAGATGGGTACAACCGAGCCGTTCGAGCCGAGCACATTACCGAACCGAACAGTAACAAAGTGCGTTTGGCTGGTCCTGTTTAAGTCCTGAATATACATTTCGGCGACGCGTTTGGATGAGCCCATTAAACTGGTGGGGTTGACTGCTTTGTCGGTGCTTATCATTATAAAGTTCGCAGAGCCGTGATTGTCCGCGGCATCGGAAACAACTTTCGTACCGACAACGTTATTTTTAATACCTTCTCCCGGGTTGAGCTCCATTAAGGGCACATGCTTGTGAGCGGCAGAGTGGATTACAACCTCTGGTTTATACCTCTCGAAGATTTCCTCAACGCGTATTTTGTCAGTAATGTTGCAAATAATCGCTTTTATGGGAACCTGAGGAAATTGCATTTGCAGTTCCCGCTCTATCTCAAAAAGTGGGTTTTCCGCCTGTTCCACGAGCAACAGGAGCTTCGGTTCAAAATTGCAGACCTGCCTGCTCATTTCTGAGCCGATGGAGCCGCCGGCACCGGTAACGAGGATTATTTTGTCCTTTAGATAGTCTTCTATTATATCCATGTCGAGTTCGACGGTTTCTCTGCCGAGCAGGTCGTTAATATCGACGTCACGAATCTGGGAGACGCGGAACTTGCCCGACGCGATATCGGTTATTGACGGCACGGTTCGGAATCGAACTTTAGTACCTTCACAAACCTGAATAACACGTCTTAGCTGCTGGTGTGTTGCCGAGGGCATCGCAATAGCGATTTCTTCGATATTACGGTTTTTGCAGATTTCCGGCAACTGTTCAACAGTGCCAATTACCGGGATTCCGTGGATATTAAGACCTTGTTTTGCGGCGTTATTGTCGATGAAGCCAATCACTTCGTATTGGGCCACTGGCATCCGGTGAATTTCCCTTAGCAGTGCTTCACCGGCATCGCCTGCCCCGATTATTAAAAATCGTTTCAGCCGGCTGCTCTCGATGGTGCGAAACTCCTCGTAATATAGTCGCGTCATCATTCTGAGACCGGCCAGCAGCAGAAAAGTGATAAACAAATCCGCCATAAATACACCCTGCCCGACCCTGGCTATATTTTGAAACTGCCTGCGAACAGATGGTATATTCAGTGTTACCCACCACAAACCGACAATTATCAAAGTGCTGACAAGCGAAGCTCGCAATATTCCAATAAGGTCGGAAATTCCCACGTATCGCCACCAGCCGTGATATTGTCTATATAATCCGAAGATAATCAGCTTGATTATGAGAAAGAATAACAACAAAATCGGGTAAATATCTACAAGCCAATCGCGTCTGAATTGCATATTGTATGCCAACAGGAAGGAGAGCATCAAAGAGGCGGCGAAAGCAACAATGTGAGCAATTATAATCAGAGGTCTGCGAAACGTGAGCAAAAGGGACAGGGTCGCTGAAAATTCCTGTGGATTTTCTTTTTTGCTTTCCTGCTGTGTATTTGTGTCAATCATATTTTTTCAACGTCATAACCACCCCCCAGTAACCATTAACAAGGCAAATTTTAACAACAACTTAAATGTATGTCAATAAATTAATTACACGCGATTATTCGTTTTTTCGCCGGCATAATTGGAAGAAAATAAGATGGCCGTTTAGTGAATAGAGAATAAAGTCAAAAGTTAATCCGCAGTCCACAGGATACCTTACGGCAAAATCAAAATCAATACGCCTTCGCATAAAGCTTCCGTCTTCGCTGAAGCTACGACGGACAGGAAGGCGGAGAAGAATTGAGGAGGTGCTGGGTTTGGCTTCGTTAAGGGGTACGCCGCGACAAAGGGGGGTGGTTTGGGATTGGGTTTGATTGGGGTGAATGGGCAAATAAGGTAAGATGAAAGACGTGAAAAATTGGGTTTGATTGGGTTTGTTTTGGGCATATTTGCCTTGAAATTGGGCTTGATTGGGTTTGAATTGGCTTTGTTTTTCTTCGGAATAGGCGTTTTTGGCGCAAAATCGAGGTAAATTGGGTTTGTTTTGCATAAAAAGGGTGAATTTGTAGAGGACTCTCGACAGGTGTAGAGGAGGTATCCGGCTTCGCCAGAGGCTACACCGCGACAGGTGGTGTTGAGGTTTGGTGGTCATTATAACTTATCCTTAATTTAGTATTTACTTTTAAGGGGGGGGTAAAAAACATGCTCCCCATAATTAGATGAACCTGCGCGTTTGGTGCGAAAATTCGGGTGATTTTAGGATAGTTAAGGTTTGTAAGTTGTTGTGTGGAAAGGGGTAAAAAAATTTAAAAATTCGATTTTTTTACTATTAAGTACCTGCGCATTTGATTCTACTACGCTCAAAATCGGACAGATTAATTGCCTCTCGCAAAGGCGCAAGGGCGCTAAGACACAAAGTTTTTTGACACAGATTAATACAGATAAACACAGATTTTTTGGACCATGAAGGAAAAGAAGGACACGAAAAAAAGAAGATTAAATATTAAAAATGAAAAGTCAAAATTAGGTTTATTTACCGCGAAGGGCACGAAATAACACAAGAAAATGAAAGAAAGCGTCAAAAAGTGTCAAATTATGCAAGAAAAGTGCTTTTAGCGGTTATTTCGGGTGATTACTTCGTTGTTGTTTCCTGACTGCACGTCC
>CAZECQ010000229.1:0-4256 GCA_964510545.1 uncultured Pirellulales bacterium | reverse complement strand
CCTCCACCAATCGGCTGTACAAAATAGCCGAGAACCGCTCATCTATATCTATCAACCCGGAACCTGCCGCAAGAACCAATTGCTTTTCTTTATCTACAGCCCTCTCAAGCAATATTGCAATTCCCTCGACGCTGACAATGTCAGTTAAGCTATCACAAGCCATCTGCAGAAAATTGGCGTCCTGTTCAGTAACTTTCATATTAGAACTGAGCTTGTGAAGCAACACCAGTTCCTCGTACGTCTGTGACAACTCAGTGCCAATCATTTCAATTTGTGCTTCAGCTTTGCTGCAGGCCTGAAAACTTTCGGCCAAAAGCACAAGCATCTCCGGGAGAATTTCATCCGGCCTACAATCTTTGTTGATGGACATTTCATTACTATCTGCCGTCTCATCGCCAAAGTCAATCAGGGCTGCCACGGCAGCTTTACTGCCGAACCTTAGAACAACAACCAATACCTGGTCTTTTTTACCAAAACAGCATACGCCATTGCTATTCTCAGGATGGCTCTGGTCATCGTTTTGCTCCAAGGCCATTCGGCTGTATTCAGCCAGCCGCCCGCAGTCGCTGCTAAATATGTCTGCCTCACAAAGCAAAACAACTTCACCGTCAGAATTGCACACTGCAAAATTGACGCCGAATTTATTCACCCTGGCACCAAAGTCTTCCAACTTCTGCAGCTGTGATGAACTCAACTTATTCTCCACTGTTTCCAGCATAGTTTTCCTTTAATCCACAAAACCTTCTTACAAATCTTCGCAACCTTCCTCGACCGTTGCTCTGGTATAAAGAATATCTTCAATGCTCCTTAACAACTCTTTCGGACTAAAAGGTTTGCTAAGACATTCTGATATCCTCAGGTTTTCTTTTTGCTCGTCCTCTATGGCGAAACTCCTGGCTGTCAGCATAATCACCGGTGTATTTTTCATCTGTTCGGTTTGCCTGAGCTTTTCCACCAGTTCAAGCCCTGTCATAACCGGCATCTGAAAATCCGTAACGACAATATCAGGATTAACCTCACAGGCCAGCTTAAATGCTTCCGAACCGTTTTCGGCTGTTATAACCTCATAATCATTATTACGAAGTTTTATCGCCACAACATGGACGATGTGAATCTCATCATCAACAACCAATACTTTCTTCTTTGCCATCACTTTACCTCCAAAAATTATTCGCTGTTATCCTCTGCTTGCTGTTGGCTGTGGTTTAACTGCCTCTGCACTCGCCAAAGGCAATTCAAATCCGAACGTACTGCCAACATCAACCTGGCTTGCAACAAACACCCGGCCGTTGTGAATTTTTTCCACTATCTGCTTAACAAGGTTAAGTCCCAATCCTGTCCCTTTTGCCTGTTTTTTGTTTACGCCAACCCTGTAAAACTTATCAAACACATGGTCGAGTTCATCTTCAGGAATACCGACACCGGTATCGGTTATACTTATCCTTGCTACTGATGCTATTTCATCAACCTGGCTCTCAACTGTTATCGAGCCAGCTTGTTTGGTATATTTGACTGCATTACTTAGCAGATTAACAACAACCTGAGAAATCATATCCCTGTCAACATACACCTGGTCGAAAACAATGGGCTTCTGTTCACCCGCCCCCCACGATACAGTAATGTTTTTCTCTTCAGCATAGCTTTTTATCATTTGTAACTGTTCTTCTATTACTATTGTCAAACTGACAGGCTTTTTATTCACCTTTATCAGCCCCGACTCTATGCGCGAGGTATTCAGAATATCTTCTATCAGCCGATTCAACCTTTGGGCCTGGTTCTGAATCACTGAATAAAACTCTTTTCTCGTATCCTCATCGTCCGCCTCGCCGTCAAGCAGCATCTCCGAATAGGCAGTAATAGAAGCAAGAGGGGTCTTTAATTCATGTGAGACATGACTTACAAAATCATTTTTCATCTGCGCAACTTCTTTTTCCCGTGTAATATCGTGTAAGACCGCCACCGCTCCGCAGGCCTGCTCTTTACTGTCGTGAACACAGGAAACAATGCAATCGAAGGTACTGGGCTCTTTTTCTGCTGTAAAATCCCTTGAAAACGTGATTTCACGCCTTGCTGCCCGTGTTTTGCTTTGCCTGCTTTGGCGCAGAAAATCTATAAACCCACTTTCGTTATCGTCTATCAACTCACTGATGGGTTTGAACTGCGACTTCCTGTAATCGAATTTGAAAAGCTTTCCCGCCGTCTCATTGGCCATCAACAGCTTATCAAACTCATCAATAACAAGAACAGCGTCACGAATACCATATATAATTGCTTCGGTGTTTCTTTTTTGCCTTTGTGAGAGTTGAACCTGAACCTGCAGCTCTTTAATTTGCTCCTTTAGCGAATTGGTATAACTGGAACTCTCATCAAGATGCCTTTCAACCGATTTCTCCACTTCGTTTATTCCTGTTACTCCAACCGTATGCTCACCGAGCAGTCTGGCTATGGACGTGATTGCCCCAGCTACTCTTAGCCAATACCAGCTAAGCCAAATCACGCCCACAGCCCCTGCGATATAACACGTCAGCGTAACGAAACGCCAACCTGGCACATTCCCTCCAAAGCGCCACCCTGCTCCGATGCCAGAATACTGCCACTCGGTAACACTAACTAAAAGCAGGC
Source organism: uncultured Pirellulales bacterium (assembly GCA_964510545.1). Lineage (GTDB taxonomy): Bacteria > Planctomycetota > Phycisphaerae > Sedimentisphaerales > Anaerobacaceae > CAYXPG01. Next base: position 1,634 of record CAZECQ010000229.1, on the reverse strand, counting down.
TGCAAACCAAAACACCTGCAATTATCACATATAAGTTTCTTCCGGATTTCAAAACACCATCCTCAGTTAAGTTTCAGCCAATAATCAGCACTCAATCATCAAGTATTTATCTCCTCCGCCACATACTTGCTTGCTCCTGCTCAATTAAATTGAGCATATTCCTTTCTATTGTTGCTACGCCATTCGGGTCCGTTTCACCGATGATTTTTTCTTTCAGCCGAATCGCTTCCAGATATGTCGGACGGATTTCGAGCGCCGAGTTAACTGCATGCAGTGCACACAGGTTATATCCGCCAAGGTGGTATTGCACCGCATCTGCGTAATGGTCTTCCGCCAGTCGTGACCTGCTTATCCACTGCAGTCCTTCTTTTGCACCGATTCTTTTACGGCTGATATCTTCAGCCCTGGCATCAGCATTTGTCTCAGACGGCTCGCTTATAATATGGGGCGTAAGCATAACTATTACTTCCTGACGCACATCTCTATCGGTGGTGCCTCTGAAAGCAGCCCCAACAAGCGGCAGGTCGCCAAGCAACGGTACCTGCGACCGTGTCGTAGTTACAGCGTCCCGGAACAATCCGCCGATTACAATGGTCTGGCCATCCTTAACCATTATGTTTGTATGCAATTCTGCTGTGGTCTCCTGTGGAATGCCATCACTATCGATTTCACCGGAACTGTCTTTAGGATAAATATCCATACGAATGTAGCCGTCATTACCTATGTAGGGTCTGAAAGAAAGTTTGGTACCGGTATCGAGGAATTGAACCTCACCAACCGTGGCCTGACCTGTGTCGGAAATCGTGGTTCGGTCTCTGTAACCCAGTTTTGTCCCGATAAAGACCGTTCCCATCTGTTTGTTCAAAGCCAGTACTTTGGGATTTGCAAGAACCGTAACATCGGTAACCGATTCCAGAGCTGTTATAAATCCCACCAAATCACCGCTTGATATACCGATTCTCAACCCGCTGGTTCCAGTTGCAAAGCCTGCTATCTCCAGAGCTGTACCGGCAACTCCCGCTGCTACCTGGCCAATGGGCGTCAGACCCGCCGTCTGGGAACCTTCGATGAAGCCGCCGAGGACCCCATCTGCCGTCCCTCCCGTCGCATCTGTACCATCAAGAGCAACTCCATTGAGCAGGTTCCAGTCGATGCCAAACTGCATCCCTTCGGTTAAGGTCGCGCTTAGAATAGTTGCCTCAATCAGTACCTGCATAGGCCTGACATCAATAGATTTTATCACCCTTTCGACCTCGGCAATATTCTCAGGATAGTCATACACCACTATAGCATCGTGTAGTGCCATACTGTCTCCGCCTGCTTCTGAGCCGGATATACCCTGCTTGCCTGTGGATATCCCCGTCTCTGCGGGAGAACTGGCTGTAACTTTGCCCGCACTGCTCAATACAGAAGTAACAAGCTTTGTCGCTTCGACAGAGCTTATGTAATACAGCGTGAAGACCTTGTTAACCATCCGGCTCTTGTCTTCCTTCATCTTTTTGTATTCTTCAGCGGTATACACCTTGAGGAAATTGCCGTCCCGCTCATACTTGAAATGGTAGCCCAGAATAGCATCCAGCGCCTGTTTGAACGTCACATCATAAAGAGTTGTAACGTTAAGCTGGCCGTCAACC
>CAZECQ010000228.1:0-4290 GCA_964510545.1 uncultured Pirellulales bacterium | reverse complement strand
TCAGATAAAAATGTCTAACAAAGCAATATTCCTTGTCCGTGATGACACCTTAATTAAGGACTCCGGCTACATCAACGACCCCGACCAGGTAAAGTTGATGGACGGCACAGCCGAAGCACTTATCGAACTTCGAGCTATGGGCTATAAGCTGGTTGTTGTGTCCAATCAATCCGCTGTCGCGAGGGGAATTGTTACCGAGGAGGTTCTTGGTGAAATTCACAATCGATTGGAACAACTTCTGGCCGAAAAACATGCATCTTTAGATAAAATTTACTATTGTCCCTATCACCCTGATGGAGTTGTGCCAAAGTACCGTAAAGAAAGCGACCTTAGAAAACCGAAACCCGGAATGCTCCAGCTTGCTTCCGGAGAACTTGCTTTCGACCTTGGCAAATCCTGGATTATCGGAAACAGCAGCCATGACATTGAGGCCGGTTTGCTGGCAGGCTGCAGAACCATACTGATAGGCCACACTTCTCAGAATGTACTGTCGGAGTTTAGCGAAGTAGAGCCGGACTTCAAGGCTGTGAACATAAAGGAGGCGGTGAATATCATAAAAAAATACAATCGTTCATTTGCAAAACCCGCAACGGCGGCCGAATCGACCCCAGCGTCTAAAACTCAACCGACTGAGCAGATTACCGAACAACTCCAGCCCACCAATCCCCAAACTGCTGACATTAGTTCTGAAACAACCCGGCAGTTGCTAAGCAATATTCTCGAACAGTTGAAAAATATGCAGCGGCAGGAAATATTTAGTGAATTTTCAATAATGAGAATGATGGCCGGAATTGTGCAGGTTATTGTTTTATTTTGCCTGTTGATAAGTATTTACTTTCTGATGAACCCGGTAAGGCAGCAGAATTCGGTTTTAATCACTCTCGGCTTTGCTCTGGTATTTCAGGTTATGGCACTTACTTTCTACATAATGCAGAAACAAAAATAGAAAGGTATAAAACATCCCGCACCAGTGAGTAAAACCCTGTTTTACTTCTTATTGCAGGGCCACAAATATCGAAAAAAGTACTTGGGAACTTGTAAAATGCAAACCAATGCAAGCCCTTAAGTTCAATTGGTGTCCGACGAGATATGAAATGCAGGATAAGAGATTCGAGATTTTAGTCTGGCTTCCTTCTCCTGTGGGTGACGCTGTTCTTTGCACGCCGGCTTTGCGGGTCATACGTCAACATTTCAAGACTTCTCAAATAACTTTTTTTGCCAACCCTGTCGTTCGAGAGGTCCTCTCGCCCTCCAGATTTAACGATGTATGGCTCCAGCAGGAAAGCAACAATCCGTTTGCGATTGCGAATATTCTCAGACCGCACAAATTCACACATGCAATTCTTTTCAAGAATTCTTTTGCTTCGGCCCTGGCCGTTTTTCTTGCAGGGATACCATCCCGCATTGGTTATTCGCGCCAGGGTAGGGCAGTTATGATTACACACAAACTCCATCCTCCAAAAATATCCGCCGGCAAATTCAGGCCCTTTCCTATGATTGACTATTATCTCGAAATCGCCTCTTCATTGGGTGCCGATACCCCCGAGAGAAACCTCGAGTTATCAGTTGACCCACGGGAAAAACAAAACCTGCAGAGCAGGCTGCCGGAACTTTTCGATTCCACCGGTCCTATCATCGTTCTCGTTCCCGGCGGAGCATTTGGACCAAGTAAATGTTGGCCCGGTGACAGGTTTGCTCAAACCGCAGATTGGCTGATTTCCACTTATAACGCAACGGTTGTTGTCTCGGTCTCACAGGCCCCTCTCGAGATGAAAGTCGCAAAAGAAATATGTCAGTTAGCTGGCCGCAGACTCATCAACCTGGCAGAGACGCCTATAACGCTTGGCCAGTTGAAATCACTTTTTTCCATCGCCGATTTGGTAATAACCAACGATACAGGCCCTCGACATATAGCAATAGCGCTGCGGCGCAAGCTCATCACTCTCTTTGGGCCGAATGACCCTGCTTGGACGGATACCGGCTGTGAAAATGAAATTAAAATAATCGGCGATGTCCCTTGTGCTCCCTGCGCAAGGCCTGTTTGCAAAGAAAAGCAACATTTCTGTATGCAGGCAATTACTGTAGAGATGGTCTGTGACGCTGCAAAAAAGTTATTAGAAAATGACCAGCGACAACCAATCTCCAGAGTCCCGCAAAAATTTAAAGAAATCTCAAAATCAGTTTTCATTGATGCTGATTACGAACGCCAGTTTAGCCGGTTAGGCCTGACTTCTATCGATGCAGTCTTTGATTTTAACACCGGCACAAATCTCACAAAAGACAATCTCTCAAAGCATCGAAGCCGTCTGCAGTTTCAAGTAGATTCGCCGCAGACTACATTGTTTCTCAAACGCTATGACCGGCCACCGGTTTCTGTCCAGTTTAGAAACTGGCTGAGTGCTCACAGGCGAATAAGCTGCGGCTTACTTGATTTCGAACCGGCAGACAAATTAACTGCTATGGGCATAAACACGCCTATGACCATTGCCTATGGCTTTCAGTGGGGCCGACTTTTTGAAAAAAGAAGTTTCTGCATAACAGAAAAAATCCCGAACGCCGAATCCCTCGAGCGGAAATTGCCAGATTATTTCAACGCGCCGCCCACAGCAGAAAACCTGAGAATGCGAAGAGATTTTATAAGGCGGCTGGCGGCTTTTATTAAAAAGTTTCACGAAACAAATTACCGTCACCGTGACCTTTATCTCTCTCACATATTTTACAGCGACGACGGCCGGTTCCACCTGATAGACCTGGCCCGTGCCTTTAAACCGTTCCTGCTCGCAGAGCGCTTCAGGGTAAAAGACATTGCACAGGTTTATTATTCGGCGCCCGGCAACTCTTTCTCAGGAACAGACCGGCTGCGTTTTTACTTTGCCCTTGCCGGTCGCAGTAAACTAACCGTCAAAGATAAGGCCTTTATCCGCAAAGTTATTAATAAGGCAAAGCGGATAGCAAGACACGATATTAAGCATGGTAGAACTGCCCCATTTGAAAACTGACAGGATTTGAGTTATAATTATGCGATGAATAAAAAAATCGCAATTATAATAGAGCGGGCGAACATAGCGCTCGGCGGGGCCGAACGCTCGGTTTTTGAACTTTCAACCGCACTGTCATCTCTCGGTCTTCAGGTACACATACTTACCGCAAAAGGCCAGACAAAAGCCAAAAACATCCATATTCTCTGTCAAAACCATCCCGGAAAACGAACCGGTTATTTTACTTTCGAAAAAGCCCTGAAAAAGCATCTCGCGGAAAACCACTATGACATAGTGCACAGCGTTTTGCCTTTTGACTTTGTCGATGTGTATCAGCCTCGTGGCGGGACCTATGCCGAATCCATTTTGCGTAACGCAGCCAGTTACCGCAGCAGGCTTATTGAATATTATAAAAGAATGACCTCTTACACAAACTTCCGCCGGACGACACTTTTGTGGGCTGAACGAAAACTGTGCAAAAATCCTGATGGCCCGGTTATCGCAGCACTTTCACAGTATGTCGCAGACCAGTTCAAAAAACACTATCGAACCGATTCACATCGGCTGGCCGTTATACCGAACGGCGTAAGAATACACAAACGAATCGACACCGCCGCAGCCGAAAGACTCAGAAAACAGATATTGACCCGATTGGGCCTTAAAGAGGCCGAAAACCCCGTCTTTTTCCTCTTCGTCGCGCACAACTTCAGATTAAAAGGACTGGCTGTTTTATTGGAAGCAATGCAGCTGGCCGCTCACATTCATACGTCTCGACCGATTTATTTAATCATTGCAGGCCGGGCAAAATCATACAAATACCGGATTATGGCAAGAAAGCACAATGTGCAAAGGAAAATTGTTTTTCTGGGAAAAATCCGACACATTCAAAATGCCCTCTCAATAGTTGATGTCGCTGTTCTGCCGACTTTTTATGACCCCTCAAGCAGATACATCCTTGAGGCACTCGCAGCCGGAAAACCCGTGATTACCACCAAATTCAATGGCGCTGCCGATTTATTCGTAAACAATCGTCACGGAAAGCTCATTGACTCACCTGAAAACATTCCCGCCCTTGCTCAGGCCATCAGCTATTTCGCAGATACGGATAACATCCAAAAGGCATCACAGGCCATACTTGATGACAACCTCAGGGAAAATATTTCCACCACCCGCCTTGCCAAACAGTTAATGTCTCTGTACGATGATATAATCGAAAAACGGAGATGATAATGTTAAATTTCATCCTTCTGATTATTGCTGCATATTTACTCGGCTCGATTCCTTTTGCGTTGATTATCGCTAAAGCACACGG
>CAZECQ010000227.1:0-4342 GCA_964510545.1 uncultured Pirellulales bacterium | reverse complement strand
CGCCGGGTTTGAACATCATTGACTGCTCAACGGTCATTAATTTTGAGCCGAGCGAACCGCCGGGATGGTATCTGACGTAATCTTCAACACTGAAATTACGTGCCTTCATAATAGTAAGGGCAAGTGAATCACCGATTGCCAGCATACAAGTGGTAGAAACACTTGGTGCAACACCGAGCGGACAGGCCTCAGTCATTTCTCCCATACATAAAACCACATCGCTGTGCTTACTCAGAGTCGAATTTATATCGCCGGTGACAGCTATGAGCTTAATCTGAAGCTGCTTGACGAGGTTAATCAGGCGGGTGATCTCATCCGTCTCGCCTCCGTGGCTTAGAACAATCACTATGTCATTTTTGCGCAGTCTGCCCAGGTCACCGTGGACGGCCTCTGCCGGATGAAGAAAATGGCTCGGCGTGCCGGTGGATGCCAAGGTTGCGCTTATTTTGCGCCCGATGATACCGGCTTTACCAATGCCGCTGACTATTACCGAGCCGGTGCAGTTATACATCATCTCTGCAGCTTTGGCGAACGACTCATCTACAATCGGCGTTACAGACTTTATCGCTTCAGCTTCACTGTCTATTACTCTGCGTGCATAGTCAAGGTCGAATTCCATCTTTTTTGACTCCTCAATCTTTATACTAAAAACAGTTGTTAATAGTATTAACTAAGCAATCGACCTCGTCAAGCGTAAATATGCTTAGCGTGGTAGCTGGGTAGCTGCGACAAATCACGAAAACAGAACCAGCCTGGCTTTTCGGCTTTGCCGGGCGGCTTCGAGATTATAACTTTACCACACTTCCGCGCTCGTTGTAACAAACCAGGCTGTGTTTTTCGCCGGAATAATTCGGAGTAGAATGAATGAACACGCGTTTTTCGCTGACCTGCTCCAAATGTGTGATTACATTTCTCTTTTCGTTCTGTAGATAGTCGGCCACTTCCGGCGAAACAAGCAGTTCAATTCGCTTGATTTGCTCTTTTGCCGCCGAGAGATTTAATAATCTGACAATCTCAACAGCTAATGACTCATGGCTTTTAATAACGCCGGAACCTGCGCAATGCGGACAAGCCAAATATATGCTGGACTGCAGGGAAGGGCGCATTCTCTGGCGGGTCATTTCGACGACGCCGAACTTACTTATCCTCAATATCTTGGAACGAGCACGGTCGGTTTTGGCGGCAGCACGAAAAGCTTTTTCCACATCTCTGCGGTGTTTGTCGCTGCGCATATCAATAAAATCACAGACTATCAATCCGCCAAGGTCCCGCAGTCTCAACTGGCGTGCGATTTCAGCAGCTGCCTCTATATTGATTTTGTAAGCGGTCTGTTCGGCACTTTTCTGCCTGCGGTACCGCCCGCTGTTAACATCAATAGAGACCAACGCTTCGGTCTGTTCTATTACGATTGAACCACCGCCTTTAAGCTCTACCATACGGGATTGAACTTTGGCAATCTCATCCTCAATCTTATATTTGTGAAATAAAGGGACTTTACCGTCATAATACACGACCCTTCGTTTGAAACGCGGGTATGCCTGCGAAAGGAAAACCCTGGTTTTGCGAACCACACTTTCCGAATCACAGATTATTTTGCTTATCTTGCTGTTAAAAACGTCCCTCAAGGTTCGAATGACCAGACTCGATTCCTGATAAATCTCACTGGGAGCTTCATCCTTTTCCATTCGCTTTTCAATAGCTTTCCATAATCGTCCGAGATATCTGAGGTCATCTTGAATATCTTTTTTTGAGCATCCCTGGCCGGCTGTTCTGATAATAAAACCCATCCCTCTTGGCGGTTCACTTTCATCAAGAATCTGCATGAGTCTTCTTCGCTCATCAACATCTTCAATTTTGTGCGAGACGCCCTGCCTTCGCATCCAAGGCATCATAACCAAATACTTTCCCGGCAGTGAAAGATATGTGCTCAGCGTAGGCCCCTTGGTCTTTATCCCTCCTTTGGTTACCTGTACGATAACTTCATCGCCCTTATGAAGACACTTCTGGATAGGCAGCCGTTCTTTAAGTGCCTTTCTCCGCCCGATTTTCTCGGTGTCGCCGCAGCCGGTTATAGAAAAATATCGGGGATGAAGGTCGCTGACGTGTAGAAAACCGTTTTTGCCTAAACCAAAGTCTATAAATGCCGCCTGTATGCCGGACTCGACATTTACCACTCTGCCTTTGTAAATATTGCCGACATAGTTGTCCAGACCCGCCCTTTCCACATACAGCTCTTCGAGCGAACCATCTTCCATCACCACTACTCTGCACTCTTCACTTTCTGCCACATTTATCAGCATCTCTCTTGCCATTGTTTTATCCTCAATAAAGTTCACAAGCGCATAAGTGCAAAAGTTCACAGTTAAACTGCAACTTATGTCCTTATCAATTTACACTACTGCCATTGCACATTAGTACGCCTGACAGGCGCCGCCAACTTATCCACATCCAATTGGAGTAACTTCAAAATCTCATCAACCCGTATCGAGCCGGCTGAAGAGATTTTACATTCAACCACAATGTTTTGATTACAAAGTTCTATCGATTTCAAAAAACCCCTGACATCCAAATTACGGGTATTGCCCTTTGCATCTATTCGCCGCCGGAGATTAAGCTTTTTACTTTCCAGCAAGTGCTCAATATTAGCCTTTAAGTCATCATCAAGATATTCAGGTCTGACCGCCAGCACATAAGTAGCGCCTTTCGGTTGAGGCAGTGTCTCAGTTTGCGCGACATCAACTGCAAGCAGCTCCAACCCATCAGGCAGTCGGCCCGACAGTTCAGCCTTGAAAGCTTCGGCATCGAAACTTCCCGATTGACTACCGCCCCTGTCCGGGCTGGGGCCCCCAAACGCATTACTTTGCGTTTGGGCAACCGGCCTTTCTACTCGAAGAGACAATAAATCATCATCCGACTCTACCCCTACGCTTCTGGGCAAAGGCAGTGATAGCTTAGGACGGGGATTAAAGCCCCGACTGTGCTGCACCTTTACGCCTGCTCTTGCAAATGCCCGCTGAAAAACCTTAACGGTTTCGATATGCGAAAGAAACCTCAAATTGCCTCGAATCCTGAATTTAACCAGCACAAGCATTGCTTCTCTGAGACCCCAGAGTAACTAACATCCGGCAAAGATACCACAGTCTAATCGAATCTGCTATATGTCTATTTCCTTATCTTCCTTTGGTAAACACTTTCAGCCAAAATCGAAACCTGCCATTTCATTATTATGCAGATATTTGTTCTAAAAACAAGGTTTTTTTTCTACAAATAATCCCACTGATTTTCAGCGCAGATAATTGCCAACCCCTTATGTACAGGTATCTTCAATATTCTTTAAATTTTCTCAACTATCCGGGCCACTTATCCAGAGTGACCGATATTAACACCAAAGTCAAGTAAATTACTGGGCAATTCCCCAGGGCTTTTCCGGTCAATCGGATTGGTTGCCAAGGACCATTAAGACGCAAATTAAGCGTCTATGTTCATTGGAACAAGTATGGCTGAGTGCTTATTTTGGGTGTTTAAACGAAAAAGAGGCAAGTCGGAAGACCTGCCTCTTTTTTAACTAATTGTCTGTTGTCTTGGTCTTATCTGCGACGACGCAGGAAGAGTCCACCCAGGCCGAGTAACGCAATGGTCATCGGCTCAGGTACTACGTGGATTTCCAACGTGTCTTCTGCAGTATAATCCGGTACAGGGTCATTATATCCAAGGTTCTTGATGACCAGACCGTCCATCGTGATTGTGATTATGGTCGAATACGGCAGGTCCGGAATGTGTAGTTCGAACTCATAAAGAACCGCCGGGAAGGGATAAACACCTACATAATCGCCCTGCTCTATATAGCCGCGAATATCCTGTATCAAAATCCCTCCCTCATTCAAAACCTCGCCTGGACTAGTGCCGACTCCGGGTTGGAGTGCGGTATGCAATGACGGCGAAGAAGCTGTGCCGCCATTATCAGTCTGCATCGAGGAAATATCCATAAAACCAATGGTGTCGCCGGGATACTCGGTGTAAAACCCTGTCGCATAAACCTCAATCGTAATTGTGGTACTGGGCTCAAACGATAGTAAAGCATCATCTGGATTAACCCGCAGTTCCACAAGCCCTGCCATCGCCGATGAGGAAAGAGCCAAAACAACCCCTAAAACTAAAAACTTTTTCATCATATCTCTCTCCTATTCTTCTAATTCATCCTTCTCCTTTCAAATCGTTTAACAACCTTAGGTATCTAAAGCCATATTAGCAGGCTGTTAAACTAAAGTCAAGTAAAAAAATAAAAAATTTGTAATCCCTCAGTTATGGGTGGGTATTCTTCTTTTGCTAACTGAACCACAAC